>NZ_JBITLW010000010.1:0-444456 GCF_044465645.1 Streptomyces sp. NPDC049627 | reverse complement strand
TCCGGGGAGCACTGCAGGGCGAAGTCCAGGGCGATCTCCAGGCCGAGTTCGGCGGCCCTGGCGACGAAGCGGTCGAAGTCCTCGAGGGTGCCCAGGTCGGGGTGGACGGCGTCGTGGCCGCCCTCGGGGGAGCCGATCGCCCAGGGCACGCCGACATCGTCCGGCCCGGCGGACAGGGTGTTGTTGGGGCCCTTGCGGAAGGTCGTGCCGATGGGGTGGATCGGCGGGAGGTAGACCACGTCGAAGCCCATCGCGGCGATCGCGGGCAGCCGGCGCGCGGCCGTCTCGAACGTGCCGTGCGGGCGCTCGGGCGTGCCCTCGGACCGCGGGAAGAACTCGTACCAGGAGCCGAACAGGGCCCGCTCCCGTTCCACCAGCAGCGGCAGCGGATCCGACGCGGTGACCAGGTCCCGCAGCGGATACCGCCCCAACACCGCATCCACCTCGGGCGTCAGCGCGGCCGCCAGCCGCCAGGCGGCCGGACGGCTCTCGTCCCGCAACGCCTCGACGGCCGCCAGGATCACCTGACGCCGTCCCGCGCTCTCGGGCACTCCGGCGGCCGCACGCTCGTACAGCCGCGCGCCCTCCTCCAGCACCAGTTCCGTGTCCATCCCGGCCGGGATCTTGATCTGGGCGTGGTGTCGCCAGGTGCTGACCGGATCGCCCCAGGCCTCGACCAGGTAGGTCCAGTGGCCTGGCTCGCCTGCGGTGACGGTGGCGCCCCAGCGGTCGGTGCCGGGGGCCAGTTCACGCATCGGTGTCCAGGGGCCGGGGCGGCCGTCCGGATCGGTCAGGACGACATTGGCGGCCACGGCGTCATGTCCCTCGCGGAACACGGTGGCCGAGATCTCGAAGGCCTCGCCGGTCACGGCCTTCGCGGGCCTGCGCCCGTGCTGGACGACCGGGCGCACGTCGAGGACGGGTATGCGCCCCACGCCGCCGGACGTGTCCCTCGCGGAGGGTCGCTCCGCGGCGGGGGGTCCGGTGTCGGCGGTGACGGCGCGTTGCACGGGAAGTGCGTCGGTGCGGGACGTCGGGGGTGAGGACGACTGGTGGTGCATGGCGGGCATGACCGCTCCTGTCCGCGTCAACTTGGGTGGGCGGATGGCTGTGGGGAGGTGGGTCCTGCGGTGGTGCTGTGTCGACAGTGTGACTCTGCCACGTGGGGGTGCGCCCGGGGGCGCACGGGCGGGGTGTACCGGAGGAGCCTTCCCACCCTATTCGGGTACGCAATCCGGCACTTTGTTAACTACTCACGCGTATGTCTACACACAAGACCGGCCCCGTTCGCAAGAACGGGGCCGGTGCCTGGATTTCGCCGTGAACAGGCCGCTACGAGCCCGGTACCTGCAGGAGTTCGTCCGGCGAGCCGAGCCCGCGCCCGGAGACCTTGCCGGACACCGCCCCGTCCACCAGCGCCCTGGACACCTGCGCGGGCCCGGCCTTGGGGTGGTCGGCCAGATAGAGCGCGGCCGCGCCCGCCACGTGCGGCGACGCCATCGACGTACCGGAGAAGGTCGCCCTGCCGGTGTCGCTCGCGTACGACGCCGAGGTGATCGAGACGCCCGGGGCGAACAGGTCCAGGGTCGGGCCGAAGTTGGAGAAGCCCGCCCGCGCGTCCTTCTTGTCGGTGGCGCCGACGGTGACGGCCTCCCTCACCGCGGCGGGGGAGTAGAGGCCGGCCGGCAGCCCGTCGTTGCCCGCCGCGACCGTGTAGGTGACGCCGGACGCGATCGAGTTGCGTACGGCGGCGTCCAGCTGCGCGTTGCGGGGGCCGCCGAGGCTGACGTTGGCCACCGCCGGCTTCCTCGCGTGCCGGGTCACCCAGTCGATGCCCGCGATGACCTGGGCCGTCGTGCCACTGCCGGCGTTGTCGAGGACGCGTACGGCGACGACCTTCGCGTTCTTGGCGACGCCGTACCGCTTGCCCGCGATGGTGCCGGCGACATGGGTGCCGTGGCCGTTGCCGTCGCTCGCGGTCCTGTCGTTGCCGACGAAGTCCCAGCCGTAGCTCGCCCGGCCGCCGAAGTCCTTGTGCGAGACGCGGATACCGGTGTCGATCACGTACACGGTCACCCCGGCGCCCGCGGACTCGGGCCAGGTGTAGCCGTGGTCCAGCGGCAGGCCGGTCTGGTCGATGCGGTCGAGCCCCCAGGACGGCGGGTTCTTCTGGGTGTGGTCGAGTCTCACGCGGGTGTCCTGGACGACCGACGCGACGCGGGAGTCGGCCGCGAGCCGCTTGGCCTGTCTCTCGTCGGCCCGGACCGCGTATCCGTTGAGGACCGTGCCGTAGGTGTGGCTTATTTTCGCCCCGTACTTCTCGGCGAGGCTCTTTCCGGCCGCCGACGGAGCCTTTGTTCCTCCCTTGAGTGTCACCACGTAACTGCCGCTGACGGAACCGGGTTCTCCGGCGCCGAGTATCTGCCCCTCCGGTACGGCGTGCGCGGGCAGGGTGGCGGCCGACAGCGCGGCGACACAGGTCACCGCGGTCAGGCCACCGGCCCGGCGCAGACGCCGTGTGCGCGTCCGTGCCATGGTGTGAGTTCCCCTCCTCAACTCGGCGCACTGCGGCCATGGTTCGCCGGGTGTACCCGGCGGTGGACCGGTGCGCCACGGATCAGCGTCTCCTGACGTGAGAAGTCGCCACAAGAACGCCTACGGGGGCGGAATCGGCCATATCGGCCATGAGGGAAGTGCAAAGGTTGCGGCGCTTTTCGGACGGACGTGCTCTGTCCTCTCCGCTTGACAGCCACAAAAACGCACTGTGGTTACGAAGCCCCGCATACCGATAGCGTTCGCAGGGATGACGGGATGCACACCGCCGTGCGTCCCCTGCCACGCGCTGCCCGAGGTGGAACCGTGAAGGCGATCCGTCGATTCACCGTCCGACCCGTCCTCCCCGAACCCCTGCGGCCGCTGAGCGATCTGGCCCGCAATCTGCGCTGGTCCTGGCACGCCGAGACCCGCGATCTGTTCCAGTCCGTGGACCCCGAGTGCTGGGCCGCCTCGGGCAACGACCCCGTACGGCTGCTGGGCAGCGTGTCGCCCGGGCGGCTCGCGGAGCTGGCCGAGGACCACCGGTTCCTGCGGCGCCTCACCGCGGTCGCCGGTGACCTGGGCGACTACGTCACGGGGGAGCGCTGGTATCAGGGCCAGTCCGCCGAACTGCCCGCCGCCATCGCCTACTTCTCCCCGGAGTTCGGCATCACGGCCGCCCTCCCCCAGTACTCCGGCGGCCTCGGCATCCTCGCCGGCGACCACCTCAAGGCGGCCAGCGACCTCGGCGTACCCCTGATCGGGGTCGGGCTGCTGTACCGCCACGGCTACTTCCGCCAGAGCCTGTCCCGGGACGGCTGGCAGCAGGAGCACTACCCGGTCCTGGACCCCCACGAGCTGCCGCTCGCGCTCCTGAAGGAAAGCGACGGCACCCCCGCCCAGGTCTCCCTCGCCCTGCCCGGCGGCAAGCAGCTGCACGCCCGCATCTGGCTCGCCCAGGTCGGCCGCGTGCCGCTGCTGATGCTGGACTCCGACGTCGAGGAGAACGACCTCGGCGGACGCGGCGTGACCGACCGGCTCTACGGCGGCGGCAGCGAGCACCGGCTGCTGCAGGAGATGCTGCTGGGCATAGGAGGTGTGCGGGCGGTGCGCACGTACTGCCGACTGACCGGCCACCCCGCACCCGAGGTCTTCCACACCAACGAGGGCCACGCCGGTTTCCTCGGCCTGGAGCGCATCGCCGAACTGTGCGCCGACGGCCTGGACTTCGACTCCGCGCTGGAAGCCGTCCGCGCCGGGACGGTCTTCACCACCCACACTCCCGTCCCGGCCGGCATCGACCGCTTCGACCGCGAACTGGTCGCCCACCACTTCGGCCCCGACGCCGAACTGCCGGGCATCGAGCTCGAGCGGATCCTGCAGCTCGGCATGGAGACCTACCCCGGCGGCGAACCCAACCTCTTCAACATGGCCGTGATGGGGCTGCGCCTGGGCCAGCGGGCGAACGGCGTCTCGCTGCTGCACGGCCACGTCAGCCGCGAGATGTTCTCGGGTCTGTGGCCGGGTTTCGACCCCGACGAGGTCCCCATCACCTCGGTCACCAACGGCGTTCACGCCCCGACCTGGGTCGCCCCCGAGGTCTTCCGCCTCGGCGCCCGCCAGATCGGCGGCCGGCGCACCGAGGACGCGCTGACCGTCGGCGGCTCGGACCGCTGGGACGCGGTCGGGGACATCCCCGACCAGGACATCTGGGAGCTGCGCCGGAACCTGCGCGAGCAACTGGTGGCGGAGGTACGGCAGCGCCTGCGCGCCTCCTGGCGGCAACGCGGCGCCGGAACCGCCGAGTTGGGGTGGATCGACGGCGTCCTCGACCCCGACGTCCTGACGATCGGATTCGCGCGCCGTGTCCCGTCGTACAAACGCCTCACGCTGATGCTCCGCGACCGCGACCGTCTGATGGACCTGCTCCTGCACCCGGAGCGGCCGGTCCAGATCGTGGTGGCGGGCAAGGCGCACCCGGCGGACGACGGCGGAAAACGCCTGGTCCAGGAGCTGGTGAGGTTCGCGGACGACCCGCGCGTCCGGCACCGGATCGTGTTCCTGCCGGACTACGGCATGGCGATGGCCCAGAAGCTGTACCCCGGCTGCGACATCTGGCTGAACAACCCGCTGCGGCCCCTGGAGGCCTGCGGTACGTCCGGCATGAAGGCGGCGCTGAACGGCTGTCTCAATCTTTCCGTCCTGGACGGCTGGTGGGACGAGTGGTTCCAGCCGGACTTCGGCTGGGCGATCCCCACGGCCGACGGCACCGGCACAGATCCGGACCGGCGGGACGACATAGAGGCGGCGGCGCTGTACGACCTGCTGGAGCAGCGCGTCACCCCGCGCTTCTACGAGCGGGGCCAGGGCGGGTTGCCCGACCGCTGGATCGAGATGGTCCGCCAGACCCTGACGCTGCTGGGCCCGAAGGTGCTGGCGGGCCGGATGGTCCGCGAGTACGTGGAGCGCCTGTACACCCCGGCCGCTCACGCGCACCGCGCGATGACGCCGGATGCGGCGCGCGAACTCGCTCAGTGGAAGGGGCGGGTGCGGTCGGCGTGGCACGGCGTCACGGTCGACCACGTCGAGACATCGGAGGCGACGGCCACCGCGGAACTCGGCTCGACGCTCAGTCTGCGGGTGCGGGTGGGCCTCGGCGACCTGGGTCCGGACGACGTGGAGGTGCAGGTGGTCTCGGGCCGCGTCGACTCCGAGGACCGCATCGCGGACGCGTCGACGGTGCCGCTGAAGCCGACGGGGAATCCGGACGCGGAGGGGCGGTGGGTGTACGAGGGGCCGCTCTCCCTGGACCGGACGGGGCCGTACGGCTACACGGTGCGGATCCTGCCGGCGCATCGGCTGCTGGCGTCCGGTGCGGAGCTGGGGCTGGTGGCGGTGCCCTCGGAGGAGACGGGGGAGGGAGCCGGGGTACTGATGCGGTGAGCGAGGCGCTCGGCCGGGCCCTCCCGGCCGAGCGCCATGCCGAACCGCTCGCGCGTCAGGCGATGGCGGTCGCGTACGCGCAGTTCACCAGCGCACCGTTGTTGGTCTGGCACATCGTCAAGGAGACGGAGGCTCCTTCCGCTATGTCGAGGTCCTTTTCGAGTCTTCCGGCGTCGGCGCCCTGTGTGTGCTTGATCTCGGCCGAGCCGCCGGACCAGGTGGCCTTGATGTACACCCCGCGACCGTCGGCCTCGGCGTCCACCGCATAGAGGATCTCGTCATAGGCCGTGAAACCGGCCCACGAGACCTGCACGCCGCTGCTGTTGCGCCACTCGGCCCAGCAGTCCCTGCCGCCCGGGTCGTTCCACCCGTCCCCGCAGCCCTTGTCGTACGTGTCGGCCGACGACACCCCCGCCATGGCACCGAAGGTCAATGCCGCGGTGGCCACGACGGTCCCCACCCTGAGAAACGTGCGCATGATGTCCTCTCCTCCCCCTTGAGCGGGCTCAGGCCGTGCCGATGCAGGACGGAATGACGACGTTGGAGTTGAAGTCGATGCCGCCGGTCACGGTGCCGTCCCAGTTCCCGAGGTACGCACCGACGTGGACGGCCGTCCCCTCCGCGAGGGAGAGGTCGACGTCGCGGACACCGCCGTCCGCGCCCATCCGGTTCCAGTACCAGTACTGACCGTCGCCGTAGATCTCGATGAACCCGATGGCGGAGTGACCGTCGGCGAAGATGTCGTCCACCAGGAGGTGTTCGCCGTACGCCTTGAAGGTCGCCTTGCCGCCGCCGTTGTCGGAGTAGTCGGTGCAGTCCGTCTCGGCGTGGGCGTTCGCCGACACTCCCAGAGTGAGTGCCGCCACGATCGGAAGAATCGCTGCCGTGCGCCCGAACAAACGCTTTTTCATTACGTCCTCCTTCTCTCGCAGTGATACGTGCCGGTTCAATTCCCGGAGCAAGAGGCCTTGACCACGAGTTTTGGTTTGAGAGCTGCCGAGAAAGGCGTACCGGCAGTGGGGTTCTGCGTGCAGACTTCCCATGACCAATGGCGCTCGTTGGTCTTGTGCCCCTTCGCGTCCAATGTGTCGACGCTGATGTGGTCCGGGGCGAATCCCGCTTCGACGAGCTGGTGGACCGCCTTGCGCAAGGTCACGCCGAGTACCTTCGGCGTAGTGCCGGGCGGCATGTCGTCACCGACGCGAAGCGGGCATTTCTCGGAACGCCGGACCACAAAGAAATCCACGGCTTTGAGGTTCGGCTTCTGCCTCTCGAAACACGCCTTGAAGCGGCTTGCGTAGGCGGGGCTGATGTACCTGCCCAGGCTGGTCGCATCGCGGAGGGAGAAACCTTTCCCCTGGTCCGCTGCCGCTTTCATGGCCGTATCGAGCGGGAGGTCGACTCGGCGAACGGAAGCCTCGTCGGTGGCGCGCACTTCAGTGCTCTCGGTGCGCTCTTCGCCCGTCGTCCCTTGATGGCCGCATGCCGTGGCACTTCCCAGAATTGCCAGAGCGGCTGCTGAGCCCGCCAGGACGCGGCGCGTTTGTCCCCAAGGAATGCTCGCGAAACTCACAGAATCACTCCCCCCGTTGAGGCAAACGGAATCATGGAAGCGTTTGCCGGGTCAAGGGGTTTTCTGCGGGCAAGGAGTTCCGGCTGATTGTCCCCATTGCGGGGTAATTCCGATAACGCGGTATCGCCCGGTCAGTCCTCTTGGACCGGTGCGCACAATCGCCGCAGCACCGCACCGCACCGCCGCGCATACGCGTGCTGGAGTCCGCGCGTCGCCGGTCCCCCTGCCCGCGCGTACCACTTCGCCCCACGGCTGAATGCGTTCACCGTCAGCCAGACGGTGCCGTCGCCCGTGCGTTCCACGACGAACGCCTCCTCGCCGCACTCCGGATGGCCGGAAAGCGTGCCGTACGCCCAGCCGACCCGCCGGTGCTCCTCCACCGTCCACACCACCCGGCACGGAGCCTTGATCATGCCGGCGAGAGTGACCGTGACGTCCACCTCGGGGGCCGCCCGGGGGGCCGAGGCGTCGATGCCGACGCCCATGGCGCGGTGCATCTCCCAGGTCATGACCGCCTCGGCGGCTCTGCGGAAGACCTCCTCGCCCTCGCCGATGCGGGTGCGCACATGCAGGGGGTGGAAGCCGGGCGGGCAGAAGCCGTTCTCCCGGGTCGCGCCGACGGCGTCGTACGTGAAGGACATGGGAGACAAGAGTAGGGCGGCACCCGGGAATGCCTTCGTCCCGGGTGCCGCCCTGTCGGTCCTGCGTCGGTCCTGCGTCAGCCGGACGTCAACAGGCCTGTGTTCAGCTGACGTTGACCGCCGACCACGCGGCCGCCACCGCCTTGTACTCCGTGCTGCCGGTGCCGCCGTACAGGGCGGACGCCGCGCTCAGGGTCGCCGTACGGGCGGCCTTGTAGTTCGTCGTCGACGTCATGTACTCGGTCAGGGCCTTGTACCAGATCGCGGCGGCCTTGGTCCGGCCGATCCCGGTGACCGTCGAGCCGTTGGACGTCGGCGAGTTGTAGCTCACCCCGTTGATCGTCTTGGCGCCGCTGCCCTCGGAGAGGAGGTAGAAGAAGTGGTTCGCGGGACCCGAGGAGTAGTGGACGTCCAGGCCGCCCAGCGACGACGACCAGGCGTCGGCGGAGTTGCCGTCCTTGCTGGGCTTGTCCATGTAGCGCAGCGGGGTGCCGTCGCCGTTGATGTCGATCTTCTCGCCGATGAGGTAGTCGCCGACGTCCTTGGAGTTCGCCGCGTAGAACTCCACCGCCGTGCCGAAGATGTCGGAGGTGGCCTCGTTCAGGCCGCCGGACTCGCCGCTGTAGTTGAGGCCCGCGGTGTTGGAGGTGACGCCGTGGGTCATCTCGTGGCCGGCCACGTCGAGCGAGGTGAGCGGCTTGGTGTTGCCCTCGCCGTCGCCGTACGTCATGCAGAAGCAGCTGTCGTCCCAGAAGGCGTTGACGTACGCGTTGCCGTAGTGGACGCGGGAGTAGGCGGCCTTGCCGTCGTTCTTGATGCCGCTGCGGCCGAAGGTGTTCTTGTAGTAGTCCCAGGTGACCTGGGCGCCATAGGCGGCGTCGACGGCGGCCGTCTGGTCGCTGGAGGAGCTGGAGGCGGCGCCGGTGCCCCAGGTGTCGTCCGCGTCGGTGAACAGCGTGCCGGTGGAGGAACTGGTGCTGCGGGCCTTGTTGTACGTCTTGTGGCCGCCGCGCGAGGTGTCGTACAGCTGGTACGTCGAACCCGACAGGGTCGTGCCGAGGGTGACCGTGCCCGAGTAGAGGCTCTTGCCGCTGCCGGTCTCGATGCCCTGGTACTCGTACAGCTTCTTGCCGGTGGCGGCGTCGGTGATGACGTGCAGCTCGTTCGGGGTGCCGTCCTCCTGGAGGCCGCCGACGACCGTTTCGTAGGCGAGGACCGGCTTGCCGTCCGCCGCCCAGATCACCTTGCGGGGCGCGTTGTCCGCCTCGGTCTTCTTCGATCCGGCCGCCTTGGCGAGCTTCACGGCCTGGCCCTCGGCCTTGGCGGCGCTGATCTCCGGCTTGAGCGAGGCGACCTTGATGGCGGCCTTCGTCGCCTTGGTGACGCTCTTGTGCGCGCCGGACGCCGACTCGTGGACGACCAGGTCGCCGCCGAGGACGGGGAGACCGGCGTAGGTGCGCTCGTAGCGGGTGTGGACCGTGCCGTCGGCGTCCTTGACGACGTCCTTGACGACCAGCTTCTCCTGGGCGCCGAGGCCTATCGCGTCGGCGGTCTCGGCCGCCTCGGCCTGCTGGTCCTTGATGAGGGCGGTGCGGGCCGCGGGGGCCAGCGCGACCGGGGCGGCGAGAGGGGCCGCCGTTCTGCCGCTGTCCGCCCGGTCCTCGGCGGCCGAACTGCCGGCGGTCAGACCGGTGGTGAGGAGGGCTCCGGCCGCCACAGCGGTGGCGATGGCCAGAGTGGTGCGCTTGCGACGCGCGTAGAGGGGGGTCACACGAGCTCCTTTTGTGGGGGAGGTGCAGTGGTGCTTGTGCGGCGGGTGCACGAAGAGTGACACCTGGGGCGCGTACATGTCAGGAGGGCGCGGTGATGTTGACCGAAAGTTGACTGTCCGGTAAATGTTTCAGAAATGTGAACGGGCGCCGTCCCGGCGGGAGTTGAACCCGCCGAGACGACGCCCTGCTCCGGCAGACCGCGAACCGGCCTACGGGAAGGTGAGCTTCCAGCTGTTGATGTAACCGGTGTCGATGTCCGCGTTGTCCTGGACCCGCAGCTGCCACACGCCGTTGGCGACTTCGGAGGACGCGTTCACCGTGTACGTGGTGTTGAGGTTGTCCGAGCTGCCGCCCGTGCCGTAGCCCTTCAGCGTGTACGCCGTGCCGTCGGGGGCGACCAGGTCCACCTTGAGGTCACCGATGTAGGTGTGGACGATGTCCACGGCGACCTGGAGGTTGGAGGGCGCGTTGCCGGTGCGGCCGGACACGGTGATCGAGGACGTCACGGCCGCGCCGTTGTCCGGAATCGATACGTCGGTGCCGTTCTCGAAGGACGTGCCACCGCCGCCGCCTCCGTCGGACCGCGTGCCCACGTTGACGCCCGCCCAGGCGTCCTGCACCGCCTTGTACTCGGCGCTCGTGGTGCCGTACAGCTCACCGGCCGCCGCGAGGCTGCCGGTGCGGGCGGCCGCGTAGTTGGTGGTCGAGGTGAACTTGGTGGTCAGCGCGCGGAACCAGATCTTCTCCGCCTTGTCGCGGCCGATGCCGGTGACCGGAAGGCCGTCCGAGGTGGGCGAGTTGTAGGTGACACCGTTGATGACCTTGGTGCCGCTGCCCTCGCTCAGCAGGTAGAAGAAGTGGTTGGCGGGACCCGACGAGTAGTGCACGTCGATCGAGCCGATGCCCGAGTACCAGGCGTCCTTGGACGAGCCGTCCTTGCTCGGCTTGTCCATGTAGCGCAGCGGGCTGCCGTCGCCGTTGATGTCGATCTCCTCGCCGATGAGGTAGTCACCGACGTCGGAGGAGTTGTTGGCGTAGAACTCGACGGCCGTGCCGAAGATGTCGGAGGTCGCCTCGTTGAGGCCGCCGGACTCGCCGCTGTAGTTGAGGCCCGCGGTGTTGGAGGTGACGCCGTGCGTCATCTCGTGCCCGGCCACGTCGATGGACGTCAGCGGGTGGGTGTTGCCCGAGCCGTCGCCGTACGTCATGCAGAAGCAGCTGTCGGACCAGAACGCGTTGACGTACGCGTTGCCGTAGTGGACCCGGGAGTAGGCACCCACGCCGTCACCGCGGATGCCGCTGCGCCCCTGGACGTTCTTGTAGTAGTCCCAGGTGAGCGCCGCGCCGTAGTGCGCGTCCGCGCCCGCGGTCTCCGTGTTGGACGCGCTGCCGTTGCCCCACACGTCGTCGGAGCCCGAGAACAGCGTGCCGGTGCCGGAGGTGCCGCGGTTGAGGTTGTACGTCTTGTGGCCGCCGCGCGCCCCGTCGGTCAGGTTGTACGTCGACCCGGACTGCGTGGTGCCGAGCGTGACCGTGCCGCTGTACATCGTGTTGCCGGTGCCGGTCTCGATGCCCTGGTACTCGTAGAGCTTGGCGCCCGTGGCGGCGTCGGTGATGACGTGCAGCTCGTTCGGGGTGCCGTCCTCCTGGAGGCCGCCGACGACCGTCTCGTACGCCAGGACCGGCTTGCCCTTCGCGGCCCAGATCACCTTGCGCGGCGCCCGGTTGACGTCGGGGCTCGTGGCGTCGTCCGCCTTCGCCGCGGCCAGCGCCTGCTTCTCCGCCTTGGCGGCGGGTACGGCGGCCGTGGTGGTGGCCGGCTTGATGGCGGCGCGGGTGGCCTTCACGACCGCCTCGGTCTCGCCGGACTTCGCGGTCTCGACGACCAGGTCGCCGCCGAGGACGGGCAGTCCGTCGTACGTCCGCTCGTAGCGGGTGTGGACCGTGCCGTTGCCGTCCTTGAGGACGTCACGCACGACCAGCTTCTCCTTGGCGCCGAGGCCCAGGTCCTTCGCGGTGTCCGCCTTGGTGGCGTTGGCCTCGCGGATCAGCTCGGCGCGCTGGGCGGGGGAGAGCTTGACCGACTCGGCGCCCGGTATGACCTTGCCCGCGGCCGACGGTGCCTTCTCCGGGGCTGCGGTGGCGGCGCCCGACTGGACGGCCGCGGCGATCAGGGCGGCCACGCCGACGAGGGCGACGGCGGCGGCCTGGCGGTGCGCCGTGGGGCGCTGGCTTGCGTGGGGGGTGCGTCTGTGGGAGGAACTGTCTCTCAACACTGACTCCTTCTGCGCGGCCGCGGATCACGCGGCCAGGGGAGACCGGCCGGCGGGTGGGCCGTCCGGGCAGAGCGGGGTGGTACGCAGAACGACGTGCGCGTGCGGTGATGGACGTGCGCGTGCGGGAGCTCGGCCGCGGGCACCGCCGTGTGACGGCGCTGTGGGGTTGCTGTGTCGCGGCCGTGGGAAGAGTGGCAGCTGACTGCGGTTTCTGTCAGGACCGCGTCAGGAAGTTGGCCGGAAATCGTTCGTTGTCCGGGAGTTCACGTTCGATAAACGGAACGGACAGAACAGACGAGGGCGGAACGGGCGACTCACCCGTCGATACGGGCGAGGTCCCGCAGCCAGGCCGCCGCGTTGCCGTCCGAGGGCGCGCGCCAGTCGCCGCGCGGGGAGAGGGAACCGCCGGCCGAGACCTTCGGCCCGTTCGGCATCGCCGAGCGCTTGAACTGTGCGAACGCGAAGAAGCGCCGGCAGAAGACCTCCAGCCAGCGCCGGATCTCCGCCAGGTCGTACGCCACCCGCTTGGCCTCGGGGAACCCCGGCGGCCAGGCACCGGCCTCCGCGTCGTGCCAGGCGTGCCAAGCCAGGAAGGCGATCTTCGACGGCCGGAAGCCGTACCGCAGGACGTGGAAGAGCGTGAAGTCGTGCAGGTTGTACGGGCCGATCTTGGACTCGGTGGACTGCATCTCCTCGCCCGGCACCAGCTCGGGGCTGATCTCCGTGTCGAGGATCGCGGCGAGCGTCTTGCCGGTCTCCTCGTCGAACTGGCCGCTGCCGATGACCCAGCGGATCAGATGCTGGATCAGGGTCTTCGGCACCCCGCCGTTGACGTTGTAGTGGCTCATCTGGTCGCCCACGCCGTACGTGGACCAGCCGAGCGCCAGCTCCGACAGGTCGCCGGTGCCGAGCACGATGCCGCCGCGCTGGTTGGCGAGGCGGAACAGGTAGTCGGTGCGCAGGCCGGCCTGCACGTTCTCGAAGGTGACGTCGTACACCGGCTCGCCGGACGCGAACGGGTGGCCCATCTCGTGCAGCATCAGCCGCGCCGTCGGCGTGATGTCGAGCTCGGCCGCGGTGACGCCGAGCGAGTTCATCAGCTTGTGGGCGTTGTCCTTGGTGTGGTCGCTGGTGGCGAAGCCGGGCAGGGTGAAGGCGAGGATGTCGCTGCGCGGGCGGCCCGCGCGGTCCATCGCCCGGGCGGCGACGATCAGCGCATGCGTGGAGTCGAGGCCGCCGGACACCCCGATGACCACCTTCGGACTCCCGATCGCGGCCAGCCGCTGCTGGAGGCCCGCGACCTGGATGTTGTACGCCTCGTAGCAGTCCAGCGCGAGACGCTCGGCGTCGGCGGGCACGAACGGGAGGCGCTCGACCCGGCGCTTCAGCCCCAGGTCGGTCGTGGGCGGGTCCAGCTGGAACGTGATGCTCCGGAAGTCGCCGGTGCGGGCCGCGTGAGCACGGCGGTTGTCGTCGAACGTGCCCATCCGCTGCCGCTCCTGCCGCAGCAGGTCGAGGTCGACGTCGGCCACGGCGAACTGGTCGTCGAGCGGGAAGCGGTCCGTCTCGGCCAGCAGGACGCCGTTCTCGTAGATCATGGTCTGGCCGTCCCACGACAGGTCGGTCGTCGACTCGCCCAGACCGGCCGCCGAGTAGACGTACGCCGCGAGGCACCGCGAGGACGCCGCCCGGCACAGCAGCCGCCGGTCCTCGGCCCGGCCGACCGTGATCGGGCTGCCGGAGAGGTTGGCGAGCACGGTCGCGCCGGCCAGCGCCGCCTCGGCGCTCGGCGGCACCGGCACCCACATGTCCTCGCAGATCTCCGCGTGCAGCACGAGGCCGGGGACGTCCGCCGCCTCGAACAGCAGGTCCACCCCGAACGGCACCTCCTCGCCGCCCACCCGGATCGTCCCGCCGCGCTCGTCCTCGCCCGAGGCGATCTGGCGCCGCTCGTAGAACTCCCGGTAGTTCGGCGGGTACGACTTCGGCGCGACGCCGAGGACCCGGCCGCGGTGCACGACCACCGCGCAGTTGTAGATCCGGTGGCGGTGGCGCAGCGGGGCGCCGACGACCAGCACCGGAAGCAGGTCGGCCGACCCGGCCACCACCGTGGCGAGCGCCTCCTCGACGTCGTCGAGCACGGCGTCCTGGAGCAGCAGGTCCTCGATCGAGTACCCGGTCAGGCCCAGCTCGGGGAAGACGGCGACGGCGACGCCCTCCTGCGCGCACCGGCGCGCCTGCCGCAGAACCGCTTCCGCGTTGGCGCGCGGGTCGGCGATGACGGTGTGGCCCGTGCACGCGGCGACGCGCGCGAAGCCGTGCTGGTAGATCGACCAGAAGTTCAACGGGGCTTCCCCAGGAGAAACGGACATGACGTGTGCGGTGGAACGGATCTGCTGCTCCGAGAAGCATAGATCTCCGCTCTCACGGGTGATCGGACCCCGCCCGCTCCCCGTGCCAGGACCGCCACAGCGCCGCGTACGCCCCGCCCGCCGCGACCAGCTCGTCATGGGTGCCGAGCTCGGTGAGCCGGCCGTTCTCCATGACGGCCACGCGGTCCGCGTCGTGCGCGGTGTGCAGACGGTGCGCGATGGCGATGACCGTACGGCCCTGGAGTACGGCGGCCAGGGCGCGCTCGGTGTGCCGGGCCGTCGTCGGGTCGAGCAGGGCCGTCGCCTCGTCGAGGATCAGGGTGTGCGGGTCGGCCAGCACCACACGGGCCAGCGCGAGCTGCTGGGCCTGTGAGCCGTCCGTACGGCAGCCGTCGTCGCCGAGCGCCGTGCCGAGGCCGTCGGGCAGCCGGCGTACCCAGGTGTCCGCGCCGACCGCCGTGAGCGCCGCCCACAGCTCCTCGTCCGTGGCGGACGGCTCGGCGATACGGAGGTTGTCGCGGACCGTGCCGAGGAAGACGTGGTGCTCCTGGGTGACCAGCACCACCTGGCGGCGCAGCTCCTCGGGACCGAGGGCGACCACCGGTACGCCGCCGACCGTCACCGAGCCGGCGGTCGGCGCGTCGACGCCGGCCAGGAGCCGGCTCAGGGTCGTCTTTCCGGCGCCCGAGGGGCCGACGACGGCGAGCCGCTCGCCCGGCCGGACGGTCAGGTCGACGTCGCTGAGGACCTCGCCGCCGCGGTCATAGGCGTAGCGCACGCCGGTCACGTCGATGCGGTCGTCCGCGGGGGCCGGTGAATCCGTCCCGGTCGCCTGCGGGGCGCGTGCCAGCCCCTCCACGCGGGCGAACGACGCGCCGCTGCTCTGCAGTTGCTCGACCCGGACCAGGAGTTCGTCGAGCGGCCCCTCGAACTGCCGGAAGTACAGCCCGGCCGCCACGACCGCGCCGACGCTGATCGCCCCGTGCGCGTGCAGGACCCCGCCGATCAGCAGGACGCCCGCCACCGGGAAGAGGTACGACACCTCCACCACCGGGAAGAACACCGAGCGCAGGAACAGGGTGTGGAAGCGGGTGCGCCGGGACTCCTCCAGCGCCTCACGGCCGGCCGCGACCCGGTGGTCCCGGAGTCCGAACGCCTCCACCGTGCGGGCGCCGGCCGCGGTCGCCGCGAGGATCTCCGCGACCTCCGAATTGGCCGCGCCCTCGGCGAGATACGCGTCCCGGGCCCGCCGCAGGTACCAGCGCAGCACCAACCAGACGGGGGTGAGGACCACCACCCCCAGCGCGCCGAGCAGCGGGTCGATCGCGAAGACGGCGGCGAGCAGGAACAGCGCCTGCACGATGTTGATCAGCATCTCGGGGCCGGCGTCGCGAAGCGTCGTGCCGACGGTGGCCACGTCGGCGGTGCCGCGGGCCGTCAGGTCGCCGGTGCCGGCGCGTTCCACGACGGAGGCGTGCAGGGCGAGGGTGCGGTCGACGAACTCCTCGCGGATGCGGGCGAGGGTGCGTTCGCCGAAGCGGTGGCCTTCGTAGCGGGCCCAGCGGGCCAGCAACAGCTGGGCTGTTGCCGCGATCAGGATCGCCAGGGCGAGTCTGTCCACGGTGGTTGTGCCGTGGCCGGCGCGGACCTCGTCGATGATGCGGCCCACCAGCCAAGGGCCTGCGAGGCCGGCGATCGCTGCGAGGGAGTTCAGGGCGAGTACGGCTGTGAAGGCTTTGGCGTCGGCTCGGATGAGGCGAGTGGTGGCCAGTCGGACGTCTCGTGGATCGGCGATGGGGAGGTGGCCCGGCGCGTTCGATCTTGCGGCCACTGGCTCGGGACTTCGCCCGGTACGCCGACCGCGGGTGCGTTGTGGCTTGTCGCGCAGTTCCCCGCGCCCCTGGGTGGGCTGCACTTCCGTCACCTCACAACCTCCTCGGCGTCCTCGTCCCGCGCCACCAAAGACCGGTATCCGGGCTCCCCGTCCAGCAGTTCGCGGTGGGTGCCCGTGGCCGCCACCTTGCCGTCGACCAAGAAGTGGACTGTGTCCGCCTGGTCCAGGACCAGGGGGGACGTGGTGGTTACGACCGTCGTGCGGCCCCGGCGGGCTGTGCGCAGGCGTTCGGCGACCCTTGCCTCCGTGTGCGCGTCCAGGGCCGACGTCGGCTCCACGGCCAGCAGGACCTCGGGGTCGGCCAGCAGGGCGCGGACCAGGCGGATGCGCTGGCGCTGGCCCCCGGAGAGGTTGCGGCCCTGGGCGTCGATGGGGGTGTCGAGGCCGTCGGGGAGGCCGCGGACGATGTCCTCGGCGACCGCTGTGTGGACGGCCCGGGCGATCTCCGCCTCGCTGCGGCCATCGGGGCCCCAGTGCCCGCAGACCAGCTCCCGCAGCGTGCCCGCGAACAGGTCCGCCTCGTGGTCGGCGACCAGGATGCGCGCCCTGAGCTGCGGCAACGCGATGTCGGCCAGGGGTACGCCGCCCCAGGTCGCCGCTGAAGGGGTGTAGCGGCCGAGGCGGTCCACCACGGCCACGGCGTCCGTCGGCACGGCGGCGGCCAGTGCGGTCAGGCGGCCCGGGAGCAGCCGTACGCCGGACTCCGGGTCGTACAGCACCGACGGCTCGGCGGGGGCCTCGCGCGTGCCCGTGTCCGGTTCCGGCTCCAGGCGCAGCAGCCGTACGACGCGGCGTGCGGCCACCACGCCCCGGCCGAGCTGGTAGCCCCAGTCCACGAAGTACGACACCGGGCGGACGAGGACCGCGACATAGCCGTAGACCGACACCAACTCGCCTACCGTGATGGTCCCCTGGGCCGCCATGCGGGCCGCCATCCAGGTCACCACCGCGAGGTACAGCGTCGGCAGTCCCACGCCGACGGCCTGCATCCAGCTGGTCACCGAGCCGACCCGGTAGCCCTGCTCGCGCAGGCGGGCCGAGTCGCGGCGGAAGGCGTCGGCGACCAGGCCCTTTCCGCCGAGGCCGTTGAGGACGCGCAGGCCGCCCGCGAGGTCGCCGATCCGGGCCGTCAGGACGCCCTGGCGCTCCCGGTACTCCGCCTCCGTGCCCTGCAGACGGCGCATCAGCGGCCCGACGAGCAGGGCGATCATGGGCATCCCGAGCAGCACCACCACGGTGAGCTCGACGGAGACGGTCAGCAGCAGGCCGGAGACCGCGAGGTAGGCGGCGATCGCGCCGACCCCCGGACCGATCACTGTGAGCGCGGAGGCGATCTGCTGCACGTCGCCCACGCCGATCGTCACGATCTCCCCGGCCTTGACCTGCCGTGGCAGCGCGGCCCCGAGCCGTACCGCCTGGCCGACGACGACCTTGACCGTGCGGAAGTTGGCGTCCATCCGCACCCGGGTCATCGTGCGGTGCCGCATGATGCTCAGCCACGCGTTGAACGCCCCGACCACGACCAGCAGCCCCGTCCACAGGGCGAGGGCGCCCATGTCGTCCTTCTCCAGGCCCTCGTCCACGGCCCGGGCCATCAGCAGGGGCGTCGCCGCGAGCAGCACCATCCACACGCTGCCCAGCAGGGCGCCCGCGGCCGACCGCCACGGCTGCCGCAGCACCAGCCACAGCAGATACCGCCAGCCACCCCGGCAGTCGGGCGTGCCCGGATCCTCGTACGCGTCGATCACCTGTCGTCCCCCTGGACGGTCTCGCCGGTCTGTCACGTCACGGTCATGCCAGACTGTCCCGCCACGCCCGGTGCAGGTCCGCGAACCTGCCCGTCCCCGCGACGAGTTCGGCCGGAGTGCCGTCCTCGACGATCCGGCCGTGCTCCATGACCAGGACCCGGTCCGCGATCTCGACCGTGGAGAGCCGGTGGGCGATGACGACGGCCGTACGCCCGTGCAGCACCGTCGACATCGCGCGCTGCACGGCCCGTTCGCCGGGGATGTCGAGGGAGCTGGTCGCCTCGTCGAGGATGAGCACGGCCGGGTCGGCGAGCAACGCCCGGGCGAACGCGACCAGTTGGCGCTGCCCGGCGGAGATACGGCCGCCCCGCTTGCGTACGTCGGTGTCGTAACCGTCGGGGAGCGAGCTGATGAAGTCGTGCGCGCCGATGGCCTTCGCCGCCTGCTCGATCTCCTCGCGGGTGGCGTCGGGCCGGCCGATGGCGATGTTCTCGGCGACCGTGCCGGAGAACAGGAACGCCTCCTGCGTCACCATCACCACCCCGCGCCGCAGTTCGGCCACCGGCAGCTCGCGCAGGTCGACGCCGTCCAGCAGGACCCGGCCGTCGGAGGGGTCGTAGAAGCGGGCGAGCAGCTTGGCCAGGGTCGACTTGCCCGCGCCGGTCGAGCCGACGACCGCGACCGTCTGCCCGGCCGGGATCGTGAGGTCGAAGCGGGGCAGCACCTCGCCGCCGGTGCGGTAAGCGAACCGGACGGCGTCGAAGACGACCTCGCGGCCGGGGTGCTCGCTCCCGAGCGGCGGCAGCTGCCGGGGGGCCCGCGGCTCGGGGACGGACGGCGTCTGGGCCAGCAGCCCGGCGATCTTCTCCAGGGAGGCCGCCGCCGACTGGTACGAGTTGAGGAACATGCCGAGCCGGTCGATCGGGTCGTACAGCCGCCGCAGATACAGCACCGCGGCCGCCAGCACACCGAGAGCCAGCGTGCCGCCGGCGACCCGGTAGGCGCCCCACAGCACGATCCCCGCGACGGCGGTGTTGGCGACGAGGCGGGAGCCGACGACGTAACGGGCCATCTCCAGCAGCGCGTCGCCGTTCGTCCGCTCGTGCCGCTTGTTGAGTACGGCGAAGTCGGCGTCGTTGGCCGCCTCGCGCCGGAAGGCGCGCACCGGGCGGATGCCGTTCATCGTCTCGACGAACTTGACGATCACGGCCGCGATGGCGGTGGACCGCACGGTGTACACGCGCGCGGCACGCCGCCGGTAGAGCCGTACGAGGAGATACAGCGGCCCGAAGGAGGCCACGGCGACCGCGCCGAGCCCGAGGTCCAGCCACAGCAGCATCGCCGAGATGGAGACGAAGGACAGGATGACGGTGACGAGTTCCTGCAGGCCCTCGTCGAGCAGCTCGCGCAGGGACTCCACGTCCGTGGTGGAGCGGGAGATCAGCCGGCCCGAGGTGTAGCGCTCGTGGAAGTCGATGCTCAGGGCCTGGGCATGGCGGAAGATACGGCCGCGCAGGTCGAGCAGCACGTCCTGGTTGACGCGGGCGGAGACGAGGATGAACCCGTACTGCAGGCCGCCGGAGGCCAGCGCGCACAGCAGATAGCCGGCGGCCACGGCGATCAGCGGGCCGAGGTCGTCGCGCCGGAACGCCGGTACGGCCGTGTCGATGGCGTACGCCACCAGCAGCGGGCCCGTCTGCACGGCCGCCTGCTGGAGGAGCAGCAGGAGGGTGGTCAGGGCGACGCGGGCCTTCATCGGGGCGAGCAGGGAGCGCAGGAGGGCCGTGGTGGCGCCCGGGGGAGTGGGCAGGACGTCGCGGTCGAAGGGGTCACCCGGCGTGGGGGGTTCCTCGGCCGGCTGCGCCTTGTCCGGTGCGGTGGTGGTGGTCGCCGTCATCGGTCGGCCTCCTCGGTTCCGGCCATGAGGTGGGCGTACTCGGTGTTCGTGCGCAGCAGTTCGTGATGCGTGCCGACGGCCGCGATACGGCCGCCGGAGAGCAGGGCGACGCGATCCGCGAGCAGCACCGTGGACGGGCGGTGGGCCACGATGAGCGCGGTGGTCTCCGCGAGCACCTCCCGCAGGGCGGCCTCGACGGCGGCCTCGGTGTGCACGTCGAGGGCGGACAGGGGGTCGTCCAGCACGAGGAACCTCGGCCGGCCGACCACGGCCCGCGCGAGCGCCAGCCGCTGCCGCTGCCCGCCGGAGAGGCTGAGCCCCTGCTCGCCGACCTGCGTCCCGGTCCCGTGCGGCAGGGAGTGCGCGAAGCCGGCCTGCGCGACGGCGAGCGCCCGCTCCAACTCGGGCTCTCCCGCGCCCTCCGCGGCCCCCATCAGAACGTTGTCCGCGACGCTGGCCGAGAACAGGGTGGGTTCCTCGAAGGCGACAGCGACGAGTTCGCGCAGCGAGTCTCTGGGCATCTCGGCGATGTCCTCGCCGTCCAGCGTGATCCTCCCGGACGTCACCTCGTGGAGGCGGGGGACGAGGGCGGTGAGGGTCGTCTTGCCGCTGCCGGTCGCTCCTACGAGGGCCATGGATTCGCCGGGGCGGATGTGGAGGTCTATGTGGTTGAGGATCGGGGGTGAGTCGTCGGGGGCATCGGGATACCGGAACGAGACGCCGTGAAACCGAAGCCCGCTGCCCTGCGACCCGCTCGCTGCGGCAGCCGACTCCGTCAAGCCGCGGGCAGTCGTGCCGCTGGGGCGGCTCCCGACCCACAGAAGGGCGGCACCTCGTAGCGCCGAGTCGCGCGACCCACCCCCGGCCCGCACCAACGCCCCCGCACCCGACCCCGACGGCTCCTCAGGAACCGCATCCATCACCTCGAAGTACCGCTCCGTGGCCGTCGCCGCCTCCTGGCTCATCGCCAGCAGGAAGCCGATCGAGTCCACCGGCCACCGAAGGGCGAGCGCCGTCGACAGGAACGCCACCAGCGTCCCCGCCGACAGACCCCCGTCCGCCACCTGCACCGCACCCAGCACCAGCGCCGCCCCGATCGCCATCTCCGGCAGCGCCACGATGACGCCCCAGATGGTCGCCAGCAGCCGGGCCTTGCGCAGTTCGGTCCCCCGCAGCGTCCGTGACAGGTCCCGGAACGCCCGTGCCTGACTGCGGTGCCGCCCGAACCCCTTGATGATCCGGATGCCGAGCACGCTCTCCTCGACGACCGTCGTCAGATCGCCCACCTGGTCCTGCGCGCGGCGCGCCACCGTGGCGTACCGCTTCTCGAAGATCACGCAGGTGACGATCACGGGCACGGCCGGGACCAGGATCACCAGCCCCAGCGTCCAGTCCTGGAGCAGCATGATGATGACGCCGACAAGGATCGTCACCCCGTTGACCAGCAGGAACGTCAGCGGAAAGGCGAGGAACATGCGCAGCAGCATCAGATCGGTCGTGCCCCGCGACAGCAACTGCCCCGACGCCCACCGGTCGTGGAACGCCACCGGCAGCCGCTGCAGACGACCGTACAGATCCGCCCGCATCGCCGCCTCGACCCCCGCCAGCGGCCGCGCCACCAGCCACCGCCGCAGCCCGAACAGCAGCGCCTCCGCGACCCCGAACAGCAGCAGGAACAGCGCCCCGAGCCACACCCCGGCCGGATCCCGGTCGGCGACGGGCCCGTCCACCATCCACTTCAGCACGAGCGGAATGACCAGCGACAGACACGAGGCGACGATCGCCACGAACGCGGCGGTGAACAACCGCAAACGCACCGGCCGCACATACGGCCACAGACGCAGCAGCGTCACCACGGCGGATCGGTCGGACCTGTCCTCGGCGGTTGCACGTGTCGTCACCATCAGCAGCGAGCCTACGGATCGCCACTGACACTGCCCACCGAGTTTTGGCCGGTCCGCGGTCGGGCGCTGGTCCTACGACCTGCGTGTTCGAGGGGTCGTACGGCGCCATCGACCGATCGGTCGATGTGCCTTCGAGCGCAACGGCCGATGTGCCGGCCCCGGCCCCGCCGCGACCCTGCTGTCATGTCCGTCATCGAAGTCACCGACCTGCGTAAGTCCTACGGCGGCCGCACCGTCGTCGGCGGTGTCTCCTTCACCGTCGACGAGGGCGAGATCTTCGGCATCCTCGGCCCGAACGGCGCCGGCAAGACCACCACCGTCGAGTGCGTCGAGGGTCTGCGCGTCCCCGACGCCGGCCGCGTCCGCATCGCCGGCCTTGACCCGGTCGCCGACCACGCGCGCGTGTCACGCGTGCTCGGCGCCCAGCTCCAGCAGAGCGAGCTGCAACCCAAACTCACCGTCCGCGAGGCCCTGCAGCTGTACGCCGCCTTCTACCCCGGCGCGCCGGACTGGCGTCCGCTCGCCGAGCGCCTGGGCCTGACCGCCAAGCTCACCACCAGGTTCGCGAAGCTGTCCGGCGGGCAGAAACAGCGCCTGTTCATCGCCCTCGCCCTCATCGGCAACCCCCGTATCGTCGTACTCGACGAGCTGACCACCGGCCTCGATCCACGCGCCCGCCGCGACACCTGGGAACTCATCGAGGACGTCCGGGCGGGCGGTGTCACCGTCCTGCTCGTCACCCACTTCATGGAGGAGGCGCAGCGGCTGTGCGACCGGATCGCGGTGATCGACAAGGGACGGGTCGCCGCCCTGGACACCCCGGCCGGACTGATCCGCCGCTCCGCGGGCGCCACCGTCATCAGCTTCACGCCGTCCGCCCCGCTGGACGACCGTGACCTGAACGCCCTGCCCGCGCTCGCCTCCGTGGAGCACAAGGAAGGCCGCGTCACCCTCTCCGGCACCGACGAGACCGTCAACGCCGTGATCACGCTGCTGGCCCGCACCCACGTCACCGCCCGCCAGCTCCGCGTCACGGACGCCACCCTCGACGACGCGTTCCTGGACCTGACCGAGGAGGCGACCGCATGAACACCGCCGTGCTGAAGACCGAGCTGCGGCTCTTCCGCCGCGAACCCGGCAGCCTGTTCTGGATCCTGCTGTTCCCGACCCTGCTGCTGGTGATCCTCGGCTCGATTCCGTCCTTCCGGGACCACGAGGCGGACCTCGGCGGCCTGCGGACCATCGACATCTACGTCCCCGTGGCCGTCCTGCTCGGCCTGATCGTGAGCGGCCTCCAAGCCATGCCGCAGACCCTCACCGGCTACCGCGAGCGCGGCATCCTGCGCCGGATGTCCACCACGCCGGTCCGTCCGTCGGCGCTGCTGACCGCCCAGATGCTGGTGTACGGCGGCGCCGCCGTGGTCTCCGCACTGCTGGCCCTCGCCGTCGGCCGGCTCGCCTTCGACGTACGACTGCCCGAGCAGCCCCTCGGCTACCTCCTCGCCCTGGTCCTGACCGTCCTCGCCGCCCTCGCGCTGGGCGCCGTGGTCTGTGCGCTGTCCCGGACGACGAAGATCGCCGGGGCCGTCGGATCCGCCGTGTTCTTCCCGGCGATGTTCTGCGCGGGGGTGTGGATTCCGGTGCAGGCCATGCCGGACGTGCTGGCCAGGATCGTCGGCTGGACGCCGTTCGGGGCGGCCGCACAGGCGCTGAACCAGGCGGCGTCGGGCGACTGGCCCGGTGGCGACCACCTGGCCGTCCTCGCCGTCTGGACGGTCCTGCTGACGGCCGCAGCGTCGCGCTGGTTCCGTTGGGAGTAGGCGAGCGGCCGTGCAGACTGGGGACATGACCGCGGGGGAAATGGACGTCGAGCGGCGCTGGGAACTGATCCACAGCCGAGGGCCGTACGTGCTGCTCGCGTTCGCCACGCTGATGGCGGCCGTCACGGCTGAACTGACGCCGACCGTGGCGGAGCGGAACGCGGTCGCGGTCCTGGTCGCTGCGGGTTTCGGACTCCAGCTGGGTTGGGGCCGGGCGCGTCGCGCGCGCCCGGGCCCGTCCACCGCCGGCGCGGTGTACTTCGCCGTACGCTGGGCGATCGGCTTCGCGCTCACCTGGCTGAACGGGTTCTTCGCCTTCTACGCGGTCACCGGCTACTTCGACGCCGACGAGTTGCTCCCCGGGAAGCGCCTTTGGCGGCTCGGCCCGTTCGCCTGCTCGATCCCCGTCTCGGCCTCGCAGGCCGGCGGGCTGCCGTTCAAGGACCCCGTGCAGTGGGCGGTGTTCGCCGGGCTGCTGGTGGTCAACAACGCGATCCTGCTTGTCGTCAGCCACGTCATGGCGCAGCAAGAGGCACGCTCTCGCGCCCGCGCCGAAACCATCGCCGAACTCGAGCGCACCAACACGGCGTTGCAGCAGGCGCTCGACGAGAATGCCGCCCTTCACGCCCAACTCCTCGTCCAGGCACGGGAAGCGGGCGTCGCCGACGAGCGCCGGCGGCTCGCCGCCGAGATCCACGACACGATCGCCCAGGGCCTGACCGGGATCATCGCCCAGCTCCAGGTCGTCGCGAACGCCCCCGATCTGCCCACGGCCCGCACCCACCTCGACCGCGCCGCCGACCTCGCCCGCCACAGCCTCGGCGAGGCCCGCCGCTCGGTGCACAACCTCGCCCCCGTGGCCCTGGAGCACGACGGACTGCCCGAGGCCCTGAAGAGCACGGTCGCCGAATGGGCCGGGCGGACCGGCGTACGTGCCGAGTTCACGGTCACGGGAACGGCGGAACACCTCCACGACGAGGTCTCGGCGACGCTGCTGCGGATCGCCCAGGAGGCCCTCTCCAACGCCTCCCGCCACGCCCGGGCGACCCGCGTGGGCGTCACCCTCTCCTTCCTCGGCGACGACGTGATCCTCGACATCCGCGACGACGGCCGGGGTTTCGACGCGCTCGCCGTCCCCGAACGCTCCCGCACCGGCGGCTTCGGCCTCCCGGGCATGCGCGCCCGCGCCGAGCGCATCGCGGGCTGCCTCACCGTCGAGTCCGAACCGGGACGCGGCACGGCCCTGTCGGCTCGCGTACCGTTGGTACGCCATGAGTGACGAGGTGTCCGTCTCCCTGCTGATCGTCGACGACCATCCCGTCGTTCGGGACGGCCTGCGCGGCATGTTCGAGTCCGCGCCCGGATTCGAGGTGCTCGGCGAGGCGTCGAACGGCGAGGAGGCCCTGGAGCGGGCCGCGGCCCTCGACCCCGATGTGATCCTCATGGACCTGCGCATGCCGGGTGGCGGCGGCGTGGCCGCGATCGCGGAGCTCACCCGCCGTGGAGCCCGCGCCAAGGTCCTCGTCCTGACCACCTACGACACCGACTCCGAGACGCTTCCCGCGATCGAGGCGGGTGCCACGGGCTACCTGCTCAAAGACGCCCACCGCGACGAGTTGTTCACCGCGGTCCGCGCCGCGGCCCAGGGGCGCACGGTTCTCTCCCCGGCCGTCGCCTCGCGCCTGGTCTCCGCCGTACGCGCGCCCCGGGCCACCGGCAACGAGCCCCTCTCCGCCCGCGAGCGCGAGGTCCTGGCCCTGGTCGCCAAGGGCACGTCCAACCGCGAGATCGCCCGCGAGCTCTTCATCAGCGAGGCGACCGTCAAGACCCACCTCACCCATCTGTACGCCAAGTTGGGCGTCAACGACCGGGCGGCGGCGGTCGCGACGGCGTACGAGCGGGGCATCCTCGGCTGAGCGGTCCGGCCAGGACGCCCGTCAGCCGGCCACCCTCAGCAACAGCACCGCCCGCGCCGGCACCGTGATCGCCGCCCCCGCGTCGTGCCGCACGCCCGGCGCCTCCCCCTGCTCCTCCCGCGACGTGTCGACGACCACCTCGTACCGCTCCGCCCACGGCGGCCCCGGCAGCTCGAAGCTCACCGGCTCGTCCCCGGCGTGCAGTACGGCCAGGAAGCTGTCGTCGAGGATCGGCGCCCCGCGCTCGTCGCGGCCCGGGATGTCCCGCCCGGACAGATACATGCCGAGCGTGGCGGCCGGCGCGTACCAGTCCCCTTCGGTCATCTCCGTGCCCCGCGCGGTGAACCAGGCCAGGTCCCGCAGCCCGTCGGCCGAGTGCGCCCGCCCGGAGAAGAAGGCACGGCGGCGCAGCACCGGGTGCCGGTGCCGCAGCTCGATCAGCCGGGACGTCAGGTCGAACAGCGCCTTCCAGCCGGGCTCCTCCAGCAGCCCCCAGTCCAGCCAGCTGATCTCGTTGTCCTGGCAGTACGCGTTGTTGTTGCCGCGCTGCGTCCGCCCCAGTTCGTCGCCCGCGACCAGCATCGGCACGCCCGTCGACAGCAACAAGGTGGTCAGCAGGTTCCGCAGCTGGCGGCGCCTGAGGGCCCGTACACGCTCGTCGTCCGTCTCTCCCTCGGTGCCGCAGTTCCACGACCGGTTGTCGTTCGAGCCGTCCCGGTTGCCCTCGCCGTTCGCCTCGTTGTGCTTGCGCTCGTACGACACCAGGTCCCGCAGTGTGAAACCGTCGTGCGCGGTCACGAAGTTGACCGAGGCGTACGGGCGGCGGCCTCCCCACGCGTACAGGTCGCTGGACCCTGACAGCCGGTACCCCAGATCCCGGACGTCCGGCAGCGCGCCCCGCCAGTAGTCCCGTATGGCGTTGCGGTAGCGGTCGTTCCACTCCGTCCACAGCGGCGGGAAGGCGCCCACCTGATAGCCGCCCGACCCCACGTCCCACGGCTCGGCGATCAGCTTCACCCGCCGCAACACCGGATCCTGCGCGATCACCGCCAGGAACGGCGACAACATGTCGACGTCGTGCATGGAGCGGGCCAGCGCCGCCGCCAGGTCGAAGCGGAAGCCGTCCACGCCCATCTCCGTCACCCAGTAGCGCAGCGAGTCGGTGATGAGCCGCAGGACGTGCGGCTGGACGACGTGCAGCGTGTTGCCGCAGCCCGTGTAGTCCGCGTACCGGCGTGCGTCCGACTGCAACCGGTAGTACCCCCGGTTGTCGATGCCCTTCAGCGACAGCGTCGGGCCCAGCTCGCCCGCCTCCGCCGTGTGGTTGTAGACGACGTCGAGGATGACCTCGATCCCGGCCGCGTGCAGCGCGTGGACCATGCGCTTGAACTCGCCGACCTGCTGACCGGTCGTACCGGAGGCGGAGTAGGCGGCGTGCGGGGCGAAGTAGCCGATGGAGTTGTAGCCCCAGTAGTTGCGCAGGCCCTTGCGCAGCAGATGGTCCTCGTGGGCGAACTGATGGACCGGGAGCAGCTCCACGGCCGTCACACCCAGCTCGACTAGGTGCTCGATCGCCGCGGGATGCGCGAGACCGGCGTACGTCCCGCGCAGTTCCTCCGGAATCCCCGGGTGCAGCTTGGTGAAGCCCCGTACATGCACCTCGTAGATCACCGAGTCGGCCCACGGCGTCTTCGGCCGGCGGTCGTCCATCCACTCGTCGTCCGGGGCGTCGTCGTGGACGACCACGCCCTTCGGGACGTACGGCGCCGAGTCACGGTCGTCGCGCACGGTGTCCGCGACGTGCTGCTGGGGCCAGTCGCGGACATGGCCGTACACCTCGGGCGGCAGGCTGAAGTCGCCGTCCACCGCGCGCGCGTACGGGTCGAGGAGCAGCTTCGCCGGGTTCCAGCGGCCGCCGGTCCACGGGTCCCAGCGGCCGTGCACCCGGTAGCCGTAGCGCTGACCCGGCATCACACCCGGCACGAACCCGTGCCAGATCTCGTGCGTCAGTTCGGTCAGCTTGGCCCGCGTCTCTTTCCCCCGCTCGTCGAACAGGCACAGCTCGACCGCCTCGGCCCCGCCCGCCCACAGCGCGAAGTTGGTGCCCGCCACCCCGTCCGGGCCGACCCGGAAGCGGGCGCCCAGCGGCATGGGCGCACCCGGCCACACGGGCACCGCGGGGGCCTTGCGCTGCGCGCCGTTCACGACGGCGGCCGGGCGCCCCTCCTCAGCGGCGACCGCGGCGGTCACCGCCTCCTGCTCGGCTGCGCTCGACACCTGTCGGCCTCCCACGGCTCAGGGACCACACGCATGGGGAAACAGAGCCCACGGTGTCCCGGTCCGCGGCTCCCCGTCGCGTCGTCCTCCCACATGTTCTGCCCACCGCGACGCTCGCACTCACGTTTCCCCAGGGCCACCCCGGTCGTTGGGGTCTTCGTGAGGCACGTACAAGGGCGCGCGCGGCGCGCGGGGGCCGTGTTGGCCGCCGTACTGACATGGGCAGGACTGCTGGCCGGGGCGGCCGGCTGCACTTCGGACGGCGCCGGCATCGACCAGATGCTGGGCAAAGGGCCGGCCCCCGAGGACGTCATCCGGGTCACTCCCGACGACGGCACCAAGGGCGCACGCCCGGACGACGGGCTGCTCGTCCGTGTGCTCAGCGGGCGCCTGGAGTCGGTGAAGGTCGTCAAGTCCCAGGACGCGGAGGAATCCCCGGTCCCCGGACACATCACCGAGGACGGCCTGCGCTGGGAGCCCGACGACCCCGGGCTCGCGCTGGCCGCCCGGTACACGGTCGACGCCGTGGCCCTCGACGGGCACGGGCGCCGCAGCGCACGCCACACGACCTTCACCACGTACGTCCCCGACAAGCGGTTCATCGGATACGTCACCCCCGAACACCGCTCCACCGTCGGCACCGGAATGATCGTCTCCCTGGAGTTCAACCGGGAGATCGAGCACCGCGCCGCCGTCGAACGCGCCGTCCGGGTCACCGCCGAGCCGGCCGTGGAGATCCGCCCGCACTGGTTCGGCCGGTCCCGCCTCGACTTCCGCCCCCGGCACTACTGGAAGCCCGGCACCCGGGTCACCGTCGCGCTGCGTCTGCGGGACCTCGAAGGGGCGCCCGGGGTGTACGGGTTGCAGGACAAGACGTTCTCCTTCACCGTCGGCCGCCACCAGGTCTCCCTCGTCGACGCGGTCCGCCACACCATGCAGGTCCGGCGCGACGGTGAGCTGCTCGCCACCGTGCCGATCACGGCCGGAGCACCGAAGATGACCACCTACAACGGGAAGATGGTCGTCACCGAGATGCTCGAACTGACCCGGATGAACGGCGCCACGGTCGGCTTCAGGAAGAAGGACGGCAAGGGCGAGTACGACATCCCCGACGTCCCGCACGCCATGCGCCTCACCGACTCCGGCACCTTCCTGCACGGCAACTACTGGGCGGACAGCGACATCTTCGGCCACACCAACGTCAGCCACGGCTGCGTGGGACTCCGGGACGTCAAGGGCGGCGGCTCCGAGACGCCCGCGGGCTGGTTCTTCGACCGCAGCCTGATCGGGGACGTCGTCGAAGTCGTCCGCAGCAACGACAAAAAGGTCGCTCCCGACAATGGCCTCGGAGGATGGAATATGGGCTGGAAGGAGTGGAAGGCGGGGAGTGCGGTGAAGTAACTGGACAGAGGAGTGAGTTGCCGGACAGGGGGGTGAGTCACCCGATCAACCGGCTATCCGCCGATGTTGGAACGGAACGGTGACAATCGCGCGGGCCGACGCAGGTGACCTTGTGGTTAATATGCGCCGGTGCGCGTGGTGAACGCGCGGGGGAGCGGGTCCGACCAGGCCGACGGAGGCCGGGACCCGGGGAGGGGAGAACAACTTGAACGTGCGGCCGATATCGGGGGCGTCGGTTGACGCGCGGGGGCGCAGGACCAAGGGGCTGTCGGCACTGGCTGCCGTTCTGCTGCTCGGCGTCGCCGCGTGCGGCGGGGGCGGCGGAGCGGGCTCGGGGGCCGGTGGCGGGAAGGGCGACGACTCCTCCACCGCGGAGGCCAAGAAGTCGCAGGCCGTCGTGACCATAGCCCCGGGGGACGGCGCCAAGTCCGTCGACACCAGCGGCGCGCTGAAGGTCACTGCGGCCAAGGGCCGGCTGACGGCCGTCGAGGTCAAGGACACCAAGGGCAAGGCGATAGCCGGAAAGATATCCGGCGACGGCGCCACCTGGACGCCGTCCACGCACCTCGCCGCCGCCACGAAGTACAGCGTGCACGCGGTCGCCAAGGACTCCGAGGGGCTGGAGGCCACCAAGGAGGCCGACTTCACCACCCTGACCCCGAAGAACACCTTCATCGGCAACTTCAGGCCCGAGGACGGCTCCAAGGTCGGCGTCGGAATGCCGTTCTCCCTCCGCTTCACCCGGGGCATCACCAACCCCGAGGACGTCGAGAAGGCGATCACGATCAAGACGGAGCCGGCCGTCGAGGTCGCGGGCCACTGGTTCGGCAACGACCGCCTCGACTTCCGTCCCGAGAAGTACTGGAAGGAAGGCACCAAGGTCACCGTCGCCCTCAACCTCGACGGAGTCGAGGGCCGTCCCGGTGTCTACGGCGAGCAGACCAAGACGGTCTCCTTCACCATCGGCCGCGACCAGGTCTCGGTCGTCGACGTGAAGACCAAGAAGATGAAGGTCATGCAGGACGGCAAGGTCGTCAAGACCCTCCCCGTCACCACCGGCAAGCCCGGGTACGACACCTGGAACGGCCAGATGGTCATGACCGAGAAGTTCGTCGAGACCCGCATGAACGGCGACACGGTCGGCTACGACGGCGAGTACGACATCGACGACGTCCCCCACGCCATCCGCCTCACCGACTCCGGCACCTTCATCCACGGCAACTACTGGGGCGGCGACGCCTTCGGCAACTACAACGCCAGCCATGGCTGCGTCGGCCTGCGCGATGTCAAGGGGGCGTACGACGGCGGTACGCCGGCGGCGTGGTTCTTCAACCACTCGATGATCGGTGACGTGGTGGTCGTGAAGAACTCCAAGGACGCGACCGTCGCTCCCGAGAACGGCCTGAACGGGTGGAACATGTCGTGGGAGAAGTGGAAGGCGTAGGTCTGCGCTGATCTGCGGCCCCGGCGCCCGGCCTCCGATGTGAGGTACGGCACCGGGGCCGCAGCCGTTGGTCCCCGTGCTGTGCTTGCCTGGGGACAACCCCCAGACCCCCGGCCGAGTGTGATCGACCGCACCGGCCCGGTTCCCGTTAGTCCCCGTGCTGTGCTTGCCTGGGGGACAACCCCCAGCCCCCCGGCCGAGTGTGATCGACCGCACCGACCCGGTTCCCGTTAGTCCCCGTTAACCTGCTGGCATGACCGTGAATCTCGAAGTCGCCGAAGGCGTCGGCACCCTCCGCCTCGACCGCCCGCCCATGAACGCGCTGGACGTCGCCACGCAGGACAGGCTCAAGGAGCTCGCCGAGGAGGCGGGCCGTCGCGATGACGTACGGGCCGTGGTGATCTACGGCGGGGAGAAGGTGTTCGCGGCCGGCGCGGACATCAAGGAGATGCAGGCCATGGACCACACGGCGATGGTCCTGCGCGCGCGGGCCCTGCAGGAGTCGTTCACGGCGGTGGCCCGGATCCCCAAGCCGGTGGTGGCGGCGGTGACGGGGTACGCGCTCGGCGGTGGCTGTGAGTTGGCACTCTGCGCGGACTACCGGATCGCCGCGGACAACGCCAAGCTGGGCCAGCCGGAGATCCTGCTGGGCCTGATCCCCGGCGCGGGCGGCACCCAGCGGCTGTCCCGCCTGATCGGTCCGTCGAAGGCGAAGGACCTGATCTTCACGGGCCGTATGGTGAAGGCGGGCGAGGCGCGGGAGTTGGGCCTGGTGGACCGCGTGGTGGCGCCGGACCAGGTCTACGCGGAGGCGCACGCGTGGGCGGCGAAGCTGGCGCAGGGCCCGGCGATCGCGCTCCGCGCGGCGAAGGAGTCGATCGACACGGGCCTGGAGACGGACATCGAGACGGGCCTCGCGGTGGAACGGAACTGGTTCGCGGGGCTGTTCGCGACGGAGGACCGGGAGCGGGGCATGCGGAGCTTCGTGGAGGAGGGTCCGGGCAAGGCGAAGTTCCTCTGACGGGTGCGGGGATGCAGGGGTGCAGGGGCCGCACTTGGGGGAGGCGAATTCCACTCCGAAAACCCGTCAATTCACTTGCAGTTGACGGCGTGTCTGATCCGGGTCCCTCGAAGGGGCGGTTTATGGCAGCCTTAAGGCAACCTTAAGCGTGTCTTGTCGAGGGAGCCCGTCGATTGCCGCCAGCAGACCCATCGCCGCAGGCAGGACGGGCTGTAGGCGACTCCGAACTGCCCCTGTCATATGCCAACAGAGCCCTCCGGAATGGGTTGTTCCGGGGGGTGTATTCCACGGGAACGCCCCCGGAGGGCGCTGTCGGCGGCCATGATGGGGGTATGGCGGGGCTGGAGGGTGTCGAACAGCCGCGGGGACACGGCCGTGTGATTGCGGCGCGCTGGTCGCCGGGGGTCGAGGACGAAGCTGCTTCAAAGGCGCTGGAACTGTTCGGCAATCCCACGGAGGCGGAGGTTCCGCTCCCGTCCCGCCCCGAGTCCGCCGCCACCGCACGCCGTCTGGCCCAGGTCGTGATCCTGCGCCAGTGGGGGCTGACCCCCAAGATGACGGAGGACGCGGTCTTGCTCGTCTCGGAACTGGTCGGCAACGCCGTCCGCCACACGGGCGCCCGCGTCTTCGGCCTCCGCATGCGCCGCCGGCGAGGCTGGATCCGCATCGAGGTCCGGGACCCCTCCCGTGGACTGCCCTGCCTGATGCCGGTCCAGGAGATGGACGTCAGCGGGCGGGGCCTGTTCCTGGTGGACAAACTCGCCGACCGCTGGGGCGTGGATCTGCTGCCGCGGGGCAAGACGACGTGGTTCGAGATGAGGGTGACGGACCGCTAGCCCGGCGGCCCCGGAAGAGGCTGACGTCAAAGCCTACGGCGCCGCACATCTCGCCGCCGTCCGGCGTCGTTCAGTCCGGGGTCTTCCCCTCTTCCTCGCCCCCGCCGCCCCTACCCGTCCCGTCCCTGGGGGCTGCCGCCCCCAGACCCCCGCTTCGGCCCTGAAAGGGCCTCGTCCTCAAACGCCGGACGGGCTGAAAAACCAGCCCCTCCGGCGTTTGAGGAGCGGGGGTCCAGGGGGCGGAGCCCCCTGGCGGGGTGGAAGGGGCAGCGCCCCTGGGGGACGGGAATGGGTAGGGGCGGCGGGGGCGAAGACCGCTGGTCGGGACGGCGACCCGGACGAGCCGCTCATCGGGTGAATCATGCGTTTTTCCACGCAATCCTCATTAAATAGTCCGATGACCTTGACCTTCCGCCCAGCCGACCGCCCCGCCGCACGGAAGAACCGCCGATGAACCTCATCCCCCGCACCCTCCTCGCCGGCCTCGCCCTCCTCGCGCTCGTCGCCTGCGGCACGGAGTCCGCCAAGGACAGGGGCAGGGCGGCCGTCGAGTCCCGCGGCGGCACCCCGGCCGCCATCCCCGCCCCACCGAAGAAGAAGCCCCTCGACGGCCTCCCCGGCATGCCCCCCGTCCTCGACCCGAAGGACGTCTACGCCGCCGACCGCCCGAACAAGCTCTCCCCGGTCGTCAAGGACTTCCCGTCCCGCGTCTACGTCCCCAACACCGAGTCGGACACCGTCTCCGTCATCGACCCGAAGACGTACGAGATCACGGAGACCATCCCCGTCGGACGCCAGCCCCAGCACGTCGTCCCCTCCTGGGACCTGAAGACCCTCTGGGTCAACAACAACCGCGGCCACACCCTCACCCCCATCGACCCGAAGACGGGAAAGGCGGGCAAGCCGGTCGAGGTGCACGACCCCTACAACCTCTACTTCACCCCCAACGGCAAGTACGCCGTCGTCATGGCCTCCCTCGACCGCGAACTCGTCTTCCGCGACCCCCACACCATGAAGCGGATCAGGACCGAGCCGGTCAGCTGCTACGGCGTCAACCACGCCGACTTCTCCCTCGACGGCCGCTACTTCATCGTCTCCTGCGAGTTCAGCGGGGAACTGCTGAAGGTGGACACGGAGCGGATGAAGGTCGTCGGTCAGCAGAAGCTCCCCTTCGACGGCGCGATGCCGCAGGACGTGAAGGTCTCCCCGGACGGCAAGCGGTTCTACGTCGCCGACATGATGGCCCACGGCATGTGGGTCCTGGACGGCGACAAGTTCACCGAGCCCACCCTCCTGCCCACCGGCAAGGGCTGCCACGGCCTCTACGTCAGCCGCGACTCCCGCGAGATGTATGTCTCCAACCGCGGCGAAGGCACCGTCTCCGTCTTCGACTTCCGGAAGAACAGGCTCACCAAGAAGTGGCACCTCCCCGACGGCGGCAGCCCCGACATGGGCGGCGTCTCCGCCGACGGCAAGGTGCTGTGGCTGTCGGGACGTTACGACGCCGAGGTGTACGCCATCGACACCCGCACCGGCGAACAGCTGGCCCGCATCCCCGTAGGCAGCGGCCCGCACGGCCTCGCCGTCTACCCCCAGCCGGGCCGCTACTCCCTGGGCCACACCGGCATCTTCCGCTAGCCGAGCGCCAGTTGACCGGCAGTCAGTGGACACGCCGCCGTACGAGTGACGCTCCATGGCCCGCCCCCACGGGCCCGGAATGGTACTCCCATGATCACAACTCGCCTGCGGCGGCGGGCCGCTGCCGCCGTCCTGTCCCTCTCGGCCGTCCTCGCGACGACGGCCGCCACGGCTCCCGAGACCGCACGCACCTCGGCGACCGGGCTCCCCACCTCGGTCACCGCACTGCCCGCCGCGCCCCTCCCCAAGGCCGCCGCGCCCACCCCGGCCGCCTGTCCCGTCCAGTACGACGACAAGATCAAGGCCGCCGCCGACCGCCGCGTCGACGTCGACCGCATCACCCCCGACCCGGCGTGGCGCACCACCTGCGGCACGCTCTACCGGGCCGACGGCCGTGGCCCGGAGATCGTCTTCCAGGAGGGCTTCAAGCCCAAGGACGTCGAGCACGGCCAGTACGACCTGGAACAGTACGTCCTGGTCAACCAGCCCTCCCCGTTCGTGTCCACGACGTACGACCACGACCTGTACAAGAAGTGGTGGAAGTCGGGCTGGAACTACTACATCGACGCCCCCGGCGGCATCGACGTCAACAAGACCATCGGCGACACCCACCAGTGGGCCGACCAGGTGGAGGTCGCCTTCCCGGGCGGCATCGCCCGCAAGTACATCATCGGCGTCTGCCCGGTGAACAAGACGACCAAGGTCGAGATCATGAGCGGCTGCCAGAGCAACCCGCACTACGAGGCCTGGCACTGACGCCCCTACCGGGCGTGCAGCAGCAGCTCCGCGCCCACCGGCCGGTACCCGGCCGCCTGGAACGCCCGCATGCTGCGGGCGTTCCCCGGCGAGACCTGCGCCCACAGCGGCTCCGCGACGAGATGCCGGGCGGCGGTCACCAGCGCCCGCCCCAGTCCCCGTCGCCGTACGTGCTCGTCGACCTCGACCGAGACCTCCAGCCGACCGGCGACCCCGCGTCCCATCACCAGCACCCCGCCCTGCGTCGTCCACGCGCGCACATCGTCGCGCCGTCGGCGCGCATAGCCGATCCGGGGATGACCCGCGTCCTCGATCTCCTTCAGGGCGAGCGGCGGCTCGCCGGACAGCGGGGTGCCGACCAGAACCGCGTCGACGGTCTCGGCCGTGCGCCCCGTCCACTCCATGAGGGCCGCCAGGAAGCGCGGGTTCATCGGTGCGGCCAGGGCGTCGCAGTCCATCTGGCGCACCTTGTCGTACACCCAGTCGGGATCCGCGTCGGTGAAGACCACGGAGTGGGCGGTGAAAGCGAGGACGCCGGCGTCCCGGTGGGAGGGCTGGGGCACGACTGTCGTACGGCCGTCCGCGGGTGGGAAGACACCGCCGGCGACCGCGTCGAGGATGTCCCGCAAGGTCTCCATCCGCCCTCCTCGAGCGAGCCGGCCCGGGCCACCGGACGGATCGCGCAGGCGGATCACGGAGGACTTCGTGGACGAAGGGTTCCACGGCGGAGCACGCCTGGGTGGTCGATGCGCTGCGGGCCAGGACAGGCCGTTAATCTGAGCCCAGTCAGTAAGACATCAAGGTACGACGAAAAGGGGCGGATCGGTGGCGCATATCGACATCGAGGAAGCACGCAAGCAGTTCGAGCGCATCGATGCGGACGGTGACGGCACCATCACCGCCGCTGAGTTCAAGGCCGCCCTGGCCCAGGGAGGCGACTGGAACGTGACCGAGTCGGTCGCCGAGGCGATCATCAAGAGCCGCGACCTGAACGGCGACAAGCTCCTGTCGTTCGACGAGTTCTGGGCCTTCCTGAACAAGTGACGCCCACGACAGGGGCGCCCGTTCACCGGAGAACCGGAACGGGCGCCCCTTCGGCGCTGGGCGATCACGCGCAGGGGAGTGGCGTCCTCGCGCAGCAGCCGCCCAGCCCGTCGGATGCCCCGAGCCGTGCCGCTCGCGCAGCCACCGGGCACGCAGGATGTAGAGCAGCAGGGTGTCCAGCAGCGAGGTCGAGCTGCTGGGCGCGGAGCTGGAGGAGCCTCAGCCGGGCTCGGACGTCACTGTGTGTCGTCGGGAAGCGGCCGTACCTCCTCCAGCGGCGCGTCGAGCCCGCCGGCCAGGGCGTGCCCGCGCTCGTGCGGGAGGAGAACCACGTCCCCGGCTTCCGGAGCCACCGGGCCGCCCTCCGCCGGGATCAGTCATGCCGACCCGCGCAGCAGCACACGGAACCCGGCCCCGTCGGAGGAATCGAAGCGGATGAGAACGTCCATGTCCCCGGCACTCCGGCCTCGGCTCACACGATCTCGAGGGGCACGTGGGGCCCGTCCGGCAGCTCGACCTTGACCGCGTCCCCGGGGCGCACCACACCCCCGACGAGGACCACACTCATGATCCCCGCCTTGAACCGCAGGCTCCCGTCGCCGTCCCGCCCGACGACCTGCTTGAGCAGCCCCTTCTGAAACCCGTCGATCTGCGCACAGGGGTTCCGCAGCCCGGTCACCTCCACGACCGCCTCGTCCCCGAGCCGCAGCCGGGTGCCCTGCGGCAGGCCGAGCAGATCGATCCCGCGCGTCGTGACGTTCTCCCCGAGCTCCCCGCTGGCCACCTCGAACCCGGCCGCCCGCACCTCGTCGAACAACTCCTCGTGTATGAAGTGCACTTGCCGGAGGTTGGGCTGCGAAGGATCCCGCTGCACCCGGGACCGATGCTTCACGGTCACCCCCGCGTGCACATCACCCTCCACTCCGAGCCCGGCGATCAGCGTGATGCTGTCGCGGTTGGGCTTGGTGAACGAGTACGTGCTGTTGCTGCTGACCGCAGCGACGGTCCCACTCATGCCGAGACACTCCCCTTGTCTGTACGGCGACTGCTTCGCCGCAGGTGGGAGCCTATGCGTTCGCGGCCCATTCACGCAGGGCGGCCTTGCTGGAGAAGTCCGCGACGTTCTTGTCCACCGGGTCGTCGGTGTACTGGTGAAAGCGCCACTTGGCCTTGATGCGGGGCTTGCCCGCGGTCACGTAGTCGGCGATCCAGAGGCCGTCGCCGGCGTATGACGTCGTGTCGACGTTGAGCCAATAGTGCCGGTTTGCATAGAGAATGACCGGGTTGTTCGGCCGCTTCTCCTTCACCTTCCGGATGAAGAGATCCTTCTCCGCGTTGCTCGCATGCGTCCCCGCGCTCGTCGTCTCCCAGTCGACGGCGAGGATGTCGCCCGCTCTCTCGGGGGCCTTGCTGACGAAGTACTCCGCCTGGGCCGAGAGGTTGCCGGGCCACAGGAAGTGGTAGAACCCGACGACGAGGCCGGCATCGCGGGCGCGCTTGGTCTGGGCGGTGAGTTTGGGGTTGACGTAGGAGCGGCCCTCCGTCGCCTTGATGAAGACGAAGGAGATGCCGTCCGTGTCGTATGTAGACGACTGATACGCGCTTACGTCGATGCCGCGCAGCATGAGGGGACTCCCTGGAACGCCGGTGGGGGGACAGGAGTTGGAATGGGTGTATGCCCCACCGTGGCACGGCTGACGCGTCCGTGACGTGGAATTGTCAACATTCGATGATGTCGACCGCCGGCCCTGCAGGCCTTCCTCACCATGCGGCGTTACGACCCCAAAGTCCGCACGACAGCCTGAGCCTCTACCAGGTCCTCGACGCGCTGCAGGACCTGCTGCGGTGGGTCATCCGCGTGCCTCGCGGCTGACAGGCTCTGTGGCGCGGCTTCGCTCCAGGAGTTGCCAGAAGCCGTTCAGCCAGGTCACGGTGTCCTGCATCACGTAGTGGTCGGCGTCGGGCCGGAGCGCGGAGAGCAGGAACGACTTCTGTCCCTCGGCCGGGGGACCCAGGATGGTGATGCGTTCCTCGGCTGCCCCGTCACGCCGGACGGGTTGGAGACGGTCCGTGAGGTCGAGTCCGCCCGGCTCGAACACGTCACCAGTCCCGGAGACGTTGCGCCACAGCCGTACCGTTCCGTGGTCCAGCAGATTGCGGAACAGGGGCGAGGCATCCCGGTGCGGGTCGAAGGCGTGCACCCGGGCATCGAGAAGGGTGTCCACCTGGCAGGACGCGCCAGTGGCCGGACCGTCCACGCGGAATCGTCCCGTCTCCTCGTCCGGGTGCAGCTCGGCACCGGGGCCGGTGCCGACGTCGAGCAGGCCATGCCGGACGAGGGCGCGGATCCGCTCCATCACCTCGGGTGCCGCGCCGTTGGCGAGGCGGTTGTGCAGCCGGACGTAGCGGGTGAGGAAGACGCGCTGGGAGGCGGGTGTCAGCCCGCCGTCGTCCACCGCCCGGGAGATCACTGAGCGCAGGTCCCGCCAGACGCCGTCCGCGGCGGCCTTGTGGGGGTTGTCCAGATTGCCCTGGGTGGCCCACCGTTGGTCGCGGTCCATGAAGTCGAGCACCGCCTCCCGGTAGCGCCCGGGCGTACCGAGGTCCGTCGCGGCCAGCGGCCTGACGGTGCGCTCCCAATCGAAGCGGTTGCCGGACGGCCGTTCATCGAGACGCCACGGCGACGTCCACGCCGCCACGGCACGGCGCAGGGCGTCCGGACCCCGGTGCCACGCCGCCCGCGTCCGGACGCCCGGCCCGGTGCCGAAGACGACCTCGATCCAGCGCACCATCGCCTCCTCGGCCGACCAGCCGGGTGTGCGCGGCACCGCGTCCGTCGGCCGGTCACCGCCGTCCAGGATCGCTTCGAGCACCGTGGTGATCTCGCCGACTGCCGCTTCGAGCGGGCCCAGGAGCCGCGTCGGGTCGCCGGGTTGTTCGCCGTGGGGCGACCCGCCGACGAGGAACGCGTGGTACACCGCGCTCGCCCGGTCGCGCAGGAAGTCACCCGCCCGCCGGCCGAACAGCGTGGCGTAGTGGAGCCATGCCATCTCCAGCACGACCAGGGGCAGGATGTCCCGCTCGAAGTCGAGCTGACCGGGCCCGCCGTCGCCGCGCGGGGAGCCGACGCTCGCCCTCAGCCGGTCGACCGCTTCACCGGTGAGGAACACACCACGGTGCTCCAGGCGGTCGGGGTCGGCGTCCTTGCGGTTGTCGGGGCGGGCGAAGGTGAACACGCCCGTCTCGCTGAAGGCAAGGAGTTTCGCCGGCTCGGCACCGCTGGGCAGGTAGCGCAGCCCGCCGCCCTGGGCGGGGACGAAGCTCCCGCCCCGACCCTCGGTCAGGTACAGGATCTCGTCGATCGCCGTCAGCCCCATGCCGGCGATGCCGACGACCCGGCCGGGCCCGGTGATCCGCAGCGGCAGCGCCCTGTCCAGCGGGTAGGCGTACGGGACGTACGCGCACCCGGCACGGTCGGCGAAGTCCGCCAGGCCGCGTGTGCGCGCCGTGCGCCGCGGATCGTGGTGGGTGTGCCCGGTCACCAGGAGGACCTGGTCCGCGGGGAAGGCCTCGCCGTCGGCGGTGCGCACCGTGAATCCACCGGCGTCCGGCGCGATGTCCACCACCTCGGTGTGGTGCAGTCGCACGTCGACGCCGGGATGGGCGCGCAACTCGCGCACGAAGGTGCGGAACATGTCCTGCAACGCCATTCCGTGGACGTAGCGCCTGGGCCAGTCCCCGGGGGCGAGGTCGAGGTCGGCGTGGCCGGTTTCGGTGAAACGCCGTCGGCACCACGCGTGGAGCGTGGGCCGCAGCGGGGCGGGCCGCAGCGGCCCGGCGTCCTTCACGGACTCGTCCGCGGCGAAGGACACTTGGCTGCTGATCCGGTTCAGATAGCTGGTCCTGGGCTGCGACGGGCTGTGGGCCTCGCCGGATCCGAACTCCCCGGAACGCTCGAAGACCCGAACTTCCAGACGCTCGTCGCGGCCCAGCCGGCCGATCTGTGCCGACAGGCGTTCCAGCGCGTACGTGGCCCGGGGGCCGCCGCCCACGACGGCCAGCCGGTGGACAGCCGGCACCGTGCCGTGCGCCGGGTTCACGCGGCTTCCCCGTCGGCCGTTCGTGCCTGGAGCCGGGGCAGGATCCGGCCGAGGACGGCGAGGAACCGGTCGATGTCTCGCTCATCCATGGTGCCCATGGTGGAGAGCCGGAAGAAACCGGCCGACAACTCCTCCTGAGCCGCGTACACCACGAAGCCCTCGTCCTTGAGGGACCGGTGCAGATCCGCGTAGCGCACGCCTTCGGGGAGGCGGACGACCGTGAGGCTCACGGCCCGGTGCCGTGGTTCGAGCGGGATGTGCAGCCCGAGCTCCGTGAGCCCGGCCCGCAACCTGCCGGCGAGTCCGCCGTAACGCCGGCCGCGGGCCGCCACGCCCTCGGCGAGGGCCAGGTCCAGTGCCGTCTCGAAGGCGTAGAACAGTGGGACCGCGGGGGTGAAGGCGGGTGTCCGGGCCTTTTCCTGCGTCGCGTAGTGCCTGTGCAGGTCGAGGTAGTAGCTCCGCGGGGGGTGGCTCGCGAGGTCTTCGAAGGCGTCCCGGGAGGCGCAGACGAACGCGAGACCCGGCATGCCCTCCAGACACTTGTTGGCCGTGCCGGCGAGCCAGTCGATTCCGTCGCGCGCGACGTCGAGGGACTCCGCGCCCACGCTGCTGACGGCGTCGACGATGATCTTGCGGCCGTGGGCGCGGGCCACCGAGGCGAGCGCGGCCACGTCGTTGAGCATGCCGGTGCTCGTCTCGTGGTGCACGACCGCGACATGGGTGAGGCCTGGATCCGCGGCGAGTTCCCGGCCGACGCGGGCCGTGTCGACCGGGGTGCCCCAGCCGAGGCCGAGGCGCACGCAGCGGATGCCGTGGGCACGGGCGATGTCGTGGAGCCGCTTTCCGTAGTGGCCGTTGTCCACGACCAGCAGCGCCCCGTCGCCGGGCACGGCGGACACGACGGTGGCTTCGAGGGCTGAGGTGCCCGAGCCGGTCAGGACCACCGACGTGTGGTCTTCGCCGCCCCCGCACACGGTGGTGATCTTCCCGCGCACCCTGGTCATCAGCGCGCCGAACTCCGGCTCGCGATGGCACATGTCGGGCCCGCCGAGCGCGGCCCGGACGGTCTCGTCGGTGTTCACGGGCCCCGGGTTCATCAGGACGGTCCGGCGGGACGCGGAGCCGTTCGGGTCGGTGGCGAAGCGGGCCGTCATGCGGTGACCTCCGCGGAGAAGCGTGCGGCCGAGGCCGGCGGGGGCAGGGCGGGGCGGCCGAGGCCGGGGTCGGAGTAGGGCGTGACGTGCACCCGCAGCAGCGACGGTCCGCCTCCGGCGTGCTGCCCTGACAGGGCCTCGGCGAGGCCCTCGGCGGTGCTCGCCTCGGCCGTGTGGCGGTAGCCGCAGGCCGTGGCCACCCCGGCGAAGTCCACATGGGTCGAACCCGTGGGCTGACCGCCCGTCGATTCGTACGCGCCGTTGTCGAAGACGATGTGCAGCAGGTTCGGCGGGGCCGTCCGTCCGATCGTCGCCATCGCCTCCAGGCGCATGAGTGCCGCGCCGTCACCGTCCAGCACGACCACCTGCTTCGACGGCGCGTGCAGCGCGACGCCGAGCGCCACGCTGGAGGCGCAGCCCATCGAGCCGACGACGTACAGGTTCCCGGCCCGGTCCCGGTCCCGCTCCAGTTCCCGGGCGGTCTTGCCGGTCGTGGCGACGACCAGCGCCCGGTCACCGACGACCCGCATCACGTGGCCGATCGCCTCGCTGCGCAGCAGGGGACCGCCGTCGCCGGACGGCTGCCGTGGGGTGCGGTGGAGGGGGGCGATGGCGCCCTTGGGCACGATGAAGGCGAAGGGCAGACCGGTGGCGTCCATGTGGGCCGCGGCGGCCCGCAGGCGCTCCACCAGCATCTCCCCGGTGTCCGGGAGGAGTTCGTTCCGCACGTCCATGGCGGTGAGCAACTCGGGCGTGATCCGGCCCATCAGTTCGTGCTGGGGCTCGTCCGGAGTGCCGGGTTCGCCGCGCCAGGTCACGAGGAGCAGCACGGGCAGCCGCAGCGTGTGGCAGAGCGAGGTCAGCGGGTTGACGGCGTTGCCGAGGCCCGAGTTCTGGAGGATGACGACGGGACGCCGCCCGGCCAGCCGGGCTCCGGCGGCGACGGCCACGGCCTCGCCCTCGTTGGCCGCGATGACGTAGTCCTCGGGGTGCCGGCTCTCCAGGCAGCTGATCACAGGGCCGAGGTAGGAGCAGGGGACTCCGGTGAACGGCCCGAAACCCGCCGTGCGGAAGGCCGCGACGACCTTCTCGGCGTCCAGCCCGGTGGTGAGGGCCTGCGTCATGACGCCACCTGCCCGGCAACGGGCACGTCGTCGCGGACGAAGCGCTCCTCGTCCTTCTTCAGCTCGGCCAGTCCCTGAAGGGAGAAGACCGTGGAGAGCGGGGCGATCCGCTCCTCGACGGCCGTGCTGCGGCCTTCCCGGAGAATCGAGTCGAAGACCTGGGTGACCGCGTTGATGGCCGCCCGCAGGCCGTGGTTGGCGTAGATGACCATCTTCGCGCCGGCCGCTCCCAGTTCGTCCGCGCTGATGGTGTGGTAGGTGGTGGGAACCACGACCACCGGGACGTCCGGGCGCCGGCGCCGCAGGAATTCCAGCACGGGTTCGGGGGAGTCGCCCTTGGCGTGGATGAGGACGGCGTCCGCCCCGGCTTCCGCGTACGCCTCGCCCCGCGCCAGCGCCTCGTCCATGCCGCGTCCGGCGATGAGGGCCTCGATGCGGGCGATGACCATGAGGTCGCTGTCGCGCTGGGCGCTTTTCGCCGCCTCGATCTTCCCGCAGAACTCGTCCACGGGGGTGAGGTTCTGGCGTCCGGGGAGGAAGCTGTTGACCTTGGGGAAGACCTTGTCCTCGATGCTGACGGCGGCGATGCCCGCACGTTCGTACCGCCGGACCATGTGCATGACGTTGAGGGCGTTGCCGTACCCCGCGTCGCAGTCCGCGACCAGCGGGACGTTCACGGCGCCGGCCATCGCGCCGGCGACCGCCAGCAGGTCCGACATGGTGAGCAGATCGCAGTCGGGCAGCCCCTGCGACGCGGATATCTCCAGTCCGCTCGACCACACGCCGTCGAACCCTGCCCGCTCCGCCAGGCGGGCCCCGAGGGGGTTGTGGGCGCCGGCCAGGCGGATGACCCCCGGCCTCGCGAAGAGCTCCCGCAGCCGGGCGGCTCCCGTGGTCGTGGGGCTGGTGGTGGTGTCGGGCGTCATGAAGTCCCCCTGTCGTCGGAATTCTCGAAGGCGTCGGGTTCGGGCGTGGCCGGGCCGCGGGCGGCGTCCGGGGCCGGGACGGTGCGGCGCAGGAGCGGCACTGCGCCGACGGCGGTGCCCAGGGCGGCCAGTGCGGCGGCGCCGAGCAGTGCCAGGTCCATGCCGTCCGCATAGGTTTGATGGCCGAGGCGGATCAGCTCGGCGGTCTGGAAGGAGTCAGGCGTGAGTCCCGTCGACACGGAGCGCACCGCGTCGGCGAGTGCCGCTCCGGACAGCGGAACTCCGTCGTCGGAGAGCCGTTCGGGCAGCAGGCGATCCACGCGGGCCGCGACGACCGCCCCCAGCACGGCACTGCCGAGGCTGCCGCCGATCTGCATGGCGGTCTGCTGGATCCCGCCGGCGAGACCTGAGTGGCGCAGCGGCGCACCGCCGACGATGAGGTGGGTCGAGGCCACGATGACGGAGCTGAAACCGAGGCCCAGCAGTGCGAACGACAGCCGCAGTTGCGCCGACATCGTGCTCGTGGCATCCGCGTGCCACACGCCCAGCACGCCCGCGGTGGTCGCCGCCATCCCCAGGACGGCGGGGATGCGCGGACCGGTGCGCCGCATCACCAGTCCGGCGACGGTTCCGGCGAGGGTCATCCCCAGGGTCAGCCACAGCACCTCGACGCCCGACTCCATCGGGGACATGCCGAGGACGTTCTGGAGGAAGAACACCAGGACCAGCGGCACCCCGAACAGGATGAAGGACACCAGGGTCATGAGGACGACCCCCGCCGTGAACGTGGGCGAGCGGAAGAGCGACAGGGGCACCATCGGTTCGGCCGCCCGCTGCTCCCACAGGCAGAAGCCGGCGCCCAACACTGCCGCGCCCAGCAGGGTCGCCACCGTCCGGGTGTCACCCCAGCCGGCGGCGGGGGCCCCGACCACGGCCCACAGCAGGGCGAGCAGGGCGGCGCAGAGGAGCACGGCGGCGACGGGGTCGGACCTGGTGGCCGGATCCGGCCTGGCCTCGCGCAGCACCCACCGGCCCAGGCCGAAGGTGACGGCGCCGAGCGGCACGTTGAGGAAGAAGACCGACTGCCAGCCGATGTGTTCCACCAGCAGGCCGCCGACGACCGGCCCGGCTGCGGTGGCCAGGCCGAGCGCGCTGCTGCGGACGGCGATCGGCATGCTCAGGCGATCCGCCGGAAAGGCGGCCCGCAGCAGGGCGAGGGTCGGTGGCTGCATGAGCGCTCCGAAGACGCCCTGCACCACGCGCAGGGCGATGATCCAGGCGATGTGCGCGGACAGCCCGATGGCCGCGGAGGAGAGGGTGAAACCCGTCGTCCCGACGAGGAAGAGGCGGCGGTGACCGAACCGGTCCCCCAGCTTTCCCGCAGGGACGAGAAGGGCCGCCAGGGCGAGCAGGTAGCCCGCCGTCATCCACTGGACGTCGCTCAGCGAGGCCCCGAGTTCTTCCTGGATGGCCGGCTGCGCGATGGCCACGACGGTGCCGTCCAGCGAGACCGTCATGGCGCCGAGCGTCAGTGCCGCCAGCGTGCACCACGGACGGCCGCGCGGCCCGCGCGCGGCGTCCCCGGGCGTGTTCATCGAAGCCTCGTGTTTCGTCAGGACGGAATGCTGTGCGTCGACGGTGACGGCCCGGCTTCCCGGATGTCCGGGGCGGGCCGCCAGCCGGGCGGACCGAAGACGTAGCCGGCCCGGTCGCGCCAACTGCGCGCCCGGCGGATGTCCTGGATCATCCGGGCGAACTCGTGCCACTGGATGCGCCAGATGCTGTGGGTGTCGATCTGCGTCGTCAGACCGTAGGTGGGACGGTGGAGTTCGGGCTGGAACGTGCCGAACATGCGGTCCCAGATGATGAGGATGCTGCCGAAGTTCTTGTCGAGGTACACCCGGTCGCTGCCGTGGTGCACCCGGTGGTGGGAGGGCGTCACGAACACGGCCTCGATGGCCCGCGGCAGCTTGCCGATCTTCTCGGTGTGGGCGAAGAGCCCGTAGATCAGATGGACCGAGTGCATGGTGAAGACCAGGACGGGGGGCACGCCCAGCAGCGGGAGAGGCAGCCACATCAGCTTCTCGAACCACTGAGCCCATTTGCGGCGCAGGGCGACCGACACATTGAGGTACTGGCTGGAGTGATGGACCTGGTGGCCCGCCCACAGCAGCCGGATCCGGTGCGTCATCCGGTGGTAGACGTAGATCGTGAGGTCGACCCCGAAGAAGAGGACGACCCACGTGTACCAGGCATCCGCGGGCCACTGGAACGGCGCCACGGAGGTGTAGAGCCAGGCGTAGAAGACCAGGGCCGCCGTGCGCAGCACGCTGGATATCACCAGGGCGCCGAGCCCCGTGACGATGTTCGCCCGGGTGTCCCGGGCGTCGAAGCGCTTTCGTTCGTCGCGGTCCAGGCGTATGGCCGTGAATTCGACGAGAATGATCAGAGCGACCACGGGAAGCGCGTAGATCACCGGATCGTGCAGTCGTTCCGAGAGGTGCGAGAACAAGGGGTCCCCCGTGGAGGCGTCGGGCCGCTCAGCGGCTGGATTTCTCGGTTGTCGCCTTGTCCTTCGAGGCGAATCGGCCGACGTATTCGAGTCCCGACAGCTCCTGGATCTGCCGCATGATCTCGTCGGTGACGGAGCGGCGCAGCTTCGGGTCCCGCTCGGATCCCACGTGCTCCAGGAAGAGCATGGGCTTTCCGAAATGCATGTCGAAACGGACCGGCCGGGGCACGAGGCTGCCGACGGGCTGCACTTTCCCGGTGCCGGACAGGCCGCACGGCACCACGGGCGCACCGGTCGCCATGGCCAGCCAGCCCACCCCCGTTTTGCCCCGGTAGACGCGGCCGTCAGGGGAGCGCGTGCCCTCGGGGTGGATGCCGAAGACCCGTCCGTCCTCGATGACTCCGCGCGCCTGTTCCAGTGCGGCGACGCCGCCCGGGCCGCCGTCCCGCTCCACGGGGACGATGCCCACAGCGCTGAAGAAGACCTTGCTGACGAGCCCCTTCAGCCCCGTGCCGGTGAGCCGCTCGGCCTTGCCGATGAAGCAGACGGGTCGCTTGGTGGCCAGCGAAATGAAGACGTGGTCCGAGAAGGACAGATGATTTGCCGCGATGATGCAGGGTCCGAATTCTGGAATGTTCTCCGTTCCTGTGATGCGGGGACGGAAGAATACGCGCATCATAACGGCCAGAATTGCCCTGAGTGATGACCGGAGCATGGTTCGCCTAGGGTTGTCGGCAGGTGAGGGATTCCGACTGTAGCAATACGTGACGGGTATTCCGCTAAAGCGTGACTAATCGGCGGCATAAGCAGGGCAGGGTCGGGTACCCGGAATCGTTAATAATTCAGCCGGGGCTTTGTTTTACGGAAGCAGAACGACCGGCATGGTGGGTCACATGACGAACCACGCCCTGCGCGCAGTAGACGCATTGTTCACGCCTGGGGCCCGGGAGAACCCCGTCCCGGTCTACCGCGAGTTGCACGCGGGCGGGCCGGTGCACCGGCTGAACGACGAGTGGGTGGTCGTCTGCGGGTACGCGGAGACGGACGAGGTGCTGCGCAGCCCCGTGTTCCAGGTCAAGGACAGCGAGTTCCGGGAGCGGACGCGCCCCGGGTGGATCGCCGAGCACCCCTCGGCGGCCATGATCGCAGACTCGGTCATCCGGGCCCGGGCGCCGCACCACGAACGGGTCCGGGGCCTGCTGCGCCGGCCGCTGACCTCCCGGCGGGTTGCCGCCCTGCGGGAGGCCGCACTCGGGCACACCCGTCGGCTGCTGGACGATCTGGCCGCACGGGCCGTCGGCGGCGGGCCCGTGGACTTCGTGGACGGCTTCGCCTATCCGCTGCCCATCGCGCTGATCTGTGATCTGCTCGGCGTGCCCGCCGAGGACCGCACCTGGTTCCGTGGGCAGGCAGCGGACCTGTCGTATGTGCTCGAACCCGCGGGCCGGGAACGCGACCTGAGCCGGGCCGACGCCGCGGCGAGCAGACTGATGGAGTACTTCGCAGGCCTCATCCGAGAGCGTCGCGAGCGGCCGGAGCAGGATCTGATCAGCTCCCTGGTCCAGGTGAGCGACGCCGACGCCGGACGGCTCAGTGAGCGCGAACTGGTGGTGAACCTGGCGCTGATACTCGCCGCGGGGTTCGAGACCACCGCGAGTCTGCTGGCCAACGGACTCGCGGTACTGCTCGACCGTCCGGCGGACCGGGACCGGATCGCGCGGGACCCCGCGGCGGCCGCGGCTTGTGTGCAGGAGGTCCTTCGCTACGACCCGCCCGCGCAGGCCACCGACCGGTGGGCGACCGAGGACACGGCGGTCGGCGGGATGCGGATCGCGGAGGGCACCCAGGTGCTGCTTCTCCTCGGAGCGGCCAACCGCGATCCCCGCCGCTTCCCCGATCCCGACGTCTTCGACGCCGGCCGTCCCGTCGGCCGGTCGCTCTCCTTCGGGGCCGGACCCCATTTCTGCCTGGGTGCGGCACTCGGCCGGATGGAGGCAGAGGTCGCATTTAAGGAGCTGTTCGCGAGATTCCCCGCGATATCCCTCGTGGGGACGCCCTCCCGCACCGAACGGCTGGCTCTGCGTGGATATGTGTCGCTGTCGGTAACCCTGGGCTGAAGGAAACGCGCCAGACGGCCGTTGCCCGGGCGCCGGTTACGAGCCGCTAAAGCGCCAGAAAATCCAGACCGTTCGGGCGGATTATTTTGGCGAGAAGTTTACCGTCGCTGGGCTCCGCGTCGCCGGGCCGTTCTGCTGATCGGCGTTGCTCGCGGGTTGTGGCGGGATTCTTGTGCACCATGAAGTGATGGATATGTCGCCAAGTGTCCCGATTGGCGGCTTGTATGGGCGATCAGTGTACTGGAATTCTGCTGCTCACATGAGAGATGCGTGTCATGTAAAACTTGACGAGCCCTGTTTCTCTGTTGAAGATCAAACCGGACCCGCTGCTTCGCGGGGCAGGGCAGCAAAGACGTGCACGATGCGGTTACGTGCCGTGCATGTATGACCAGCGACGGGGGAAGCGATCGTTGAATATACGAATTCTTGGCCCACTTGAAGTGAAGACCGAAGACGGAGAGGACATTACGCCCCGCCCGCTAAAGCTCCGCTCCCTTCTGGCGGCCCTGTGCGTCAGCTCGGGCCGCCCGGTCACCGCACCGCACCTGATCGATATCCTGTGGTCGGACGAGCCGCCGCGTACGGCGTCCACCGCCCTGCAGGTTTACGTCTCCAAATTGCGCAAGCACTTTCACGGCGCCGGCATCGACCCGAGCGTGCTCACGACCACGCCGGCCGGCTATGTGTTCCGTCCGGGCGGCCCTGTGATGGACCGCGACGACTTCGACGCGCTGGTGGCGCAGGCCCGGTCCGCGGTCGGAGTCGGCCGCACGGAGGAAGCGGCGGCTGCGTTCTCCGACGCCCTGTCCCTCTGGAACGGTCCGGCACTGGCTGACCTCCGAGACGTACCGGCTCTGCGGGACTACGCCCGGCAGATGGACGAACGGCGCAACTCGGTGTACGAGCAGTGGCTCGAACTCGAGATCGGCCTGGGGCGCCACTCGATGCTCACCAGTGAGTTGTACGGGCTCATCGCCGAGAAGCCGATCTGGGAGAACCTCTACTACTTCCTCATGATCGCCCTCTATCGCAGCGGCCGGATCTCCGAGTGTCTGGAGGTCTACAACCGCATCCGGCGCATCCTGATCGAGGAACTGGGCATGGAGCCCAGCGCGCGGCTGCAGAATCTGCATCACGCCGTGCTGTCCAGGGAACCATGGCTGGAGCCCCCCGCCGCGCCGTTGACAGCGGTGGCCTGCACGCCGTCGCTGTGACGGCCCCTCGGCCCGCTGCCCCGGGGTCTTCCTGTGTCCTGCTGCCGCAGCAGGGCGGACAGATGGGAGCTCGCCTCGGCCGCCGCCTGCTCGGCGTCGCCGGCGCGCACCGCTTCGAGGAGCCTGCGGTGGGAGGCGAGGCCGATCTCAGCAGCGCACGGATCCACGCACGTGAACACACTGCCCAGCACGGCCTCGTAGACGCCGCGGTACAGACCGGCGAGGACGCCGTTGCCGGTGTACTCCACGAGTGCCGTGTGGAATTCGGTGTCCTGCCGTGCCTGGGCCTCCCACCGGCCCGCGCGTGCGGCCGCCTCGCACGCCGAGAGCCGCGCCTCAAGCGATCGCAGACCGTCCTCGTCCGCCACGTGGGCCGCGAGCCGCGCCGCCTCGACCTCCAACCCGCGCCGCACCTGGAGCACGTCGCGCAGCTCGGTCGTGCCCAGGCGACGCAGCGCGCCGGACAGCTCGGTGGCGGCTCGCACGTACGTGCCGCTGCCCTGCCGGACCTGGAGGAGCCCGGCATGCGAGAGGGCCCGGACCGCCTCGCGAACGGTGTTGCGGGCCACCCGGAGCTCGTCGGACAGCACCGCTTCGGTGGGAATGCGGTGCCCGACCGGCCAAGCGCCGGCGGTGATCTGCCGCCGTATGTGCTCGATCACCTGGTCGACCAGGAGGGCGCGGCGGACCGCCGTCACGACGCGAGCCTCGACTGGAGTTCGGAACTCAGCACGGAAAGGAAAGACTCCGCATTGTCCCGGAGGAAGAAGTGCCCGCCCTCGATCTCGTGATACCGGAAGTCCGCCGTGGTCTGCCCGGCCCAGGCGCGGACGTGCTCCACCGGGGCGAGCCGGTCACCCGGGCTGGTGAAGGCCGTGAGCGGGCAGGGCAGCGGGGCCTCGTCGCGGTACTGGTAGGTGTCCACCACCGCGAGGTCGGCCCGCAGGGTCCGCACCACCATCGCGCGCAGCTGCGGGTCCTCGAAGACCCAGGCCGGCGTGCCGTGCATCTCCATGACCCGCTGGACGAACTCCTCCTCCGGGAGGTGGTGGATGGCCGGCCACGGCGGCGGTATCTGCGCTGCTCCGCGGCCCGACACCATGACGAACTCGGGTGCCGGGCAGCCCTCACGGCGCAGCCATCGCGCGGTCTCGAAGGCCAACAGGCTGCCCATGCTGTGCCCGAAGAGGGCGTAGGGCCGGTCGGTGTTCGCGGCCAGCACGGTGCTGAGCCCCGCGACCACGTCGTCGAGCCTGCGCACCGGTTCCTCGCGGAAGCGCTCCTCACGGCCGGGCAGTTGCACCGCGTTGACTTCCACACCGGCCGGAAGCCGGTGCGCCCAGCCGCGGTACATCGACGCTCCACCGCCCGCGTACGGGATGCAGAAGAGCCTCAGCCGGGCGTCGGCGTCGGGCCGGGGGGTGATCAGCCAGGGGCTCGTGAGGTTCGTCGTTTCCATGGTGTTCTCCGGGACCTTTCCGTGGGTGGGCTGACTCAGCGCGACGCGGCGGCGGGAAACCGGCCGGCACAGGCGTCCAGGGCATCGGCGACGGTGCGCACCTGCCGCACCGCCGCCAGCGAGCGCTCCTGTACGAAGCCGCGCGCCCGGGCGTCGGCGACCCAGTCGAGCAGGCCGCGGAAGTGGTCCTCGGGGTCGAGCAGGACCAGGGGCTTGTCGTGCGCCCCGACCATGCGTTCCGTCCACGCGGTGAAGATCTCGTCGCAGGTGCCGAGACCGCCCGGCAGCGCGAGCAGGGCGTCCGCCTCCTCGGCCATCCGCTGCTTACGGGCCCCGATGCCCTCGGCGACGACCAGCCGGTCGCTGTCCAGGTCGGCGCGCTGCAGCAGCGACTCCGAGACGATCCCCACCGTCTGCCCGCCGGCCGCCCGGGCGGCGACGGCCACCGCGCCCATCATCGAGACGCGCTCGCCGCCGGAGACCAGCGTCCACCCGCGGGCGGCGACGGCCGTGCCCACCTCTTGCGCCAGCTTCAGATACCCGGCGTCGACCGAGTCCGAGGAACTGCAGAAGACACACACCGAAAAAGTCATGGAAGCCGTCCTGTCCGATCCGTTGTGCAAAGGAGTGGTGGTCGCGTGAGGGCCGTCGTCGACATGAGTGGGGAACTGCCGAAGGGAACCGTCCACGTGTGGTGGGCGACGGTGGGCGACGTGCGTCCGCACCACCGCCACCTGCTCGGTGAGCAGGAGCGGGAACGCCTCGCACAGCTGCGCAGGGACGGTGACGCGGCCCGGTTCGTCATGGGCTGCGCCCTCATCCGGTTGGCCGTGAGCCGCTACACGGACATCGCGCCCCGCGACGTACCAGTCGTCCGGGAGTGCGACGGATGCGGCGGACCGCACGGAAAGCCCCGGGCGGCCGTGGGAGAGTCCTTGGAGTTGTCGCTGTCCCACTCGGGCGAGCACATCGCCCTCGCCGTGGCCCGGGAGACACCCCTGGGGATCGACGTGGAGAGCGACGACGGAACCATCGACCTGCCGGGGCTCGCACCCCGGGTGCTGTCGCCCATGGAGGCGCCCGGCTACGCGGAGCTGGCCGAGTCCGCGCGCCGGCGCCGGGTGCTGTCCGTGTGGACGTGCAAGGAGGCGGCACTGAAGGCGACGGGCGACGGACTGCGGTTCCCCATGAACCGGCTGGGTGTCGAGGATCCGGAGGGCACACCGAGGCTCACGCACTGGGAGGGCCGGCCGTGGCTGGCCGAGGAGATGAGGCTGGCCCGGCTCGACGCGCCCGCCGGATACGCCGCGGTGCTGGCGGTGCTCGGACCACCCGGCTTCGCCGTCCTGCACGGGGAGTTCGCGGGCCTGTCCAGAGCCGGTGCGGCTCATGAGCGGGCGGCCCGCCCGGCCGCCACCAGCCGCGCGGCCTCGGTGCGCAGCGCCACCTTGTTCACCTTGCCGACGCCGGCCAGGGGCAGCGCCTGAACCGGTACGAGCCGCTCCGGCAACTTGTAGCGGGCCAGCCCTTTGTCCTCCAGGTGGCGCCGCAGCTCGCGCAGGGTCGGCACCCCGTCCCCGGCCCCGACCACGAAGAGGCACACGGCCTCGCCGTACAGGGGATGAGGCATCGCGACCGCCGCGACGGCGCGGACGCCCGGGTGGGTCAGGACGACCGCTTCCAGCTCGTCCGCGGGGATCTTCTCGCCGCCCCGGTTGATGACGTCCTTCACCCGGCCCGCGACCACCAGGTTGCCGCTGGGGTGCCGCCGGACCAGGTCGCCGGTGCGGTAGTAGCCGTCCGCGGTGAACGAGCGGGCGTTGCCCTCATCCTCGCCGTAGTAGCCGGCCAGCACACCGGGGCCCCGGGCGAGGAGCTCACCGGTCTCTCCCGGACCCACCTCGTGGCCGGACTCGTCGATGACGAGGAGTTCGTCGCCAGCGGCCGACGGGCGGCCCTGCGTCTCGTCCACCACCGCGTCCGGGTCGTCGAGCCGGGTGAAGTTGAGCAGGCCCTCGCTCATTCCGTAGACCTGCTGGACCTGGCAGCCCAGCTGCTCGCGCACCCGACGGGCGGTGGTGGCGTCCAGACGCGCGCCGCCTATCTGCAGCACCCGAAGGCTCGTCAGGTCGTGCTCGCCCGCTTCGGCGACGGCGAGCCACTGGAGGAGGACCGCGGGGGCCAGGGCACAGTGCGTCACCCCTTCGCGCTCGACGATGGCCAGAGTCCGCCGGGGGTCGTCGGGGGAGTCGAGGACGATCCGGCCGCCGCGCGAGAGCGTGCCGAGGATCCCGGGGTGGCCGAAGACGAAGCTGTGCGACGCCGGCATCACCGCCAGGTAGACGGAGGTCTCGGTCAGCCCGGACACCTCGGCAGCGGAGCTGATCACATGCCCGAACGCCTCGTGGGGACGGGGTATCGCCTTCGGCGGGCCGGTGGTGCCGCTGGAGAGCAGGAACAGCGCGTTGTCCTGCGGACGGGGCGGCTCCGGGGCATCGCCGGAGGCGTGGAGCCGCCCGGGGTCCGGGGCGGCGACGCCGGGCAGTACGCCGCCCAGGGCCAGGGTGGTGAGGTCGGCCAGGCCCTCCCGGGCCGCCAAGTCCTCGTCCGCCGTGCTCCGGTCCTCGCGGGAGACGAGCAGCGTGCGGATGCCCGGGTGCCGCTCCTTGAGACGCTCGGCCATGGCCAGATGGTCGAAGCGGCGCGAGCGGCGCGGCACGGCCAGCGCGACCGGCCGGGTGACGCTCAGGACGTGATCGAGTTCGTGCTCGCGCAGCGCCGGCAGCGCCACCACCGGGGGCGCGCCGAGCCGGATCAGAGCGAGCACGGTGACCACGTACTCCAGGCTGTTGGGTAGCTGGACGAGCACGTGGTCGCCGCGGCCGATGCCGAGGCGGTGCAGCCGGGACGCCGCCGCGTCGGCGGCCGCGGCGAGCTCGCCGTACGTCAGCCGGCGGTCGCCTTCGATGACGGCGCAGCGGTCCGGGTACGCCCGCGACCCGCCGAGCGCCAGGTCCGTGATGAGCCGGGGCCGCCACCAGCCGCGTCGGCGGTACTCCTCGGCGCGCTCGCCGGGGACGCGCACGATGCCGTCGGTCATCGGTCGCCCTCTCCGGCGGCCCCGTCCGCGTCCCTCGACCCCCGGTCGATCACCTCGGCCAGCTCGGCCAGGGAGTAGTCGTGTCTGTCCCAGAGGTCGACCTGCGCACGCAGCCGCTCCTCGATCTCCAGCTCCAACTGGGCGGTCTCGGTGGAGTCCAGACCGAGCCCGGACCGCAGGCGGCAGCCGGGAGTCAGCTCGTCCTCCGGCACGCCCAGCGCCATGAGAATGCTGCGCAGTTCATCGAGAGTCGCGTTCACAGAACCTCCTGGAGAAGGGCTTCTCCTCGTGGGTTTTTGGCGGTAAACCGGATGCCGGGCGGCCATAAGTCACGTGATACGCCGTCATGCTAGCGGCCCGCCTGTTGCAATATTCCTCGGGTATGCGGGAGTTCCGTATGTCTTTAGCGTCGGGTATCCGCTCGACTGGCGAACTTTAAGGCCAGTTTTAGGGCGCTCGATTACGTTGTTTCCGTCAGACAATTTGGTTCGCCAGGCTTTCGGTTGGAAGGGCTTGAACAGATGACGGCGGAAGCAATTCCCGTGGTGGCCTCGTCCGGAGCGGAGCGCGCGGAGGGTGACCTGACCCCGTACGGAGGGGTGGCGGCCGATGCGGCCTGGCGCGACGAGGTGCTGCGGCTCGCCGAGCAGCACAACGCGGTGATTCTTGCGCACAACTACCAGCTCCCGGAGATCCAGGAAATCGCGCACCACGTGGGTGACTCCCTCGGGTTGAGCCGGATCGCCGCCGAGCACGACGCCGACACCATCGTCTTCTGCGGCGTTCACTTCATGGCGGAAACGGCCAAGATACTGGCCCCTGAGAAACGGGTCATCATTCCGGACGCCCGGGCCGGCTGCTCGCTGGCCGACTCCATCACTGCCGAAGAGTTGCGTGCGTGGAAAGCCGAGCACCCGGGTGCCGTGGTGGTCTCGTACGTGAACACGACCGCCGACGTGAAAGCGGAAACCGATATCTGCTGCACGTCCTCCAACGCGGTCGAGGTGGTCGAGTCGATCCCGGCCGACCGCGAAGTCCTCTTCTGCCCGGATCAGTTCCTCGGCGCCCACGTCAAGCGGAAGACCGGCCGGGAGAACATGCACATCTGGGCCGGTGAGTGCCATGTGCACGCCGGTATCAACGGACCCGAGCTGGCCGACCAGGCGGCCGCCAACCCCGACGCCGACCTCTTCGTCCACCCCGAGTGCGGCTGCGCCACCTCCGCGCTGTACCTGGCCGGCGAGGGCATCGTGCCCCAGGAACGGGTGAAGATCCTCTCCACCGGCGGGATGCTCGACGCGGCACGCGAGACCGGGGCGCGCTCCGTCCTGGTGGCCACCGAGATCGGGATGCTGCACCAACTGCGCAAGGCCGCGCCGGAGATCGACTTCCGGGCCGTCAACGAGCGCGCCTCCTGCCGCTACATGAAGATGATCACGCCGGCCGCGCTGCTTCGTGCACTGCGCGAGGGCGCCGACGAGGTGCACGTGGACCCCGATGTCGCCGCTCGTGGCCGGGAATCCGTACAGCGGATGATCGCCATCGGCCGGCCGGGCGGTGGCGAATGACCGATCCGCGCTGGGAGGCTCGCGCGGACCTCGTCGTAGTGGGGACCGGCGTCGCCGGCCTCACCGCCGCTCTCACCGCCGTCGAACTCGGGCTGCGGGTCCTGGTGGTGACCAAGGGTGCTCCGGGTGACGGCAACACCCGCCACGCCCAGGGCGGCGTGGCCGTCGTGCTGCCCGCCGCGCACGAGCCGGGGGACACGGTCCGGCGGCACGCGCGGGACACCCACGTGGCCGGAGCCGGACTCTGCGAAGAGGACGCGGTCGAACAGATCGTCACGCATGGTCCGGACGCGGTCGAGCGGCTGCGCCGGACCGGCGCCCGGTTCGACACCGGCGACGACGGCGCCCTCGCCCGCACGCGCGAGGGCGGCCACAGCGCCTTCCGCATCCTGCGTGCCGGAGGCGACGCCACCGGCGCCGAGGTCGAACGGGCCCTGCTGGCGGCCGCCCGCGACCGCCGCGTCGCCGTGCTGACCGGACACATCGCGCTGGACGTGCTGCGCACGCCGGGTGGCGCGGTGGCCGGCCTCACGGTGCTGGACTCGGCCGCCGTGCCGGGCCTGATCGGCGCCCCGGCCGTGCTGCTGGCCACCGGCGGCCTCGGACAGCTCTACCAGGCGACGTCCAACGCGGAGGGCGCCACCGGCGACGGACTCGCCTTGGCGCTGCGTGCGGGAGCGAGCCTGGCGGACCTTGAATTCGTCCAGTTCCACCCGACCGTCCTGTTCACCGGCCCGGGCGCACGCGGCCGCCGTCCCCTGGTCACCGAGGCCGTGCGAGGCGAGGGCGGCGTCCTGGTGGACACCCGTGGGCAGCGGGTGATGGCCGGCGTGCACCCGCTCGCCGACCTCGCCCCGCGCGACGTGGTGTCCGCCGCCATCACCCGTCGCATGGCACAGACGGGAAGCGACCACGTCCTGCTGGACGCCACCCACCTCGCGCCGGAGGCCTTCCGGCGCCGTTTCCCGACCGTCCACGCCCTGTGCGCCGCCGTCGGCGTCGATCCGGCGTGCGAGCCGATACCGGTCGCACCCGCCGCCCACTTCTCGTGCGGCGGAGTCGTGGCGACCGTCGACGGCCGCACCGAGGTGCGCGGACTGTACGCGGCCGGCGAGGTCGCGCGCACCGGACTGCACGGCGCCAACCGGCTCGCCTCCAACAGCCTGCTGGAAGGGCTCGTGGTAGGGGAACGGGCGGCGCGGGCGGTCGCGGCCGACCTCCGTGAGCGCGCACCGGCGGCTGCCGAGGCGGCGGTGTGGCCGGACCGGCCCGCTGCCGCGGCCGTGGCGGACCGCTCCGTCCTGCAACGGGCGATGAGCCGTCACGCGGGCATCGGCCGCACCGCGGCCGGTCTGGCGCAGGCCGCCGGCACCGTCGCCGCCGGCAGCCATCGGCGCCCGCTCGACTCGGCACCCGCAGTCGAGGACGCGGCGCTCACGCTGGTGGCCGAGGCCCTCCTCGGAGCCGCGGCCGAGCGCCGCGAGACACGCGGCTGCCATGTGCGCACCGACTTCCGCGGCACCGACGACATCGCCTGGGGCCGCTCGACGACGGTGCGTCTGGACCCGGCCACCGGACAGCCGGCCATCCACCATCGCGTTCCCGTGGGAGGAGCAGCATGATCGCCGAGGGCTGGTCGCCCGAGACCGATGAGCGCCTGCGAGCCGCCGGCATCGACGCCGAGGACGCCCGCCGCGTGGTCGTCACCGCGCTTGAGGAGGACCTCCGCTACGGCGGCGACGCCACCACCGACGCCACCGTGCCCGCCGACGCCGTCACCGAGGCGGTCGTCGCCTCCCGTCGGCCGGGAGTACTGGCCGGTGTGCCGGTGGCGTTGGCCGTGCTCGACCTCGTCACCGGGGGACGCTTCGAGGTCGCCGAGTGCCGCGTGGACGGCGACCGGCTCGGCCCCGGTGACGTGGCGCTCCGCGTGACGGCCGGCACCCGCGAACTGCTCGTCGCCGAGCGCACCATGCTCAACCTGCTGTGCCATCTCTCCGGCATCGCCACGCTCACGTCCCGGTGGAACGACGCGGTGGCGGGCACGCGCTGCAAGGTTCGCGACAGCCGCAAGACCCTGCCGGGCCTGCGCCTGCTGGAGAAGTACGCGGTGCGCCGCGGCGGCGGCGAGAACCACCGCCTCGGCCTCGGCGACGCGATCCTCATCAAGGACAACCACATCGTCGCCGCCGGATCGGCGGGCGCCGCGCTGCGGGCCGCCCGCGCCCGCGCCGCCGGCCTGCCCTGCGAGGTCGAGGTGACCACCCTCGCGGAGCTTGACGAGGTCCTGGCCCTCGAAGCCGACGAGGTGATGCTGGACAACTTCACCGTCGAGCAGTGTGCCGAGGCGGTCCGCCGCCGCGACACCGCGGGGACCCGCACCCGCCTGGAGGCCTCCGGCGGCCTCACCCTCGATGTCGCCGCCGCCTACGCCCGCACCGGAGTCGACCTGCTCGCGGTCGGCGCGCTGACCCACTCGGCGCCCGCCCTGGACCTGGGGCTGGACTTCGCGCCCCACACCGAAGGAGGAGAGGGGCAGCGATGAGCCGACGTGAGACGGCCACCACCGACCGCACCGCCGGCATCCCCGACCACCGCATCGCGGTGGTCGGCATCGGCTGCCGGTTCCCAGGCGCCGACGGACCCGGGGCGTTCTGGCGCAACCTGCGGGACGGCACCGAAAGCGTCACGTTCTTCGACGACGGGCAGCTTGCGGCCGCGGGCGTACCGGAGGCGCTGCGCGCCGACCCCGACTTCGTCCCGGCCCAAGCCGTGCTGGATGACGAATTCGGCTTCGACGCGGGCTTCTTCGGCATCAACCCCCGTGAGGCGGACATCATGGATCCGCAGCACCGGCTGTTGCTGGCGTGCGCCTGGGAGGCCGTCGAGGACAGCGGACGCCGTCCCGACCGGCTCGGCGGCAAAGTCGGCGTCTTCGCCGGCGGCTACCGCAGCGACTACCTCCAGCACGTGCGCACCGACGGGGACGCGGCCGCGGAATTCGCCCGCGACGTCGCCAACGACAGCGACTACCTGGCCACCCGCATCTCGTACAAGCTCAACCTGACCGGCCCGTCGGTGACCGTGCAGACGGCCTGCTCCACCTCGCTGGTCGCGGTACACCTCGCCTGCCAGAGCCTGCTCCTGGGCGAGTCCGACACCGCGCTGGCCGGTGGGGCCACCGTCCGCTCGGGCCATCAGCGGGGATACGTGTTCCAGCGCGGCGGCATCCTCTCCTCCGACGGGCACTGCCGTGCCTTCGACGCCGCCGCCGAGGGCACGGTCATCGGCGACGGCGTGGGCGTCGTCGTGCTGCGCCGGCTGGCCGACGCGATCGCCGACGGCGACCCGATCCGGGCCGTGATCCTGGGCTCCGCCGTCGGCAACGACGGCGCCGACCGGGTCGGCTTCACCGCCCCCGGCGTGCAGGGTCAGTCCGAGGTCGTACGGACCGCCCTGGAACGTGCCGGCGTCCACCCCCACACCATCGGCTACATCGAGACGCACGGCAGCGGCACGCCGCTCGGCGACCGCATCGAGGTCGACGCACTCGACCGCGCCTTCCGCGCCGCCGGGTGGCGCGAGGGCGAATGCGCCCTCGGTTCCGTCAAGACGAACATCGGGCACACGCACGCCGCCGCCGGCATCGCCGGTCTGATCAAGACGGTCCTCTCCCTCCAGCACCGGATGCTGCCGCCGACCCTCCACTTCGAGCGGCCCAACCCGCGCATCCGCTTCGCCCGCACCCCGTTCCGGGTCAACGACGAACTCACCGCGTGGCCGGCCGGAACCGGCCCGCTGCGGGCCGGGGTGAGCTCCTTCGGTCTGGGCGGCACGGGCGCACACGTCATCCTGGAACAGGCGCCGGAGCCGGACCGCGCCGAGCAGGACGAGGCCCGGGGCCGCTGGCATCTGCTGCCGGTGTCCGCCCGCACCCCCCAGGGCGCCGAGCAGGCCGCCGAGCGGCTGGCCGCCCACCTCGCGGACCACCCCGGACTGCGGCTCGCCGACATCGCCCGGACGCTCCAGAACGACCGGAGCCACTTCCCGCACCGACGGATTGCCGTCGCCCGCGACCTGGACGGGGCCGTCGCCGCGCTGCGTGGCGCGTCCGCCGACGCCCTCTTCGCCGGCCAGGCGTCGCACGACGCTCCTCCGGTCGCCTTCCTGCTGCCCGGGCTCGGCGACCAGTACCCCCAGATGGGGCGTCAGCTCTACGAAACCGAACCGGTCTTCCGCACCGAGGTGGACCGCTGCGCGGCCCTGCTGAAGGAGCGGTCCGGCATCGATCTGCCGGCCGCCCTCTACCCCGGGCCCGCCCCCGCGGACGAGTCGGAGCAGGGCCCCGACCTGCGCAGGCTGCTCGGCCGCGGGACGGCCCCGGTCGAGGGGCTGAGCGAGACCGAGCAGGCCCAGCCGGCCCTGTTCGTCGTGGAGTACGCGCTGGCCAGGCTGCTGGAGCACTGGGGGGTCCGGCCGGACGCCCTCATCGGCTACAGCCTGGGCGAGTACGTGGCGGCCTGTCTGTCGGGCGTGCTCACCCTGGAGGACGCGCTGACGCTGGTGGCCGCGCGGGCCGGACTGATCAGCGGGCTCGCGCCCGGAGGGATGCTCGCGGTGCCGCTGCCCGAGTCGCGGGTCCGCCCGCTGCTCGGTGGCCGGCTCTCCCTGGCCGCGGTCAACGGACCGGAGCTGTGCGTCCTGTCCGGCGAGCCGGACGCCATCGCCGCCGTCGAGGCCGACCTGGCGGCCGAGGGCGTGGCCGCCCGCCGGCTGAACGCCTCCCGCGCCTTCCACTCCGTCATGATGGAGCCGGTCGTCGAGGAGTTCACCAAGCTGGTCGCCGGCTTCGCGCTCAAGCCGCCGTCCATCCCGTACCTGTCCAATGTGACCGGTGACTGGATCACGGACGAGGAGGCCACCGACCCCGGCTACTGGGCGCGGCACCTGCGCGAGCCGGTCCGGTTCGCCGACGGCGTCCTCAAGCTGTGGGCGGAGCCGGACAGGGTACTCCTCGAAGTCGGGCCGGGCTCCACGCTCGGCGGCATCGCCCTGCGCAACCGCCCCGCCGAGGACGCCGCGGCCCAGCTGGTGCTCGCCACGCTGCCCCCGTCCTTCGACCGGCGGCCGGCGGCCGGGATCCTGCGCGGCACGCTCGGCAAGCTCTGGCTCGCCGGGGTACCGGTGCAGTGGCCCGCCATCGACGGCGGCCCGGCCAGGGTCGCTCTGCCCACCACGCCCTTCGACCTGCGCGAGCACCGCGTCACCCCCCGCTGGGAGACAGAGCAGACTCCGTCAGCGGCCCCCGCGCTCGTCCGCAAGGAGGACCTTGCCGAGTGGTTCTCGGTGCCGGGCTGGGAACCGCTGCCGCCTCTGCTCACCGGGGCCGACGCCGCCGGCGAGCCCGCCACCTGGCTGGTGTTCCTCGACGACCGGGCGGTTGGCGACCACGTCGTCGCCCGGCTGACCGAGCGCGGACACCGTGTGGTGACGGTCCGGCCCGGCGACGCGTGGCAGGAACTGGGTGACGGACGCTACACCGTACGGCCCGACCGGGCCGAGGACTACGCCGCGCTGCTGCGCGGGCTCGACCGCGCAGCCGCACTGCCACGGCACATCGTCCACTGCTGGACCGTGACCGGTCCGGACGACCGCCCGGACACCGCCGAGCTCCGGTGGCGGGCCTTCGACAGCCTGCTGTTCCTGGCACAGGCGCTCGGCGGGACGGGCGCCGTCGAGGAGGTGGCCGTCACTGTTGTCTCCAGTGACCTGCACCCGCTGCACGGCAGCGGCTCGCAGCCGCTCAAGGCCCTGCTGCTGGGCCCCACCCAGGTCTGGCCGCGCGAGTCGGCGGGCGTCGCCTGCCGCAGCGTGGACATCAGCCTCACCGCCCCCGCGAGCCGCCGTGACACGACCCGGGCCCTGGACGCTCTCGTGGCGCAACTGCACCAGCCGGTCACCGACACCCAGATCGCGCTGCGTGGTTCCGGCCGCTGGCGACGGGTGTTCCTGCCCACCCCGGTCGGCACCACGGAGCAGGACAATCCCCGGCTGCGCCGGGGCGGCACCTACCTGATCACCGGTGGTCTGGGCGGCATGGCCCTGGAGCTGGCCGGTCACCTGGCCCGGACGGCCGGTGCCAACCTCGTGCTGATCGGCCGTCAGGGGCTGCCGCCCCGGGAGGAGTGGGATGCCCTGGCCGCCGGGACGGGGGCGGACCCCGCGCTCGTCCGGCGGATCGAGCGGGTGCGGCGGCTGGAGGAGCTCGGCAGCAGCGTCGAGGTCGTCCGCGCCGACATCACCGACGGCCCGGCCGTGGCCGCGGCGATGCGGCGGGCTGTGGAGCGCTTCGGGGCCGTGCACGGCGTCGTGCACACCGCGGGCGTGCCCGGCGGCGGCCTGATGCAACTCAAGGACCCGGAGGCGGCCGCCGGGGTGCTGGCGCCGAAGGTGGACGGCACACTCGCGCTGCTGGAGGCCTGCCGCGAGGTCGCGGCGGACCTGGACTTCGTCGTCCTGTGCTCCTCCCTGCTGTCCGTCACCGGCGGGCTCGGACAGGTGGACTACTGCGCGGCCAACGCCTTCCTGGACGCCGTGGCCCACCACCACGACGCCCTCGGCGACCTGCCGGTCACGGCGGTCAACTGGGACGCCTGGCGCGAGGTCGGCATGGCCGAGCGCACTGTCGGCGGGCCCGCTGCGGCGAACGCCCAGAACGCAGCCATCGAGACCGGCCACCCGCTGCTCCAGCGGTGCCTGACCGCCACCGAGCGGCACGCGGTCTACGCGACCGACTTCAGTGCCGATCGCAGCTGGCTCGTCGACGAGCACCGGATGCTCGGCCACCCGGTCGTCCCCGGAACCGGCCACCTGGAACTGGTCCGGGCGGCGGTGGCCGAGCACTCCGGCAAGGAGCTGCGGGAGCTGTCCGACGTCACCTTCCTCTCCCCGATCGTGGTGGACGAGAACCGGCCCCGGGAGGTCAGGGTGGTGCTCGACCGCACCGCTGACCACTACACGTTCTCGGTGGTCAGCCGGTACGACGGCAAGGCCGCCTGGCAGCTCAACTCCACCGGCAAGGCGACCGCGGGCGACCGGGGGACCCGGCCGGACGGCGAGCGCCTGGAGGTCGCGGCCCTGACCGGTCCCGACGGCCTGCGTCCGGTGGAACGCCCCGTACACGAGGGCCCGATGGGCTTCGCGGGCCGCTCGTTGTGCCTGGAGCGGATGTACGCCGGTGACCGGGAGTACCTGGCCCTGCTGGCCCTGCCGGAGCGGTACGCCCACGAGGTCCCGGACCTGGCCCTCCACCCGTCCCTCATGGACCTCGCCACCGCCTTCGTCGGCGTGCACGCCGCGCAGGAGTTCCGCATCCCCATCTCCTACGGCCGTATCACCCAGTACGCCCCGCTCACCGCGCGCGTCTACAGCCACCACCGCTATGCCGTGGCCGACGACGCGGCACTGGAGACCCTCTCCGCCGATGTGACGATCACCGACGAGGACGGCCGTGTGCTGGTCGTCGTCGAGGGATTCGTCCTGAAGCGGACCGGCGACCTCACCGAGCGGCTGGCGGGCCTGCGCAACGGCACGTCCGAGGAGATCGTCGGCTACCGCTTCGCTGAGGCGGAGCAGGAGCGAGAGGCGCCGGGCGTGGCCTTCCTGCGGCAGCAACTGGAGCAGGGCATCCTGCCGGATGAGGGCGTGGCGGTCTTCGACCGGATCGTGGCGGCGGACCCCGGCCCCCAGATCGCCGTGTGCACCCAGGACCTGGACGCGGTCGTGGCCCAGGTGATCGCCGAGGGCGCGCAGCCGCAGGAGGCCGCCGCCGACGGTGCCCCGGCCGGCCCCGCGCACCCCCGGCCGCACCTGATGACCCCGTACACCGCCCCGCGCGGGGACACCGAGAGCGCGCTGGCCGCGCTCTGGCAGGACCTGCTGGGCCTGGACCGGGTCGGCGCGCACGACGACTTCTTCGAGCTCGGCGGGCACTCCCTGCTGGGCATCCAGCTCGCGGCGCGGCTGCGCGCGGACCTGGGCGTCGACGTGGCCGTCGGCTCCATCTTCAACGCGCTCACGGTCGCCGAGTTGGCCACGGTCGTGGACCGGCTCAAAGAGGAGGCCCGGTGACCGCCGCCCAGCGGGCGGCCCGCCCGGAGAGCGAACGGAACGGCAACGGCATGGAGGAGAACATGGAAGCGCTGCGTGCGGTGGGTGTGGCGGGCGCCGGAGTGATGGGCCGCGAGGTGGCCCAGGTGCTGTCCCAGCACGGAATGCGGGTCGTCCTCGTCGACGTCTCCGAGGAGGCGCTGGAAGGGGCGCTCAAGGCCATCGAGCAGAAGGTCCGCTTCCAGCGGCTGCTGGGCGCCGGCGGACCGGAGGTCCCCGTGGCCGAGGTGCTGGAGCGCATCACCTTCGCCACCGACTACAGCGGGTTCACCGAGGTGGACTTCGTCGTCGAGAACGTCACGGAGGACTGGGAGACCAAGCGCCGGGTGTACGCGGAGATCGACCGGCTCTGCCCTGAGCACGCGGTCTTCGCGGTGAACACCTCCTGCATCCCGATCACCAAGGTCGGCGGCTCGGTGTCGCGCCCGGACCGGGTCATCGGCACCCACTTCATGAACCCGGTCACGCAGAAGCCGGTCGTCGAGGTCATCCGGGGGCACCACACCTCCGAGGCGACCATCGCCATCACGCGGCGGCTGCTCGCGGCGATGGGCAAGGAGGGCATCGTCGTCAACGACGCGCCCGGCTTCGTGTCCAACCGCGTTCTCATGCTGACCATCAACGAGGCGGTATTCCTCCTCCAGGACGGGGTCAGCACCGTCGAGGACGTCGACCAGATCTTCAAGACCTGCTTCGGCCACACGATGGGACCGCTGGAGACGGCCGACCTCATCGGACTGGACACGATCCTGCTCTCGATCCAGGGCCTGTACGAGAGCTTCGCCGACAGCAAGTACCGGCCCTGCCCGCTGCTCCAGCGGATGGTCCACGCCGGTCTGCACGGCCGCAAGAGCGGCCGCGGCTTCTACGACTACGGCGGGCAGGCCGCCGCCTGACACGGCACGCCCTCCCCGCTCCGCCCCCCTCCCCCTCATCCCGCACACCATCACAGAGAGGTCCCGATGGACGACGCCATCAAGTCCGCCACCAGGGAATTCGTCGGCAAGTACGTACGTAACCGCGAACTCGCCGACAGCGATGACCTGTTCGCCTCCGGCTTCGTGAACTCGCTCTTCGTCATGCAGCTGGTGATGTTCGTCGAGAGCGAGCTGTCGACCCCGGTCGCCGACGAGGACCTTCAGATGGACAACTTCCGCAGCGTGGACGCCGTGGCCGCCTTCGTGGCGCGCAAGGCCGCGGCCACGCCGGCCGCCTGACGACCACAGGGGACGCACGATGCAGTTGACGGCGCGGCAGGAGAACCTGTTCGCGGAAGCACGGTCCTACGTGGCACAGGAGATCGCCCCGTACGCCGGCACATGGGACGAGAACCAGGCCGTGCCCGAATCGGCCGTCGCCGGCTTCGCCGAGCGCGGCCACCTCGGCGCACTGGTGCCCCGGGAGTACGGCGGCGCCGGGCTCGACGCGGTCTCCTACGGGCTGCTGAACGAGGCGGTCGGCTACGGCTGTTCGTCGATGCGCAGTCTGCTGACCGTGCACAGCATGGTGGTGCACGCGGTGACCCGCTGGGGCAGCGAGCGGCAGCGCGCCCACTGGCTGCCCCGCCTCGCCGGCGGCGAGAGCGTCGGGGCCTTCGGTCTCTCCGAGTCCGAGGCCGGCAGCGACGCCGGACGGCTGCGCACCACGGCGCAACACCTGCCGACGGGCGGCTACACCCTCACCGGCGGCAAGATGTGGACCACCTTCGGGCAACGGGCGGACGTCTACCTGGTGTTCGCCCGGCTGGACGGCCGGATCACCGCGTTCCTCGTCGGACGCGACGCACCCGGGCTGGAGGTCGTACCCGTCACCGGCATGCTCGGCACCCGCGCCTCCCTCTTGGCCGAACTGCGGCTGGACGACTGCCGGGTGCCGGCCGACGCCCTCGTGGGACGGCCCGGCTTCGGCCTGTCGGCGGTGGCCACCAGCGCGCTGGACATCGGCCGTTACAGCGTGGCGTGGGGGTGCGTCGGCCTGCTCGCCGCGTGTGCCGAAGCCGCCATGGCGCACGCCGACGAGCGCGTCCAGTTCGGCAAGCCGCTGGGCGAGCACCAGCTGGTACGCCGCATGATCGCCGACATGGTCACCGACACGACCGCGGCCCGGCTGCTGTGCCTGCGGGCGGGGCAGCTGAAGGAGGTGGGCGACCCGGCGACCGTGAACGCGACCTGGATGGCCAAGTACTTCGCCTCCGTCAAGGCGTTCCGCGCGGCGGCGGACACCGTACAGATCTTCGGGGCCGCGGGCTGCGCCGAGGGCCACCCGGCCCAGCGCATGCTCCGGGACGCGAAGATCATGGAAATCATCGAGGGAAGCACCCAAGTGCAGCAGGACTACCTGGCGCAGGCCGCCCTGCGGGAGCGTGCCGTATGAGCGAGACCGGCAAGACCGTGAAGTGCGTGGTGTGGGACCTGGACCACACCGTCTGGGACGGTGTCCTGCTGGAGGACGGGCGGGTCACGCTGCGACCCGGCGTCGCCGACGCCATCCGCACCCTCGACGAGCGCGGCATCCTCCACTCGATCGCCAGCCGCAACGACCACGCGGCCGCCATGGCCCGGCTCGAAGAACTCGGCCTGGCCGAGTACTTCCTGCACCCGCAGATCAACTGGGGTGCCAAGTCCGCGTCCGTGCGGTCCGTGGCCGAGGCGCTGAACATCGGCCTGGACGCGATCGCGTTCATCGACGACCAGCCCTTCGAGCGGGACGAGGTCTCCTTCGAACTCCCGCAGGTGCGCTGCCTGGACGCGGCCGTACTCCCCGAACTGACGCGTATGCCCGAGCTGATGCCGCGCTTCGCCACGCAAGACTCCCGGCGCCGCCGCGAGATGTACCGGGCGGACCAGGTCCGCAAGGACGCCGAGGAGAAGTTCGACGGCGCCCAGGACGAGTTCCTCGCCCGCCTCGGCATGCGGTTCGAGATCGCCCCCGCGGGCGAGTCGGACCTCCAGCGCGCCGAGGAACTGACCGTCCGCACCAACCAGCTGAACACGACCGGCGTCACCTACTCCTACGAGGAGCTCGACGCCTTCCGCACGTCGGACCGCCACCTGCTGCTGACCGCCTCCCTGACCGACCGGTACGGCCCGTACGGCACCATCGGGCTGGCCCTGGTGGAGACGGGGGAGGAGGACTGGCACCTCCGGTTGCTGCTGATGTCCTGCCGGGTGATGTCGCGCGGCGTGGGCACCGTTCTGATCAACCACGTCAAGCGGCGGGCCCGGGACGCGGACACCCGGCTGATCGCGGACTTCGTGCCGACCGATCGCAACCGGATGATGTACGTCTCCTTCAAGTTCAACGGTTTCGAGGAGATCTCCCGCCAGGACGGTCTGGTGCGGTTCGCCGCCGACCTGTCGTCCATCCCGCCGGACCCGGCCTACCTCGACGTTCGCGCAGCCGGCTGACCGGCTGACAGGGGGCCGGCCACCGGGCCGGCCCCCGCTTCGTCACACTCGCTCCGCACACCGAGGACACATGATGACTCTTTCCCAGAAGAAGGCGCTGGTCACCGGGGGCTCGCGCGGCATCGGCCGCGGGGTCGTCGAGCGGCTCGCCGCCGAGGGCGCCGACGTGGCCTTCACCTACCGCGAGCGTGAGGCGGAGGCCAAGGAGGTCGTGGCGGCGGTCGAGGCCGCGGGGCGCGCCGCGCACGCCATCCGCGTGGACCTCACCGAGGTCGCCGAGGTGCGCCGCACCATGCTGGAGGCGCACCGCCTGCTGGGCGGACTGGACATCCTGGTGAACAACGCCGCCGCGGCGGCCACCGCCACCCGCATCGAGTCCGTGACGGAGGAGGAGTTCGACAGGGCGATGGCGGTCAACGCCCGGGCCGTCTTCTTTTCCCTCCAGGAGGCCTCCCGGCTGATGAATGACGGTGGCCGCATCATCAACCTCTCGACCGCCAACACCGCACTGCCGGTGCCGGGCGTGTCGCTGCACGCCGGCAGCAAGGCGGCCGTCGAGCAGTACACCCGCGTGGCGGCCCAGGAGCTCGGCGCGCGCGGCATCACCGTCAACGTGATCTCGCCGGGTGCCACCGACACCGAGCTGCTGCGGGCCAACATCACCCAGGAGGGCCTGGAGCTGGCCGTCAGGATGACGCCGCTGGGCCGGATCGGTGAGCCCGCGGACATCGCCGGCGTGGTGGCCTTCCTCTGCGGCCCGGACGGCGGCTTCGTCAGTGGCCAGAACCTGCGCGTGACCGGTGGCATGGTCTGACCCACCGCACCATACGAAGGGAGCCCGGCCGGTCGGCAGACCGGCCGGGCTCCCTTCGTTCCGGGGCGCGTCCTTCAGGCCGCTCTCAGCTCCTCCGCCGCGGGTTCCACGGCGGTCGGCGTCCGGTCGCCCCGACGGGCCGCCAGGCGTTCCCGCAGCAGCCGCACACGTCGGAAGACCGCCTCGTAGTCGGCGTCGCGGACGATCACGGCGTCGATGGCCATCATGGCGAAGCCGAACGTCATCAGGCCCATGCCGGCCATGATGCCGAGGTGCATCCCGGCGACGGCCAGGACGACCGCCTCGCGCAGCCACCGTCGCGAAGTGAGCGCCGCCGGGACGACGAGCAGCTGCACGGTGATGGCGAAGTAGCCGACCAGCGTCGTCAGGACCAGGCTGTCCATCAGCTGGGGGAAGGCGGAACTGTAGGTGTACTGCCAGACGTGGCTGATGTAGTACAGGGCGGTGCCCTCCTGCCACTGCGGTGCGGCCACCTTCCACAGGGCGGAGACCACGTACACCACGCACGCCTGGAAGACGATCAGCACGGCCGCGGTGTTGTGCAGTGAGGTCCGCAGCCGCGGTTCACCGGCGCGCCGCTCCAGCCGCGCCCGGACGCGCTTGGCCAGGGGGCTGAAGTGGGCGTTGACCGTGGTGCCCAGCAACAGGATCAGCACGATGCCGGTCAGCGCGTCGCCGCCCTCCCACATCGTGTAGTTGCGGTGGTAGATGGAGGTCATGAACACGGCGTGCAGCACCGTCAGGCTGCGGGAGCCGAGCACCGTCCAGGCGACGGACACCGCCAGGCCGGCGAAGTACACGAGGTTGAACCAGGTGCTGCTCTCGCTGAGCGCGTACAGCGAGAAGATGTTCTTGTCCTCGGTCAGGGCCTGGAAGGCCGCGAAGCCGGAGTAACTGTCCGGCCCCCAGAGGAACTCGCGGTAGGGGATGTTGGAGACGTAGTACAGCGTGGTGCTCAGGCCCAGCAGGATGCGGCAGAGGGAGAGGCCTACGAGGTACTTCGGCCGGCTGGACACGCTGCGCAGCGCCCTCGCGGCGGATTTCTTCAGTTTGTCCATGGCTGGGCTCCAGGCCGGTAGTCGAACCAACCGAGGTCGGTGAACACCTCGGAGCGCGGGTCTTCGGGCGAGTGGCGCACGTCGAAGCGCTTGACGGGTGTGTAGGTGTAGTAGGCGCGCAGCCGGGTGACCTCGCCGTCCAGGTGGAGGTCGTCCACCAGCGGCGACAGCACGGTGGCGGTGTCCGTCTTCGCCGCCTCCCGCAGGGCCTTCAGTTCGCTTTGCCGGCCGGAGAAGTCGGAGAGGGCCTTCTTGCGCGCCTCGTCGACGGACACCTGCTTGTCGTGCAGGCTGCCGAGCTCGACGCCGAGGTACAGGCCGACCGCGCCCATGCGGTTCGGGGCGAGGCGGATCTCACGGGCGGTGTCGGCCATCTTGCGGGACAGCGACACCGGCTCGGTGGTGTGCCTGCCGGTCGCGTTCTCGTACTCGACCTGGTAGAAGACCTCGCCGTTGTAGTCCACCGAGTACGGTGCGAGGAGCATCCAGCTCTGCCGGAAGTAGGTGTCGGCGACGGGAGCGACCGCCTTGTACGCCTGGGTCCGCGCGGGTGAGACCGGCGCGTTGACGATGAGCGTCATGGCGACGAAGGCCAGCCCGAGCAGCGGCGGCAGCGCCATGCTCAGCAGCCGCCACCGGCTGGTCCCGGCTCGTGGTGCCGTCATGCCCGGGGCTCCTGTTCCTGCGCCTCGGGCCGGGGACCGGTGCTGCCGGCGATGCCCCAGCGGTGGGCGGGAACCGGGGTGAGGACCACCCAGGTCTGGTCCCGGATGTCCTCGCCGAACACGTTCACCGTCGCCCGGGTGAGCTGTTCGACCAGTTCCCGCTCGGTCTGCTCGGTCAGGCGCTGTTCGAAGATCTTGACCTCGATGAAAGGCATGGGTGGTCCTCCTGTCAGACGGTGGCGGCCGTGCCGCCGCGGATATTCGCGGCCGCGCCCGTGACGGCGCCGAGTCCGGCGGTCAGGGCGTCGACGAGATGGTCGACCTGGGAGTCGAGCAGCCCCGGGTGGCAGGGCAGGTTCATGTGCTGCTCGAACCAGAGCCGTTCCGCGACCGGGCATTCGCCGGGGCCGTGGCCGCGGAAGCGCCACTCCGGCGTCAGGTGCAGGGGGAAGTAGCGCAACTGCACCTCCACGCCCCGCTGGTCGAGTTCGCGCAGCAGGGCGTCGCGCATGTCCCGGTCGCGCACCAGGAAGGTGTAGAGGTGGTAGGCGTGTTCGACGCCCTCCGGCGCGCAGAGCGGCCGGGCGCCGGGGAACGCCGCGATGACCTCGTCCAGCCTGCGGGCGATCAGTCGGCGGCGCTCCACCAGCTCGTCCAGCCGGTCCAGTTGGGCCAGGCCCACCGCGGCCGCCGCCTCGGACATGGTGGCGTTCGTGCCGGCGTTGCGGATGCCGGCGCAGACGCGGTCGTAGATCTCGTCGGAGAACATCATCCAGGGCAGCGCGGCGGGCGCCTTTGCCGCATCCGTCCCGCCGTGCGCGTAGACGCCGTCCACCTCGTTGTTCCGGTAGCGGCTCACCCGTTGCGCCCAGTCGTCGCGGTCCAGGGTGATCATGCCGCCCTCGCCGAGACTGGTGATGTTCTTGGTGGAGTGGAAGCTGAAGGTCGCGATGTCGGCCAGAGCACCGGGCCGACGGTCGCGGTACGTGGCGCCGAGCGCGTGCGCGCTGTCCTCGATCACCGTGATGCCGCGGGGCCGGGTGAGGCTCATGATGGCGTCCATGTCCGCCGGGCAGCCGCCGTAGTGGACCAGGATCACGGCCCGGGTCCGGTCGGTGATCAGCGGCTCCAGCGCGGCCGGGTCCATGTTCAGGGTGAGCGGGTCGATGTCGCAGAACCGGACCTTGACGTCGAGGTCGAGCAGCGGCTGGATGCTGGCCTGGAAGGTCTGCGGCGTCACCACGACCTCGTCGCCCGGGGCCAGGTCGAGCAGTTGGATGGCGATCTCCAGGGCCACGGTCCCGCTCGTCACCGACAGGGCGTGCCGGGCGCCGACATGACGGGCGAAGGCCTGCTCGAACGCCTCCCGCCACCCCCCGGCGGAGAGCGGGGCGTCCGAGGAGACGAGTTGTGCCAGAACGTTCAGTTCGCGATCGCCGATGACGCTGCCTCGACGGCCGCCCGGCACGACGTAGCGTTGCTGCATACGGGAGGTACCCCCATGACTCGAAGGCGTCCCGCGCCGTGCGGGACGTGGGCTGTTGGGTGCCCGCGCGGCGGCGCGGGGGCACGCGGGCGCGCCCCCGCGAGAGGGTTCGTCGCCCGTGCGGCGGGCCCTCCCGCAGGGGCGTACGCGGTCAGTCGGCGGCGGCCAGGCGCTGCGCGAGCTCCACGGTGAGTGCCTTCTTGTCGACCTTGCCGAGGCCGGTCAGAGGGAAGGCGTCGATCACTTCGAGGCGGTCCGGCAGCTTGTACTCCGCCAGCCCCCGGGCGCGCAGCAGCCGCTTGAGCTCGGGGAGGCGGGGTGGTTCGCCGGCCGGTACGACGAAGGCGCAGACCCGTTCGCCCATCAGCTCGTCGGGCATCGCCACCACGGCGGCCTGCTGGATCCCGTCGTGCGCGGCGGTGACGTGCCGCTCCACCTCGGTGGCCGAGACCTTGTCACCGCCGCGGATGACGACGTCCTTGACCCGGCCCTGGACGACCATGTCCCCGTCCTCGGTGAAGCGCACGAGGTCACCGCTGCGGTAGAAGCCGTCCTCGGTGAACGCGCGAGCGTTGTGCTCCTCGGCGCGGTAGTAGCCGCGCAGGGTGTACGGGCCGCGGGTCAGCAACTCGCCGGTCTCTCCCGGGGCCACGGGCCGGTCCGCGGAGTCCACCACGCGGATCTCGTCGGCCGGGGAGATGGGCCGGCCCTGGGTGGTGAGCACCCGGTCGAGGGGGTCGGTGTAGCGGGTGAAGGTGAGCAGGCCCTCGGCCATGCCGAACACCTGCTGCAGCCGGCAGCCGAGGGCCGGGGTGATCCGGGCGGCCACCTCCGGGTGGAGTTTCGCGCTGCCGATCTGGAGGACCGAGAGGCTGCTCAGATCCCGCTCGCTCCACTCGGCGGCGTCCAGCCACATGTGGGCGATGGTCGGCACGCAGGAGGTCATGGTGACTCGCTCCCGCTCGATGAGCGCGAAGCACTCGTCGGGGTTCGGCGTCCTGGCCAGCACGACCGTGCCGCCCCTGCTCAGGGTGCCGAGCACGCCCGGGCAGCCCCAGGTGAAGTTGAACTCGATGGGCAGGACGGCGAGGTAGACGGTGTCGCCGTCGAGTTCGCAGACCTCCGAGGCGGCGCGGATCTGGTAGGCGTAGTCCTCGTGGGTCCGCGGGATGAGCTTGGGCAGCGCCGTCGTGCCGCCGGACAGAAGGAAGAACGCGGCGTCCGCCGGATCCGCGCCGGCCGGCGCGTCCTGGCCCGGGACCGGGACCTCGGTGGCCGAGAGCTCCGCCAGCGAGCTGTGCGGGCCGGGGTCGCCGAGGACGAAGACCTCGCGCAGCGAGGGGACCGAGGCGCGGACCGCCGTGGCCAGTTCGCGGTGGTCGAAGCCCTGGTGGACGTCGGGCACCACGTAGGCGACGGCTCCGGAGTGGGAGCAGAGGTGGCTGATCTCGTGGTGCCGGTGCGCCGGGAGCGCGAAGACGGGCAGTGCGCCGAGCCGGAACAGACCGAAGCAGACGGCGACGAACTCAGGGGTGTTGGGCAGCTGGACCACGACCCGGTCGCCCGGCTGAACGCCGCGCGAGGCGAAGCCCGCCGCCAGCCGGTCCGCCCAGGCGTCGAGTTCGGTGTACGTCACGCGCCGGTCACCACCGACGAGGGCGGTCCGGTCGCCGTACGCGGCGGCCCAGCCGCGCAGCAGCTGTCCCAGCGTCTCCCCCCGCCAGTATCCGGCCTCCCGGTATGCCGCCGCGGTGGCCTCCGGCCAGGGAACGCATCCGTCCAGCATTTTCAGTCCTTTTCTCCAGCCATCGCAATCGATGGTTTTCGGGCTGATATTTTGGTGATGCTAACTGAGCCGTCAGTGTTCGGAAACCATCAATATCCGACGCTTTAGGGTGCGGTACAACACGTCAATAGCCCCTTTTAAGGGGCCTTTTAGCGGTGGCGGCTAGGGTTGATTCCAGTTGAGTCATCAGACGGATCCGAACGGTGCGGTGTGGCAAATTGAGTAACCAGGGTGTAATTCCCGGGAGCAAGTCGGACCTGCAACGCGTGCTCGCCGAACGGCTCGGTGTCGGCACCTCCGAGGTGGCGGACGACGTGAATCTCCAGGATCTCGGCCTCGACTCGATCGGCGTCATGGGCATCGTGTCGGGCTGGCAGCGCAACGGCCTCCGGACTGAAATCGCCGAATTCACCGCAGCGCCCACCCTCAAGGCCTGGTGGGAGCTCATCTCCCGCTAGTCCGCAGCAATCCATTTGGAGTCACGATGCAATTCGGCGTGAATTTCTTTCCCGTTGTCGACCCGGCGAAGAAGAGTGCGAGCGACTACTTCGACGAGGCCCTGCGGTTGGTGAGCCTGGCCGAGGAGCTCGGCTTCGAGCACGCACAGTGCGTTGAGCACTACTTCTCCCCGTACGGCGGCTACCTGCCCGACCCGGTCACCTTCCTCACCGCCGCCGCCGCGCGCACCAGCCGGATCCGCATCGGCACCGGAGCGGTCATCCCCGCCTTCACTCACCCGCTGAAGCTCGCCGGCAAGCTCGCGATGCTGGACAACCTCTCCCACGGGCGGCTCGACGTCGGCTTCGGCCGTGCCTTCCTGCCGCAGGAGTTCGAGGCCTTCGGCATCGACATCGACGAGAGCCCGGCGCGCTTCGCCGAGGGCGTCGAGGTCTGCCGTCGCCTGTGGTCCGAACAGGACGTGGTCTGGGAGGGCTCCTTCCACCGGTTCGGCCCCGTCACGATGCTCCCGGAGCCCGTCCAGAAGCCGCATCCGCCCATCTTCATCGCCTCCGCGATGAGCCCGGCCTCGTGCGCCGCCGCCGGGCGCGCCGGCCACCACCTCCAGGTGGTGCCGTCGGTGACCTCCCGCGAGCAGCTCCAGTCGATGCTGGCGGGCTACCGCGAGGCCTGGCGGGAGGCCGGCCACCCGGGCAGCCCGCGCATCCAGATCAAGTACACGTGCTACGTGGCCGAGGACCGCGCGAAGGCGCTCGACCTCGCCGAGACCTTCGAGGTCAACTACGTCGAGCACATGGCCGAGGCCGTGGCGAGCTGGGGCCGGACCCGCAGCGACGCGTACCGCGGCTACGAGCAGTTCGTGGAGAAGGTCAAGAACTACGACTTCCGGCAGTCGCACGCCGACAACAAGGTGCTGGCCGGCACCCCGGACGAGGTGCGTGAGCAGATCGCCGTGCTCGTCGACTGGTTCGGCGCGGACCCCACGCTCAGCCTTCAGTTCAACCCCGGCCACCTGCCCTACGAGGACGCCGAGCGTGCCATGAGGCTCTTCGCCGAGCACGTGATGCCCGCGTTCACCGGCCTGGAGCAGGCGGCATGACCCGGACGCCCGACGCGGACGTCGCGGTGGTGGGGCTGGGCGCCTGGGGGTCCTCGGCCCTGTGGCAACTGGCCTCGCGCGGCGTGCGCGTGCTCGGCTTCGAGCGGTACGGCCTGGGCCACCCCTTCGGCGCGTCGCACGGCGGCACCCGGATGTTCCGCGTCACCTGCCTTGAGCACCCCGGTCTCGTCCCGCTGGCCAAGCGGTCCCGGCAGCTGTGGCAGCAGCTGGAGACCCTCACCGGCCGTGCCCTCTTCGACCAGGTGGGCGCGGTCCTCATGGGCCCCGCGGACGGACACATCGCGGGCGGTTCGCTGCGCGCCGCCCGCGAGCACGACCTGCCCGTGGACACCCTGACCGCGGGCCAGTTGAGCCGGTGGCTGCCGCAGCACGCGGCGTTCCAGGACGGCGACATCGGCGTCCGTGAGCCGGAGGCCGGGCTGATCCGGCCGGAGGAGGCCGTCCGCGCCGCCGTCGGCGCGGCCGCCGCGGCCGGCGCCCGGGTCCACACCGACACCCGCGTCACCGCTGTCGAGGTGACCGGGGACGGGGCGATCGTCCGCACCCCCGTGCGCGACTTCCGCGTCGGACAGGTCGTGGTCACGGCCGGCCCCTGGCTCGACACGCTGGTGCCCGGCCTGCCCCTGGAGACCGTGCGCGTCCCGCAGACCTGGTTCCGGCCGACCGGCGACCCCACGCCGTTCACGCTCGACCGGCTGCCGCCCTTCATGCGGGAGCTCGGCGGCCGCGGCGCCATCTGGGGCCACGGTTCCCACGGCGGCCCGGACGTCAAGCTCGGCCTGGAGGACGGCGGAAGCGCCTTCCGGGTCACCCCCGCCGACGACTGCGACCGCGGCGTCACACCCCAGGACTGGACCGCGGTCGCGGGCCTGCTGGCCGAGGCGGTGCCCGGCATGGGAGCCGCGCCGTCACGGACGGAGATCGGCATGTTCAGCCGCACCCCCGACAAGCAGTTCCTCATCGGCCGCCCGCACGGAGACCCACGACTGGTCATCGGCGGCGGCTGCAACTTCCACGGCTTCAAGCACTCCACCGGCATCGGGGAGGCACTGGCCGACATCGTCCTCGGCCGACAGACCAGCTGTCCGCTGGACTTCACCGATCCCAACCGATTCCTGTAAGTCCTCGCCGGGAGAAAGTCTCAAGCATGCGCGATCGGGAAGAGGCACGCCGACCGCTCACCGGGGCCCAGCTCGGTGTGTGGTTCGCCCAGCAGGTCGATCCTGCCAACGCGGCCTACAACACCGCCCAGTACGTCGAGGTCGCAGCGCCCGCCGACGCGGCCCGCCTGGAGCGGGCGCTGCGTCGCGCGGTCGCCGAGACCGACGCCCTCACCGTGCGGTTCGTCGTGCACGACGGGCAGCCCTGGCAACGGCCGGCACCGCTCGCCGGGCCGCTCCTCGACGTGGTGGACCTGAGCGCCGAGACGGACCCGGCGGCCGCCGCCGACCGGTGGATGCGCGAGGACGCCGCCACCGCCGTCGACCTGCTGCGCGGGCCGCTCTTCCACACCGCGGTGCTCGTGCTCGGACCGGACCGGTTCCGCTGGTATCTGCGCTGCCACCACACCCTCCTGGACGGGTACGGCTTCCAGTTGCTGGCCGCGCGCACCGCCGAGCTCTACACCGCCGAGGCGGCCGACGCGCAGCCCCGCCCGCGCTGGTTCGGCAGCCTCGACGACCTGGTCGGCGCCGAAGCGGGCTACCGGTCCTCCGAGCGCTTCGAGGCCGACCGCGCCTACTGGGCCGAGCGCATGGCCGGCGCCTCGGACGCCGTCACCCTCGCCCGCCGGCCCTTCGACGGCCCCGCCGCGGACCCCCTTGCCGTCGGCCCCGCCCGGATCCCCGACGCGCGGCAGCCCGGGCGGGCCGCCGACCATGCGGCCGACCGGGCCGCACTCGTGGTCGCCGCGCTCGCCGGCTATCTGCACCGCATGACGCAGGCCGAGGACATCACACTGGGCGTCCCCGTGGCCGGCCGCTGGGGCGCCGCCGCCAAGACCCCCGGCGTCGTCGTGAACGTGCTGCCCCTGCGCCTGTCGGTGCCGCGCGGCACCACCGTGGCCGCCCTGCTGGAGCACGCCGCCGAGCGGCTGCGCGAGCTCCGCCGCCACCAGCGCTACCGCAGCGAGGACGTCCTGCGCGACCTCGGCATGGTCGGACGGCAGCTCATCGGCCCGCTGGTCAACGTCAAGTACTACGACCGGGAGTTGGACTTCGCCGGCCGCCGGGCGACCGTCACCACGGTCGCCCCCGGGCCCATCGACGACCTCTCCGTCGTCGTCGGCGACGACCCGGAGACCGGCGCTCTCACCATCGCCTTCGAGGCCAACCCGGACCGCTACGGCGAGGCGGAGCTGGCCGCCCACCACCGGCGGTTCACCGGCTTCCTCACCGCCCTGGCCGAGGCGGACCCCGGCACGCCGCTCGCTCGGATACCGGTGCCCGCGAGGGCCCCGCGCTCCGCCCGCCCCGTCCAGGGTCCCGCGCCGCGCGGCGCCACCCTGCACGAGACGTTCGAGGCCCAGGCGGCAAGCACGCCCCACCGCACCGCGGTCACCAGCGGCGGGACCCGGCTCACCTACCGGGAGCTCAACGCGCGCGCCAACCGCCTCGCACGACTGCTGCTGCGCCGGGGCCTGGGTCCCGGGCGGCTGGCCGCCCTGGCCCTGCCACGCGGCGCGGACCTGGTGACCGCGCTCCTCGCCGTCCTCAAGACGGGAGCCGGCTATCTGCCGCTCGACCCCCAGTACCCCGCGGACCGCCTGCGGTTCACGCTGGAGGACGCCGCCCCGGCCTTGATTCTCTGCGACGCCGAAGGCGCCGATCGCGTACAGGGCGGCGTGCACCCGGTGCTCCTGGACGACCCCGCGGTCACCGCCGAGCTGAACGAGCTCTCCGGCGCCGACCTGACCTCCGCCGAGCGTCCGGCCGGAGCCGGCCCGCAGAGCCTGGCCTACGTCATCTACACCTCCGGTTCCACCGGCCGGCCCAAGGGCGTGGCGGTCACCCACCACAACGTGCTGCGCCTCTTCCAGCAGACGGACCACTGGTTCGGCTTCGGCGCCGACGACGTGTGGACGCTCTTCCACTCCTACGCGTTCGACTTCTCGGTGTGGGAGATCTGGGGACCGCTGCTGCACGGCGGCCGACTGGTCGTGGTGCCCTTCGACACCAGCCGGTCCCCGGCCGACTTCCTGCGGTTGCTCGTCCGGGAACGGGTGACCGTCCTCAACCAGACCCCGTCGGCCTTCTACCAGCTGGTCGCGGCCGAGCGGGATCGCCCGGACCTCTCCGGGCGGCTCGCGCTGCGGTACATCGTCTTCGGCGGCGAGGCGCTGGAGACACACCGTCTGGAGGACTGGTACACACGCCACGGCGACGTCGCGCCCCGCCTGGTCAACATGTACGGCATCACCGAGACCACCGTGCACGTCACCTACGCCGCCCTCGACCGCGAGACGGTGCGCGCCGCCCGGGGCAGCGTGATCGGCGAGCCGATCCCCGACCTCGACGTGCATGTGCTGGACCGCGAGTTGCGGCCGGTGCCGGAAGGCGCCACCGGCGAGATCTACGTGGCCGGCCCCGGCCTGGCCATGGGCTATCTAGGGCGGCCCGGCCTGACCGCCGAACGCTTCGTGGCCGACCCCTTCGGAGCCCCGGGCAGCCGCATGTACCGCACCGGCGACCTGGCGTGCGTGCTCGACGACGGCAGCCTGTGCTACCTCGGGCGCGCGGACAGCCAGGTGAAGATCCGCGGCTTCCGCATCGAACTCGGCGAGATCGAGGCCGCGCTCGAACGCCACCCGGACGTCGACCGGGCCGCGGTGGTCGTCCGCGAGGACCGGCCGGGCGACAAGCGCCTCGTGGCATACGCCGTGCCGGCCGCCGGCGTGCGACCGGACACCGCAGGCCTGCGCGGTCACGCCGCGGGGATCCTGCCCGCCCACATGGTGCCCTCCGCCGTCGAACTGCTCGACGCGCTGCCGCTGACCGCGAACGGCAAGCTCGACCAGCGGGCCCTGCCCGCGCCCGCCGCCCCCGTCGCCACCCCGGCGGCGGCCGAGGGCACCTCGCGGGAGGCGACCGTGGGCGCGCTGTTCGCCGAGATCCTCGGCCTGCCCGTCGTCGGCGCCGACGACAACTTCTTCGACCTCGGCGGTCACTCGCTGCTCGCCGCCAAGCTGATCAGCCGCATCCGCGCCGAGCTGGGCGTCGACATCACCATCGGCGCGCTGTTCGAGAACCCGTCGGTCAACGGGATCTCCGGTCTCCTCGGCGACGCGGACTCGGCAGTGCCCGCCCTGCGCCCGGAGCCCCGCCCGAAGACGGTGCCACTGTCCTTCGCCCAGCGCAGGCTGTGGTTCCTCAACCAGGTCAAGGGGCTGTCCGCCACGTACAACGTGCCGCTGGCGCTCCGGCTGTCCGGCACTCTCGACATCCAGGCGCTCGACAGCGCGCTGGGCGACGTGCTCGTTCGGCACGAGAGCCTGCGCACGCTCTTCCCGCAGACCGCCGGGGTCCCGCGCCAGCTCGTCAGGCCCGCCGCCGACTGCCGCATCGAGACGACGGTCGTCGAATGCCGGCCCGAGGAGCAGCCGGAGCGGATACGCACAGCCCTGGAACAGGGCTTCGAGCTGGAGACCGAACTCCCGCTGCGGGCCATCGTGTTCCGCACCGGCCCCGCCGAGCACACGCTCCTGGTGGTGATGCACCACATCGTCGCGGACGGCTGGTCCGTCACACCGTTCACCGAGGACCTCGCCACCGCCTACGCGGCCCGGTGCGAGGGCCGCGAGCCCGACTGGCCGGCCCCGCTGCCCGTGCAGTACGCCGACTACAGCCTCTGGCAGCGCCGGGTGCTGGGCGACGAGGGGGCTCCCGGCAGCCGGATGGCCCGGCAACTCGCCTACTGGACCGAGCAACTGGCCGGCCTGCCCGAGGAGCTGCCACTGCCCGCCGACCGGCCCCGCCCGCTCGTGGCCGGCTACGGAGGCGGCACCGTGCGCGGCCGGGTCGACATCGCACTCCACTCCCGGCTGCTGCGCCTGGGCCGGGATCGCGGAGCCACCCTCTTCATGGTGCTCCATGCCGGTCTCGCCGCCCTGCTCACCCGCCTGGGCGCGGGGGAGGACATCCCCCTCGGCACCCCCGTCGCGGGCCGCGGCGACGAGGCGCTGGACGACCTCGTCGGCTGCTTCGTCAACACCCTCGTGCTGCGCACGGACACCTCCGGCTCACCGACCTTCCACGAGCTGCTCGACCGGGTCCGCACCACCGACCTGGCCGCCTACGGGCACCAGGACCTGCCCTTCGACCGGCTGGTGGAGGTCCTCAACCCGCCCCGTTCGCTGGCCCGGCACCCGCTCTTCCAGGTGATGCTGGCGCTGCGCGAGCCGGCCCGGGACGTCACCGCCATGCCCGGCCTCACCGCCCGCGTGGAGTCCTGTGACACCGACAGCTCGCGGTTCGACCTGTCCTTCGTGTTCAGCGAGGTGACCGGGGCGGACCGGACACCCGGCGGCGTCGACTGCTCGCTCCAGTACAGCAGCGACCTCTTCGACCGGGGGACGGCGCAGCGCCTGCTGGCCCGCCTCGTGCTGCTGCTGCGGGCGGCGGCCGACGCCCCGGACGTCCCCATCGGCCTGCTGGAGATCCTCACTCCCCGGGAGCGCGAAGACCTGCTGGAGGACTGGCAGGGCCCGCGGCGCGAGCTCGCGGACGCCACCGCCGCCCAGCTCTTCGAGGCCCAGGCGGCCTCGGTCCCGGACAAGACCGCCGCCGTCTTCGAGGGCGCCCGGCTCACCTACGCCGAGCTCAACGCCCGTGCCAACCGGCTCGCCCGCCACCTCGTCGCCCAGGGCGTCGGCCCGGAGCAGGTGGTCGCGTTGGCGGTGCCGCGCTCCCTGGAGATGGTCGTCGGCATGCTCGCCGTCTTCAAGGCGGGGGCGGCCTACCTCCCTGTGGACCCGGACTACCCCGCCGACCGCATCCGCTACATGCTGGAGGACGCGCGGCCGGCCCAGGTGCTGACCACCACCGAGGCCGCCCACGTACTCCAAGGCCCGGTCACCCCCGTCGTCCTGGACGATCCGGAGACCGCGGCCCGCGTAGCGAACCTGCCGGCCAACGATCTGACGGACGGCGAGCGCCGCGCCCCGCTGCTTGCGGCGCACCCCGCGTACGTCATCTACACCTCGGGGTCCACCGGGCGGCCCAAGGGCGTGGTGGTCTGCCACACCGGTATCCCCGGCCTGCTCGCCAACCAGATCGAGCGGTGCGCCGTCGGACCGGACAACCGGGTGCTCCAGTTCGCCACCGCGAGCTTCGACGCGGCCTTCTGGGACGTCGCCATGGCGCTGTTCACGGGCGGCACCCTGATCCTGGCCCCCGTCTGGCGACTGCTGCCCGGCCCCGAACTCTCCGAACTCGCCGCCGCCCACGACATCACCCATGTGACGCTGCCGCCGTCGGTGCTGGCGATGCTGCCCGTCGAGGGCGGCCTGCCGGCGTCCACCACGATCGTCGTGGCCGGGGAGGCCACCCCGGCCGACCTGGTCGCGCGATGGTCGCGCGGCCGGCGGATGGTCAACTCCTACGGCCCCACGGAGATCACGGTCTCCTGCGCGATCAGTCCGCCGCTGGGCGCCACCGGAGAGCTGCCGATCAGCCCGCCCTCGGTGAACACCCGCCTCTACGTGCTGGACCGCCGTCTGCGGCTGGTCCCGCCGGGCGTGCCGGGCGAGTTGTACGTGGCGGGCCCCGGCACGGCCCGCGGCTACCTGGGACGCCCCGACCTCACCGCGGCCCGCTTCGTGGCAGACCCGTTCGGTCCGCCCGGCACCCGTATGTACCGCACCGGGGACCTCGCCCGCCGACGCCCCGACGGCCGGCTGGAGTTCCTCGGCCGGGCCGACGACCAGGTCAAGATCCGTGGCTTCCGGGTGGAACTCGGTGAGATCGAGGCCACGCTGAGCGCCCGCGAGGACATCGCCCAGGCGGCGGTCGTGGTCCGCACGGAGCGGCCGGGCGACCAGCGGCTGGTGGCGTACGTGACGGTCGCGCCCGGCGCCGCCGCACCGCGGGACCTGCGGACCTGGCTGGCCTCGTCGCTGCCCGACCACATGGTCCCGTCCATCGCCATCACGCTGGACGCACTGCCGCTCACCCAGTCCGGGAAGATCGACCGGATCGCACTGGCCGCGCGGCCCGTGTCCTGGACGACGGATACGGCGTCGTACGTCGCCCCCGGCGAAGGGCTGGAGCGACGCATCGCCGAGGCGTGGTGCGCGGTACTGGGCCTGGAACAGGTGGGCGCCCACGACAACTTCTTCGACGTCGGCGGCCACTCGCTCATCCTGGTCGCCCTGCAGAAGCGGCTCGTCGAGGAGCTCGGGCGCCCGGTCCCCGTCGTGGACCTGTTCGCCCACCCCACCGTGGCCGCGCTCGCCGCGCACCTGTCCGCCGCGGAGCGGAGCGGCGGGCCGGCGGCACGGCGCGGCAACGCCGACCGCGCCCGGCAGCGCGCCGGACTCCAGCACAAGGCCATGGCCCGCCGGGCCGCCGACAGAAAGGGAACGCAGCGCAATGGCTGACGACTCGCAGACAGTGCGGGACCTGGACATCGCCATCGTCGCCATGGAGGGCCGCTTCCCGGGGGCTCGCGACGTGGCGGAGTTCTGGGCCAACCTGGTGGCCGGCGAGGAGTCCGTCCGGCCCGTCGGCGACGAGGAGTACCTCGCCGCGGGCGGCGACCCGGCCGCGCTCGGCGACCCCCATCTCGTCAGGGCCGCCGCGGCGATGGAGGACGCCGACCTCTTCGACGCGGACTTCTTCGGCCTGCGCGCCGAGGAGGCCGAGATGATGGATCCGCAGCAGCGCGTCTTCCTGGAGGTCTGCCACCACGCGCTGGAGCAGTCGGGCCACGACCCCGACCGCTTCGACGGAGTGATCGGCGTGTACGGCGGGGCCAGCCAGAGCAGGTACTACCTGTCCCATGTGCGCCCTCGCCTCGACGAGTCGGCCGAGCCGCTGCGGGCCTGGTCGGCGTCCATGGGCAACGACCCCGGCGTCTTCGCCACCCGCGTCGCCTACGCGCTCAACCTGACCGGGCCCGCGCTGACCGTCCAGACGGCCTGCTCCACCTCGCTGGCCGCCATCCACCTCGCCTGCCAGGACCTGCTGTCCTACCGCTGCGACGTGGCGCTCGCCGGCGGCTCCTCGATCAACCCGGCCGCCAAGCGCGGCTACCGCCACACACCCGACGGCCCTTTCTCACCCGACGGGCACGTCCGGGCCTTCGACGCGCGGGCCGAGGGCATGGTGCCCGGCGACGCCACGGCGGTGGTCGTACTCAAGCGGCTGACCGACGCGGTGGCCGACGGCGACCGGGTCCGGGCCGTCATCAAGGGCACCGCGGTCAACAACGACGGCAGCCGCAAGGTCGGATTCACCGCGCCCAGCCCGCTGGGCCAGGCCGAGGTCGTCCTTGCCGCCCACGCGGCCGCCGAGGTCGACGCCGACACCATCGGCTACGTGGAGGCCCACGGCACGGGCACACCGGTCGGCGACCCGATCGAAGTCACCGCGCTCACCCAGGCGTTCGCGGAGACGACGACGCGCACCGGGTTCTGCGCCCTCGGATCCGTCAAGACCAACATCGGGCACACCGACACCGCGGCCGGCGTGGTGGGCCTGATCAAGGCCGCCCTGGCGGTGGAGCAGGGAAAGATCCCGCCCACACTCCACTACAACTCCCCGAACCCGCTCATCGACTTCGACTCCTCCCCGTTCCACGTCAACGACCGGCTCACCGAGTGGCCGGCCGGTCCGACGCCGCGCCGAGCGGGCGTGAGCTCCTTCGGCATCGGCGGGACCAACGCGCACGCCGTCCTGGAGGAGCCCCCCGTGGCCCCGGCGCGGGAAACCGGCGCGGGCCGGGTCCTGCTGTCCTGGTCGGCCAGGTCCGCCGAGGCCGCCGACCGGCTCGGCGCCCTGCTGGGCGACCACCTCGCCCGCACTGCGGACCTCGCCCTCGGCGACGTGGCGCACACCCTGCGCGCGGGCCGTCGGACGTTCCCGCACCGCCGCTTCGCCGTCTGCCGCGACCGTGACGAGGCGGTGGCGCTGCTCCGCGCCCCCGGACCCGCCGCCCCGCCCGTCGACGGCCCGGCCGAGCGACCCGTCGCCTTCCTGTTCCCGGGCGGCGGCGCACAGTACGAAGGCATGGGCCGCGGCCTGTACGAGACCGAGCCGGTCTTCCGGGAGGCGCTGGACCGCTGCGCCGCCATCCTGGAACCCGTCCTGGGCTTCGACGTGCGGACCGCCCTGCACCGCGGGGAGGAAGGCCCCCGGTCGAGCCTGCTGCCCGGGCTGGTCGCGACCGAGTACGCCCTCGCCACCCTGCTGATGTCCCAGGGAGTCAGGCCGCAGTCGCTCATCGGGCACTCGGCCGGCGAGTACACCGCGGCCTGCCTGGCCGGGGTGATGTCCCTGGAGGACATGTTGCCGCTGGTCGCCAAGCGGCAGTGGCTCCTGGAGCGGGCCGGCGGGGTCGCGGTGAGCGTCCGGCTCGGCGAGCGGGACCTCGGCGCCCACCTCACCGACCGCGTCTCCCTGGCCACGGTCAACGCCCCTGCCCTGTGCACCGTGTCGGGCCCGGAGGAGGACATCCGGGAGCTGGAGGCACGCTGGGACGTAGACGGCATCGAGTACCAGCGGGTCCACTTCCCCAGCGCCGTGCACTCCTGGCTGCTCGACTCCGTCCTGGACGACTACGCGGCGGAGCTCGCCAAGGTCACCCTCCGTCCCCCGGCCATTCCCTTCGTCTCCAACGTGACCGGCACCTGGATCACCGACGCGGAGGCGACCAGCCCCGACTACTGGCTGAGGCACACCCGCCGGACCGTGCGCTTCGCCGAGGGGCTGGCGGAACTGCGCGCGGGCGGCGAGCCCGTCCTGGTGGAGGTCGGACCGGGCAGGATCCTCACCCGGTGCGCCCAACTGCAGTTCGGCGACGCCGTGCCCACGGTCGAGACCATGCGCCACCCGCGCGCCGACCAGCACGACCAGCACGTGCTGCTCACCGCGCTCGGCCGGCTCTGGCAGGCCGGCGCGCAGCTGACGTGGGAGGACGGGGAGAATCACGCGAACGGCGAGGACGAGCGGCGCGGCCGCCGTGTTCCGCTGCCCGGCTACCCCTTCGAGCGCAAGCGGTACTGGCTGGACGAGGTCCGCCCCGCCGCCTCCGCCACCGGGACCACCGCCGGCCGCGGCGCGGTACGCGACCTCGCGGACGCCGAGCAGGAGCTGCGCCGGAGCACCGAACTGACCACGGTGCCGGCGTCGCTGCGCGCGGACTTCGACCGGCTCGCCGCGCTGCGGGCCGCCGCATTCCTGCGGACGGCGGGCGTGGACACCACGGCCGGCCGCACCTACACCCCCGAGGACCTCATCGGCCGGCTCCGGCCGGCCGGACCGTACCGCAAGCTGCTCGACGCCCTGCTGCACATGCTTCAGGAGTCGGGGGTCCTGGCCCGCGAGGGCGACATGCTGCGGTTCACCGGCAGCGGCGCCGACGCCGCGGAGGAGGAGCGGCTCACCCGGTCCGTCACCGAGCGGCACCCGTCGCTCGCGAAGGACCTGGAGCTGCTCGACACCAGTCTGGCCCGCTGCGCGGACGTGGTGCGGGGCGACATGGACGGCACCGCGGTGCTGACCCCCGACGGCCGCACGGACCTCACCGCCGGCGTGCTCGAAACGCACATGGACGAGGGCGACTTCACCCTGTACCGCACGCTGCTGGCCGAGCACGTCGCGGAGCTGGCGCGAGCGGCGGGCGGCCGCCCGTTCCGGATCCTGGAGGCGGGCGCCGGGCGGGGACGGCTGACCTGGACCGTGGCCGAAGCCCTGCGGGGCATCCCCGGAGTGCGGTACCACGTCACCGACCTGGGCCGGTCGTTCGTCCTGGAGGCCGAGCGCGAGGCCGCGCGGCGCGGGATCGACTTCATGTCGTTCGGCGTGCTGGACATCGGTCAGGCCGTGGATCCCGACACGCTCGGCGGCGCCTTCGACGCGGTGCTGGCCTTCAACGTGCTGCATATCCCCGCCGACCTGCCCGAGTGCGCCCGGAACGTCCAGCGGCTGCTGGCCCCCGGCGGCCGGCTGTACGCGCTGGAGACCGTGCGGATGCCCTGGGCTTCCGAGCTGTCGGTGGGGCTGCTCCCGCAGTGGTGGGCGTTCGCGGACGACCTGCGCCGGCACTCGCCGATCCTGCCGGCCGACGGGTGGCGCGAGTTGCTCGTCTCGGAGGGCTTCGACGAGGTGCGCGTCCTCAGCGACGAGCGGGCGGACCGGTCGCTGATCCCGCACGCCCTCATCGCCGGCCGCCGCCCCGCCGCGGGCGCCGCCGGGGCGACCACCGCCCGGCCCGGCGCCGAGCCCGCTCGGACGCCGGAGCAGACCGGTGCGGGACGACAGCCGCGGCCCGCCCTCGACATCGCCCACCGCGCCCCGTCGACCGACACCGAACGCGTCGTCGCCCGGCACTGGGAGGAGATCCTGCGCGTCGACGGCATCGGGGCCGACGACAACTTCTTCGACCTCGGCGGCGAGTCCCTGCTCGCGCTGCAACTCGTCAATCGGCTGCGCGACGAACTGGGCGTCGAACTGCGGGTCAAGAAGCTCATGGAGAAGCTCACCGTCGCGGCGATGGCCGCCGAGGCCGACGCCCTGCGCGGCAACGCGGACACGGCCCCGGCCTCCCGGATCGCCCCCAGCGCCCGCCGCGGGCGGCGCGCCGGCTGATCGCCCGTTCCCACCGCCGAAGTCCAGTCCGAGTCCTGAATCACCGGCGCACAGCCGGGTGCTAGTCGCCAAGGAGTACACCGAATGCCGTCAGCTTCGACGAGCCAGCCGCAGGAGCCCGCCACCGACCTGCGGACGGCCTCCGACGCGGCCGCCGACGTCCTGGAGTTCCCGGCCACCTACGCCCAGCAGGGACTGTGGTTCTTCTACCGGCTGAACCCGCACAGCGCCTTCTACAACGTGTCGATGGTGCACCGGCTCAACGGCGAACTGGACACCGCCGTGCTCCGGCTGGCCCTGAACGACGTCGTACGGCGTCACGAGGCGCTGCGCACGACGTTCCGCGAGCACGACGGCGAGCTGCGCCAGGTCGTCGCCGACGCCGTGGACATCGCGCTCGACGTGCACGAGGCCGCCGGCTCCGCGGCCGACGGGACGGCCCCGCACGAGGTGCCCGCGGTGCGCGAGCAGCTCACCCGGCTCATCCAGGCCCCCTTCGATCTGGAGAACGGCCCGCTGCTGCGCGCCACCCTGGTGCGCACCGCGCCCGCCGACCACCTCTTCGTCCTGTCGATGCACCACATCGTCGTGGACGGCTGGTCCTTGGGCATCTTCCTCCGGGAACTCGGCGAGGCCTACCGGGCCCGCCGGGCGGGCGAGGCCCCGCAACTGCCGGAGCTGGCCATCCAGTACGGCGACTACGCGGAATGGCAGGCCGAGCAGCTGCGCGGGCAGGCGCTTCAGGACGGACTGGAGTACTGGCGCACACGGCTGAGCGGCGATCTGCCCGAGCTGCGGCTGGCCACCGACCGGCCGCGCCCCGAGACCCGCTCGTTCGCGGGCGCCCGCTTCGACTTCACCTTCGACGAGGAACTCACCGCCCGCCTGAAGGAGATGTGCCGGGCAGCGGGCGTCACCCTGTACATGGCCCTGTTCGCAGGCGTCTCCGCCCTGCTGCACCGCTACACCGGTCAGGACGACTTCATCCTCGGCACCCCGATGGCCGGGCGCGACGACGCCCAGACCCAGCCGCTCATCGGCTCGTTCGTCAACACCCTGCCGATGCGCGCGGACCTCTCGGGCGACCCGTCCTTCACCCGCCTCCTCGGCCGGGTGCGGGAGATGAGCCAGGGCGCCTACGCGCACGACGACATCCCGTTCGAGAAGATCGTGGAGGACGTCGCACCGCAGCGCGGCATCGGCGCCAACCCGCTGTTCCAGGTCACCTTCGCGCTCCAGAACTACGAGCTCGGCGGATTCGAGCTGGCAGGCGTGCGCGCGGAACGGATCGCCGTCGAGGAGGGCACCGCCCGCTTCGACCTGGAGGTGCACTGCTGGGACGACCCGCACCGGCTGCGCGGCTCCTTCGTCTACAGCACCGATCTGTTCGACCGCGCCACCATGGAGCGCATGGCGGCGCACCTCACCAAGGTGTTCGAGGGCGCGCTGGCGGACCCCTCCCGGACCGTCGGCGAGCTGTCCCTCCTCACGGAGGAGGACCGCCGGGTCGTGGACGCCGTCGCCGGCTCCGACGCCGCGTTCGACGCCGAAGCCACCGTGCCGCGGCTCTTCGCCGCCCAGGTGGCGGCCCGCCCCGGGGCGACGGCGGTACGGGCACCCGGAGCCGACCTGTCCTACGCGGAACTCGGCGCGCGCGTGAGCACGCTCGCGGCCCGGCTGCGCGGCGCCGGGCTCACGCCGGGCACCCGAACCGGCCTGCACCTCGCCGGCCCGGTCGACGAACTCGTGGGCACCCTCGCCGTCCTGGCGGCGGGCGGCGTGTGCGTGCCCCTGAACCCGTCCGACGACCCGGCGCTGCTGGGCCGTTCCGCCCGCCGCACCGGACTCTCCCTGCTGCTCACCCGAGGCGAGGCCGGCGACTGGGCCGCCGGCCTTGCTGCCCTGGACCTGGACGCCGCCGACCTGGACACCGTGGACGCGGGCTCTGTCGCGAGCGACGCCGGCCCGGACACGGCGCAGCCGGCCGGCCCGCCCGTCGGCAGCGCGCCCGCACTCCTGCTGGACCTGCCGGGCGGCCCGTTCGTCCTCGACCACGCGGGGCTCGCCGACCGGCTGATCCGGCTGGCCGGGCTGTCCGCGCTGACCACCGGCGACCTCGTCGCGCGGCAGGCGGCCCAAGGCCAGGAGCGCGCCGTGTGGGAGGCGCTGCTTCCGGTCTGCCACGGGGCGAGCCTGGTGGCCGCCGACGGGGCAGGCCCCCCCGAGGACGCCACCGTGGTGATCACAGCGGACTCCGACCTGTCCCGCCTCCTCGCCGCGGACGCGCCGGCCGTCTCCCCGCGGGCCCTGCTGTGCCTGACATCCGTGCCCTCGCCCGCTCTCGCCCGGCGCTGCCACGACCGCTTCGGCTCCGCGGCGCGCTGGGTGTACGTCACCCCGCACGCGGGTCCGGCCGGTGTCGCCGAGGCGGCCCCGGCGGACGCGGCCGTGCTGTTCACGCCCCTTCGCGCGGTCCGGGTACTGGACGGGCACGGGGCCGCCGTCCCGGTCGGCGTCCCCGCCGAGGTGCAAGCCGGTGGTCCGGGAGTGGCCCTGCCCGCCGCGGGGGACGGTCCGGTGGCCCGGGCCGTCGGCCGTGACATCGGCCGGATCACCCCCGACGGGAAGGTGGAAATCCTCGGCCGCAGTCCTGGTACCGCCGTCGTCTGCGGCGTGCCCGTCGACATCGCCGAGGTGACCACGGCGATCCTGGCCGAGTCGGCGATCGCCGACGTCGCGGTCGTCGAGCGCCGTACCACCGCCGGACACACCGAGCTGGTCGCCTACGCCGTCCGCCGCGGCCATGTGCCGTCGCACCGCGTCGTGCAGGCCGCGCGTGCCGCGCTGCCCAGCGGCGCCGCCCTGGCCGCGGTGGTGTTCGTCACCGCCCTGCCGCGCACATCCGGTGGCCGGGTGGACACCGCCGCGCTGAGCGAACTGCCCGTCCTCGACGACGAGCTGGCCGCTGCATGGGAGCAGGCGCTGTCCGAGCGGGATGTCCCGGCGGTCGTGGTGGTCGCCGAGAGCGACCCGGCGCCGGCCACGGACGATGTCGTCGATCCGCGGGCCCTCGCCCGCGACACCGCCGCCGAGAACGCCCCGACCGACGATGCCGGGACGGCCGGGTACCCGGATGTGCCGGCGATCAGCAGCGGCGGGCCCGCGCTGGACCCCGGCGCGGCGAACCTGGCCGAGGTGCTGCGCCGGGCCGCCACCGACCCGGCCTGCGGTGACATCGTCTACGTCTCCCCCGAGGGGGAGGAGGACCACCAGACGTACGGCGAGCTGCGCGACGAGGCTTCCCGGGTGCTGGGCGGGCTCCGCGCGCTGGGCGCGCGCCCCGGCGACAAGGTGATCCTCCAGCTCGCGGACAACCGCGACTTCGTGACCGCTCTGTGGGCCTGTGTGCTGGGCGGGTTCGTCGCCGTACCGCTCGCCGTGTCGCCCACCTACGCGGAGGACACGGCCGCCACCAACAAGCTCGTCGGCGCCTGGACGCTGCTCTCGGAGCCCCTGCTGCTCACGGACCGCACCCTCGCGGACCCGCTGCGCGGGTTGATGGACCGGCTCGGGCGGCAGCAGCTCCGGCTCGCCGTGCTCGACGACCTGCGCGACGCCCCCCGGGCCACCGACTGCCACGACTCCCAGGCAGACGACCTGGTCCTGCTGCTGCTGACCTCCGGCAGCACCGGCCGCCCCAAGGCCGTCGAACTGCGCCACCGCAACATCCTGGCCCGCACGGTCGCCGCCCAGCACGTCTACGAACTGACGCGACAGGACGTCTCGTTCAACTGGATGCCGCTGGACCACGTCGGCGGCATCGTGATGTCCCACATCCGCGACGTATACGTCGGCTGCCGGCAGATCCAGGCCCCCACCCAGTGGGTGCTCGCCGATCCGTTGCGCTGGACGGCCAAGATGGCCGAGCACCGTGTGACGACCACCTGGGCCCCGAACTTCGCCTTCGGCCTGATCGCCGAACGCGCCGGCCGGCTCGCCGGGCAGGACTGGGACCTCAGCGCCCTGCGCCTGATCATCAACGGTGGTGAGGCCATCGTCCCCCGGGTCACCCGGCGCTTCATGGAGGCGCTGGCGCCGCTCGGGCTGCCCGCCACCGCCATGCGTCCGGCCTGGGGCATGTCGGAGACGTCCTCGGGCGAGGTCGACGACCGCTTCGATCTGGAGACCTCCGCCGACGACGACCAGTTCGTCTGCGTCGGCGCACCCTTCCCGGGGTTCACCATGCGGATCGTCGACGGCGAGGACACCGTCGTCCGCGAAGGAGTGCCCGGGCGGCTCCAGGTCAAGGGCCCGGCGGTCACCTCCGGATATCACCTGAACCCGGAACAGAACGCCGAGTCGTTCACCGAGGACGGCTGGTTCGAGACCGGTGACCTCGCCGTGCTGCGGGACGGCAGGCTGACGATCACCGGGCGGGCCAAGGACGCCATCATCATCAACGGCCACAACTTCCACAGCCATGAGCTGGAGGAGTGCGTCGAGGAGCTCGACGAGGTCGAACGGTCCTTCACCGCGGCCTGCGCGGTGCGCACCGCCGACAGCGCCACGGACGAACTGGCCCTGTTCTTCAGCCTCAAGGACGGTGTGGCCGAGGCCGAGGCGATCTCCCGCATCCGCGCCAAGCTCCTGCGCGAGGCCGGTGCCCATGCCTCCTACCTGGTGCCGACAACCCGGGACCGCATCCCCAAGACCGAGATCGGCAAGATCCAGCGCACCCTGCTGCGCAGGCAGTTCGAGGCCGGCGAGTTCGCGGCCGAACTGCGGCGCACCGGAGCTGGAACGGACGATGACACGACGCTGCCCAACTGGTTCCACCGGCCCGTGTGGCGGCGGGCCGCGGTCGGACCCCGGCCCGTCGCACCGGCCGTCGGCCACACCCTGCTCGTCGCCGACGGCCACGGACTGGCGGACGCCCTGGCAGGCCTGTTGCGCGACCGCGGCGAGCGTTGCACCGTCCTTCCCGCCGACACCGTCCACTCCCCGCAGACGCACGGTGTCGACCGCGTCGTCCACCTCGCCGGCTACGCCCCGTACCAGGAGTTGCCGACGCGCACGGAGGAACTCGCCGCGGCCTACCGCGAGGGGCCGCTGGCACTCGCGGAGCTTCTCGGTGCCGTGGTCCGGGCCAACCCCGAGGGCCGGCCGGTGGCGCTGACCGTGGTCGCCACCCACAGCCAGTGGGTGCGTGAGGGCGACCGCGTGGTGCCCGAGCGGGGTGCCTGTGCCGGCGTGGTGAAGTCCGCCGGCCAGGAGTACGACTGGCTGCGCGCCACCCACCTCGACGTGGAGCCGCTTGAGCCCGCGGAGCTGGCGCACAGGATCCTGGAGCTCCTCGACGCCGCCGGCAACGAGCCCGAGCAGGCGCTGCGCGCCGGGGAGCGCTGGGTGCGCCGTATCGAGCGGCTTCCCGCCGCCCCGTCCGCGACCGCCGGATTCCGCCGCGGCGAACTCGTCGTCGTCAGTGGCGGCCTGGGCGGCCTGGCCGCCGAGACCGCGGCCCATCTGCTGTCCGTCCACGGCGTACGACTGCTGCTGCTGGGCCGGACCGCCCTGCCGGCCGAGGAGGCCTGGGACGAGGTGCTCGCCGCCGGCGGAACGACCGCCGAGCGGATCGCCGTCCTGCGCCGGCTGCGTGCCCTCGGCGAGGTCCACTACGCGGCCGCCGACGTCACCGACGAGAAAGCCGTGCGTGCGGCCGTCCAGGACGCCGAGGAGCGTTTCGCCGCGCGGGCGGCCACCGTTGTCCATCTCGCCGGCCACTTCCACGAGGCTCCGGTGACCGAGGCGGGCGAGGACGACTGGTCGGAGGTCACCCGGGCCAAGGTGCTCGGCGCCGCCGTCCTGCACCACCTGGTCAAGGACCGGCCGGAAGCCCGCTTCCTGTCCTACTCGTCGGTCAACGGCTTCTTCGGCGGCGCCAACGTCGCAGGCTACGCCGCCGCCAACGCCTTCCTGGACGCGCTGGCGGTGCACCAGTCCACCACGCACGGCATACGGGCCCAGAGCTTGGGCTGGACCATGTGGGACGAGCTGGGACTCAGCCGCGGCTACGCCCTGAAGGCCCTGACCGAGGCCCGCGGGTACCGCGTACTCGCTCCCGGACAGGCCGTCTCCTCCCTCGACGTCGCCCTGCGGCACGCCACCCCGCACGTGCTGATCGGCCTGGACCACACCGCGCCATGGGTGGCCGGCAGGCTGCTCACCCCCACCGCGCCACTGCACCGGCTGGTCGGCTACCGCACCGCCGGGTCCGCCGACGACGGCCGCGGCGCCCCTGGTCTGCCCGACCGCTACGGGACCCGCACGGACTGCGAGTTCGCCCTGGTGGCCGAGCTGCCCGTCACCGAGAGCGGAGAGGTCGACCGGCGGCGCCTGGCCGAGGCGGGAGGCGCCGGTGCCTCGACCGCCGCGGCCGACGACCGTCCGAACAGCGCGGCCGAGCAGGCCATCGCCGCCATCTGGTGCGATCTGCTGGGACTTCAGGAGGTCGGTGTTCACGACAACTTCTTCGACATCGGCGGTCACTCGCTGCGCGCGGCCATGCTGCTCAGCCGGCTCCGCGCCGAGTTGGGCGTGGACCTGACCATCGCCTCGCTCTTCGAGAACCCCACGATCGCCGGCCTTGTCCGGCACCTCGACCCGGGGGCGGCGGCCCAGGACCCCCTGGCCGTGGTGCTGCCGCTGCGCCGCGAGGGCGACGCCTCCCCGCTGTTCTGCCTGCATCCCGGCGGCGGCATCAGCTGGTGCTACTCCGGCCTGCTCGGCGGCCTGCCGGACCGGCACCCGGTCTACGGCATCCAGGCCCGCGGGCTGAACGGCGAGGGGCCGCTGCCCGCGACTTTGGACGAGATGGTCGAGGACTACCTGGCGCAGGTGCGCGAGATCCAACCGGTCGGCCCCTACCACTTCCTCGGCTGGTCGTTCGGCGGCGTGATCGCCCACGCCATGGCGACCCGGCTGACCGCCGAGGGTCACCGGGTCGGCGTCCTGGCCATGATCGACGCCTGGCCGGCGGACCCGGAGCTCGACCCGGAGTTCGGCGACGACCTGAACGTCGAGAAGGAGATGCTCGGCGCCCTGCTCGCAGACGCCGGGTACGAGGGCCCCGTCGGCGACGATCTCACCCGCGCCCGGGCGCTGCAGATCCTGCGCAGCGAGGGCAGCCCCCTCGGCAACCTCACGGAGGAGAGCATCACCTCGCTCGTCGCCATCGCGACGAACAACATCCAGTTGCGCGCCGGCGAACTCCGGCCGTACGACGGCGACCTGCTTCTCTTCCATGCGGCCGGCGACGACCGCGACGCGGACGCCGTGACGCGCAGCTGGCGGAGGTTCAGCACGGGCCGGATCGACAACCGCCCGATGCCCTACGGCCACAACAGCATCATTCACCCCAAGCCGCTGGCTGAGATCGGCGCGGCCGTCGGGGAACGGATGGTGAACGGATGACCCGCCCGCCGGCACCACAGGAGAAGATCATGACCAATCCGTTCGACGACCCGGACGCCGACTACCGCGTGCTGGCCAATGACGAGGGTCAGCACTGCCTCTGGCCTCAGGAGCTGGACGTCCCGCAGGGCTGGAGCACCGTGCGGGGCGCGGGCACCCGGCAGGAGTGCCTCGACTTCATCACCGAGAACTGGACGGACCTGCGTCCGGCGAGCCTGACGACCGCTCAGGACGGCCTCCGGTGAGCGACGCGAGGACGCCCGTCGGCGTCGACCTGCTCAATCCCGACGTCTACGCGGTGGACAACCAGCCCCGGCTGTGGCGGCGGTTGCAGAACGAGTGCCCGGTCGGCTGGCACGAACCCACGCCCGGCGTCCCCGGGTTCTGGGTGCTGTCCCGCTACGCGGACATCATGGAGGTGTTCAAGGACACCACCACCTTCAGCTCGGCCCGCGGCAACATCCTGGGCACCCTGCTGGCGGGTGGCGACCCCGCCGGCGGGCAGATGCTGGCCGTCACCGACCCACCGCGCCACCGCGACCTGCGCCGCATCCTCCAGGGCGGCTTCTCGGCACGGTCGATGCGACGCATCGCCGACAGCGTCCGGGCGGTGGCGCGGCGGCTGGTCGCCGAGGCCGTCGAACGCGGCGGCTGCGACTTCGTGGCGGACATCGCGGCGCGCATCCCGCTGGAGGCGATCTGCGAACTGCTTGCCGTCCCCGTCGAGGACCGCGCGCGGATGCTGGAGCTCACCTCGGCGGCGCTCGACGCGGACAGCACGCCGATGGAGGCCGCCAAGGCGCAGAGCGACATCATGAACTACTACGCGAAGCTGGTGCCCGAGCGCCGGGCGAACCCGCAGGACGACGCCGTGAGCATGCTCGCGACCGGCGCGGTCGACGGGCGGCCACTGAGTGAGGTCGAGGTCTTCCTCAACTGCTACAACCTCATCATCGGCGGCGACGAGACCACCCGCTTCTCCGGCGCCGGCGGCCTGCTCGCGCTGATCGAGCACCCGGACCAGTGGCGGCTGCTCAAGGAGCGGCCCGACGTCATCGACAGCGCCGTGGAGGAGATCGTCCGCTGGACCTCGCCCGCGCTGCACATCGCGCGGGTGGCGACGGCCGACACCACCGTCCGGGGGGCCCGGATCGCCGCGGGCGACATCGTCACCCTGTGGATCGGCGCGGCCAACCGGGACGAGGAGGTCTTCGAGGACCCGTACTCCTTCGATCTGGCGCGTACGCCCAACAAGCACATGGCGTACGGCTTCGGGCCCCACTTCTGCCTGGGCGGCGCGCTCGCCCGGATCGAGATGCAGATCCTCTTCGAGGAGATACGGGATCAGGTGGGTTCCGTCAGTCTCGCCGGCGACGTCGAGTACTCGCGGTCCAACTTCCTCACGGGCGTCAGCAGGCTGCCCGTCGCCTTCACCCCGAGCACCCTGAAATCCCCCAGCACGGAAGAGGCATGATGCCGAGCACCATCGGCCCCCGACTGCGCCCGGCGCTGGACGCCGTTCCCGGCTACACGCCGGCCCGGCTCCCCGTCGGTACGGCACCGGTCCACAGGCTGGCCGCCAACGAGAGCCCCTATCCGCCGCTGCCCGGCGTGCTGGAACGGCTCGCGGTCACCGCCGGGGACGCCCACCGCTACCCCGACCCGGGGTGCCGCGAGCTCACCGCCGAACTCGCCGCCCGGCTGGACGTCTCGGCCGCGCACATCGCGGTGGGCACCGGCTCGGTCGGCGTCACCCAGCAGCTGCTCCAGATCACCGCCGGCCCGGGCGACGAAGTCCTCTTCGCCTGGCGCTCCTTCGAGGCGTACCCCGTGATGACCCGGCTCGTCGGTGCCGTACCGGTCCAGGTGCCGCTGACCGGCGACGAACGGCACGACCTTCAGGCCATGGCCAGGGCTGTGACCGGGCGGACCCGGTTGGTCATCGTGTGCAATCCCAACAACCCGACCGGCACCATCGTGGGCCGCGCCGACCTGGAGGCGTTTCTGGACCGGGTGCCGGCGGACGTCCTGGTGGTCCTGGACGAGGCGTACGTCGAGTTCGCCGACGACCCGGACTACCCGGACGGCGTCGAGCTCTACCGCGACCGCCCCAACGTCTGCGTGCTGCGCACCTTCTCCAAGGCGCACGGGCTGGCGGGCATGCGGGTCGGCTACGCCGTCGCGCACGAGCCGGTGGCCCTGGCCCTGCGCAAGGCCGCGGTCCCCTTCGGCGTGAGCCAGCTCGCCCAGGACGCGGCGGTCGCCTCGCTGCGCGCCGAGTCCGCGATGCGCGAACGTGTCGCGGCGCTGACGGCCGAGCGCGCCCGTGTCGTCGGGGAACTGACGGCACACGGCTGGACCATCGCGGCGACCCACGCGAACTTCGTGTGGCTGCGACTCGGCGACCGCACCGTGGAGTTCGCCGACGCGTGCGCCGCGGCGGGCGTGTCCGTCATGCCGTTCCCGGGCGAGGGCGCGCGGGTCAGCATCGGAGACGCCGCGGCCAACGACGCGTTCCTGCGCAGTGCGGCGCGATTCCGGACCGGGCCGGCGGCGGTGGAGCGGCCGTGCACCGCATGACCACCGCCGTGGCGGAGCGCAGGTTCAAGGACGTGATGGCGGGCGTGAGCGGGCCGGTGACCATCGTGACCGCCTTCGACGAGGGCGTGCCGCACGGGACCACGGTCACCGCGTTCGCCTCCCTCTCCCTCGACCCCCCGATGGTCACCGTCGCGCTGAGCGAGAGCTCCACCCTGCTCCCCAAGATCATCCGGTCGGGACGGTTCGGGGTGAACCTGCTCGCCGCCTCCCAGGAGGCACTGGCCGGCCGCTTCGCCCGGCGTGACGTGGACCGCTTCGCCGATGCCGACTGGCACGCCGACAACGGGCTGCCACGGCTGGCCGGTTGCCTCGGATGGGTCGCGTGCGACGTCGCGCGGACAGTCCGAGGCGGCGACCACGTCCTGCTTCTCGGAACGGTGACGGACGCTCGGCGGAGCTCCCCGGAAGCTCCCTTGATCTACTTGGACCGTGCCTTCGGTACGCTCCTTCCGGGCCCTGGGAACACGCCCTCCATCACGTCAAGGACTGTTTCATGAGCGAACGCGTCATCACGCCGCGCAACCGTGGTTTCCTCTTCCTGGACGCGCACCCCGCCGGCTGCCGCCGCCTGGTGAACGACATGTGGGACTCGGTCGATGCCCGGCCCACGCAGAGCCTCGGCGAGGATGCGCCCGTGGCCCTCGTCATCGGCTCCTCCGCCGGCTACGGACTGGCCGCCGCCGTCGCCGGGCTCGCCCGCGCGGGGATCCGCGGCGTCGGCGTCTCCTTCGAGAAGGCGCCGAGCGCGCGCAGGACCGGCACCGCGGGCTGGTACCGCACCGCGGCGACCGCCGAACTGGCCCGGAAGGCCGGGCGGGAGATGCGCTTCCTCAACGGCGACGCGTTCTCCGACGGTATGAAGGAGCAGGTGGCCGACCTGGTCGAGCAGCGCTTCGGGCGGCTCGACCACCTGATCTACTCCGTGGCGGCCCCCCGCCGCACCGATCCCGAGACGGGCGTCACCTACTCCTCGGCGCTCAAGCCGATCGGATCCACGGCCTGCACCAAGACCCTCGTCTTCGACGAGGACGGGAAGCCGGACGTCCGGGAGGCGGTGACCGAACCGGCCGACGAGGACGAGATCGCGCAGACGGTCGCCGTGATGGGCGGCACCGACTGGGAACGGTGGGTGTCCCACCTGGCCGGCCGCGGGCTGCTCGCCGACGGCTTCAGCACGGCGGCCCTGTCGTACATCGGCTCTCCACTGACGGCCGACATCTACCGGCAGGGCACCATCGGCGCCGCCAAGGCCCACCTGGAGCAGACGGCCCGGGCGCTCGACGCGCGGCTCGGCGACCTCTGCGGGGGGCGCGCGGTGACCTCGGTGAACGGGGCCGCCGTCACCCAGTCGTCGACGGCCATCCCCGGAATCGCCCTGTACACAGGCCTGTTGCGGGGGGTCCTCGGGGACCGCATGGTGTCCCCGGTCCGCCAACTGTCGCAACTGTGGGACCAGTTCACCGGCGTGTGCCCGCTCGAGACGGACGACGAGGGGCGGGTGCGGCTCGACACTTGGGAGCTCGCGCCCGACGTGCAGGACGCCGTCGCCGATCGCTGGCAGGCCGCCACCACCGCGAACATCACCGACGTCGCGGACCTTGACTGGTTCCATGACCGCATCCGGCAGCTGTACGGCTTCAGCGTCCCCGGCGTCGACTACTCCGCCCCCGTCGAGACCGATGTCCCCTGGCCCGCCGACTGATGAGCGGACCGATGTCGCCGTCGTGGGCACCGGCCCATGCGTCCTCGGGGTTGCTCACCAGGAGGCGCTGAGGAGCCACCACTGGTTCTGATCGGGCCGGTCCGTCCGACATGCCAGTTGTCGGTCTGCGACCAGCCCTCGCAGTTGCCGCCGGTGTATGCCGTGGTGAAGACGGCGTCATGGTTGGCGAACCACACACCGGGATAGAAGCTGATGTGGCCCAGGGGCCTGGTTCCGGTCAGGCACCGGGTCGCCGCACACGACGGCGCAAGGGGCCCGCACACACGGTCAGCAGATCCACGTGCACGGTCCCCGGTGCGTCTGCTCGCCGGTAGACCCCGCGGAGAGTTCGTCTGTCTCGCCTTCCGTGACCAAGTACGCCAGATCGCGGGGAGAGAGCAGGGCCTGACGTGCCTGCGCCGTCGTGAACGTAGGGGAGAGGCCGGTCAGCCGCTGCTCCAGGCGCGAGTTTTCCGCAGCACTCATGTATCGAATGACACCCCTCAAGTCTCGGGGACTTCCAAGCCTGTCCCAGGGGCTTTCCATGGACTTTCCGCCGCGTAAGCAGGGAAGGCCCTGACAGCGCTCAAAGATATGAACGCGCAGGTCAGGGCCAATCCGCTCAGCACTCGATGATGTTGACCGCCAGCCCGCCCCGAGCCGTCTCCTTGTACTTCACCGACATGTCGGCGCCGGTGTCCTTCATCGTCTTGATGACCTTGTCCAGGGACACCTTGTGCGAGCCGTCCCCCCGCATCGCCATCTTCGCCGCCGTGACCGCCTTCACCGCGGCCATGCCGTTGCGCTCGATGCACGGGATCTGGACCAGGCCGCCGACCGGGTCGCAGGTGAGGCCGAGGTTGTGTTCCATGCCGATCTCGGCTGCGTTCTCGACCTGTTCGGGGCTGCCGCCGAGAACCTCGGCCAGCGCGCCCGCCGCCATGGAGCAGGCGGAGCCGACCTCGCCCTGGCAGCCGACCTCGGCGCCGGAGATGGACGCGTTCTCCTTGAAGAGCATGCCGATCGCGCCCGCGGCCAGCAGGAAGCGGACCACGCCGTCTTCCTTTTCTCCTTCGGAGGCTGCGCCCGCCCCGAAGTTGATGTAGTAGTGCAGGACCGCCGGGATGATGCCCGCCGCGCCGTTCGTCGGGGCCGTCACCACCCGGCCGCCCGCCGCGTTCTCCTCGTTCACCGCCATCGCGTAGAGCGTGATCCACTCCATCGCGTGTGCCAACGGGTCGCCCTCCGCCCGGAGTTGGCGGGCGGAGACCGCGGCCCGGCGGCGCACCTTCAGGCCACCCGGCAGGATGCCCTCGCGGGACATGCCTCGGGACACGCACGCCTGCATGACCCGCCAGATGTCGAGGAGCCCCTCGCGGATCTCCTCCTCGGTCCGCCAGGCACGCTCGTTCTCCAGCATGAGCGAGGAGATGGACAGGCCCGTCTCCCGCGTCAGGCGCAGCAGTTCGTCACCGGTGCGGAAGGGGTACTTCAGCACCGTGTCGTCCAGCTTGATGCGGTCCGCGCCGACCGCGTCCTCGTCGACGACGAAGCCGCCGCCCACCGAGTAGTAGGTCTTGGACAGGAGTTCGGTTCCCGAGGCGTCGTGGGCCCAGAGGGTCATGCCGTTCGCGTGGTACGGGAGGGCCTTGCGGCGGTGCAGCTTCAGGTCGTCGTCGAAGGAGAACGGGATCTCGCGCTCGCCGAGGAGCTTGATCCGCCCCGTCTGCCTGATCTCCTCCACGCGGTCGTCGGCGTTCTCGACGTCCACCGTCCGCGGCGAGGCCCCCTCCAGGCCGAGCAGCACCGCCTTGGGGGTGCCGTGGCCGTGGCCGGTCGCGCCCAGGGAGCCGTAGAGCTCGCAGCGTACGGAGACCGCGGAGGACAGCAGGCCCTCGTTGCGCAGGCGGCGGGCGAACATGCGGGCCGCACGCATCGGTCCCACCGTGTGGGAGCTCGACGGGCCTATGCCGATCGAGAACAGGTCGAAGACCGAGATGGCCACGGGAACTCCTCCTAAGAGGGTGGGGGCACACGTCGTCGGGTGCCCCCACCAGGGAACTACTTGTTGAGACCGGGGTACAGCGGGTGCTTGTCGGCCAGGGCCTTCACCCGGGCCTTGAGCGCCTCCGCGTCGTACGACGGCTTCAGCGCCTCGGCGATGACGTCGGCGACCTCGGTGAAGTCCTCGGCCTGGAAGCCGCGGGTGGCCAGGGCCGGGGTGCCGATGCGCAGACCGGACGTCACCATCGGCGGGCGCGGGTCGTTGGGGACGGCGTTGCGGTTGACCGTGATGCCGACCTCGTGGAGACGGTCCTCGGCCTGCTGCCCGTCCAGCTCGGAGTCGCGCAGGTCGACCAGGAGCAGGTGCACGTCGGTGCCGCCGGAGAGCACGTTCACCCCGGCCTCACGGGCGTCGGGCGCGGTGAGCCGCTCGGCGAGGAGCTTCGCGCCCTCGACCGTACGCCGCTGGCGCTCCTTGAACTCCTCCGACGCCGCCACCTTGAAGGACACCGCCTTGGCCGCGATCACGTGCTCCAGGGGGCCGCCCTGGAAGCCCGGGAAGACCGAGGAGTTCAGCTTCTTCGCGAAGTCCTTCTTGGCGAGGATGATGCCGCCGCGCGGCCCGCCCAGCGTCTTGTGCGTCGTGGAGGTGACCACGTCCGCGTACTCGACCGGGTTCGGGTGCAGCCCCGCCGCGACCAGACCGGCGAAGTGCGCCATGTCCACCCACAGGTACGCCTCGACCTCGTCGGCGATCCGCCGGAAGTCCGCGAAGTCCAGCTGCCGCGGGTACGCCGACCACCCCGCGATGATCACCTTCGGGCGGTGCTCCTTCGCGAGGCGCTCGACCTCGGCCATGTCGACCAGACCGGCGTCGTCCACGTGGTACGCGACCACGTTGAACTGCTTGCCGGAGAAGTTCAGCCGCATGCCGTGGGTGAGGTGGCCGCCGTGCGCCAGGTCCAGACCCAGGATGGTGTCGCCGGGCTGGGCCAGCGCGAACAGGGCCGCCTGGTTGGCCGAGGCGCCGGAGTGGGGCTGCACATTGGCGTACTCGGCGCCGAACAGCTCCTTGATCCGGTCGATGGCGATCTGCTCGGCGACGTCGACGTGCTCACAGCCGCCGTAGTAGCGGCGGCCCGGGTAACCCTCGGCGTACTTGTTCGTCAGCACCGAACCCTGCGCCTCCATCACCGCGAGCGGCGCGAAGTTCTCGGAGGCGATCATCTCCAGGGTGGACTGCTGGCGCTCCAGCTCGGCGTCGAGCGCGGCGGCGATGGCCGGGTCGAGCTCGTGCAGGGGCGCATTCAGAAGCGACTTGTCAGACATAGGGGGATACGACTCCTCAGCCGGCGGTGTGGGCGTCGTACTCGTCGGCGGAGAGCAGGTCGGCCGGCTCCTCCGTGACGCGTACCTTGAACAGCCAGCCGCCCTCGAACGGGGCGGAGTTCACCAGCGACGGGTCGTTCACCACGTCCTCGTTGACGTCGGTGACCTCGCCGGTGACGGGGGAGTACAGGTCGGACACCGACTTGGTCGACTCCAGCTCGCCGCAGGTGTCACCCGCGGTCACGGTCGAGCCGACCTCGGGGAGCTGGGCGTAGACGACATCGCCGAGCGCGTTGGCCGCGAACTCGGTGATGCCGACCGTCGCGACGCCGTCCTCGGCGGTCGACAGCCACTCGTGCTCCTTGCTGTAGCGCAGCTGCTGGGGGTTGCTCATGGCCTGAATTCTCCTGTACGCGCGGGAGTGGTGATGAATGGGGGACTACTCGAAACGTGCGTGAGCAGCGGAAATGTGTGCAGGGTCACGCAGGGACCGCTGCCAGTCTCTCCGCCCGGCGCTCGTTCTGCCGCTTCTGGCGCTACTTCTGCCGCTTGTAGAACGGCAGCGCCACGACCTCGTACGGCTCGTGGCTGCCGCGGATGTCCACGCCGACCCCGGCCGTGCCGGGCGCCGAGTGCGCGGCGTCGACGTACGCCATGGCGATCGGCTTGCCCAGCGTGGGGGAGGGCGCACCCGAGGTGACCTCGCCGATGACCTCGCCGCCGGCCACGACCGGGTACCCGGCGCGCGGGACGCGACGCCCCTCGGCGACCAGGCCGACCAGGACGCGCGGCGGGTTCTGAGAGGCGCGGGCGGCTGCCTCCGTGAGCGCCTCGCGCCCGACGAAGTCGCCCTCCTTCTCGAACTTCACCACCCGGCCGAGCCCGGCGTCGAAGGGCGTGAGGGAGGTCGACAGCTCATGCCCGTACAGCGGCATGCCCGCCTCCAGGCGCAGCGTGTCCCGGCAGGACAGGCCGCAGGGGACCAGGCCGACGCCCTCGCCCGCCTTGGTCAGCGCCTGCCACAGCTCGACGGCGTGCTCCGGCTTCACGAACAGCTCGAAGCCGTCCTCGCCGGTGTAGCCGGTGCGGGCGATGAGGGCGGGCACGCCGGCGACGGTGCCGGGCAGGCCGGCGTAGTACTTCAGGCCGTCGAGGTCGGCGTCCGTGAGGGACGCGAGGATGCCGGGGGACTCCGGACCCTGCACGGCGATCAGAGCGTACGCGTCCCGGTCGTCGCGGACCTCGGCGTCGAAGCCGGCGACCCGCTCGGTCAGCGCGTCCAGCACGACCTGGGCGTTGGAGGCGTTGGCGACGATCATGTACTCGGTGTCGGCGAGCCGGTAGACGATCAGGTCGTCGAGGATGCCGCCGTCGGCCTGGCAGATCATGGTGTAGCGGGCGCGGCCGACGCCGACCGAGGCGATGTTGCCGACCAGGGCGTGGTTGAGGAAGGGGGCCGCCTGCGGGCCGGTGACCGTGATCTCGCCCATGTGCGAGAGGTCGAACAGGCCGGCCTTGGTGCGCACGGCGTTGTGCTCGTCGCGCTCGGAGCCGTAGCGCAGCGGCATGTCCCAGCCGGCGAAGTCGGTCATCGTCGCGCCGAGCGACCGATGCAGGGCATCGAGCGCGGTATGACGGAGTGGGGTACTGCTCATCGGACGGTCGTCTCCCAAGGCAGGACGGGCGAGGTCGTTCCTCCCCATCTGTCATCGGAACCTGAGAGGTTCGCCGAGACCGCCACGGGGACGATCCGGCTTGCACCTTGGGTGGAGCCACTGGAGAGCGGCTCGCTTTTCAGATGTGCCTCGCCCGCGCGGTAACGGGGCCTGAGAGATTCAAGGGAGGGACTTGCTCCTTCGGCGTCCCAGCGATGCACTGCTGGGAACTCTCCCGCGCGGATTCAAACGGCCGGTATGCAGTTGGCGCGGACATCATTGCATGCCGGGCGCGGCTGCGGCAGGGCCGTGTCTGTAACCGGCTTGTGGCAGTAAGCGAACGAAAATGCGAGAGATCCTCCATTACCTTCTCTTTACGCTCAGTGGGGAAGGGACTCCTGACCCCGGAGGAGGACGATGACGGTGAACCGCACCACGGCGTACGCGACGACCTCGGGCATCGCGCTGCCCAAGCAGTCCGCGGCCCCCGCTGCCGAGGCCCGCGGCACGCTCCCCGCGCCGGTGGTCCGCGACCTGCGCGAGCGCTCCGGCCGCAGCCCGCACGCCCTGCTCTTCGGCCCCAAAGACCTCGTCGTGGTCACCGGTCTGCCCGGCAGCGGCAAGTCCACGCTGATGGAGCGGACGGTGAAGGGCATCCGCATCGACTCCCAGGACACCCGGGACCACTGGGACGCCCGCATGCCCGGCTTCCTCCCCTACGCCGTGTACCGCCCCCTGGTCCGCCTCGCGCACTACGCCGGACTGCGCCGCGCCCTGCGCTCCGGCGAGGGCGTCGTGGTGCACGACTGCGGTACGCAGGCCTGGGTGCGTGCCTGGCTGGCCCGCGAGGCCCGCCGCCGCGGCGGCGCCCTCCACCTGCTCCTGCTCGACGTCACCCCGGACGCCGCCCTGGAGGGCCAGCGAGAGCGCGGCCGCGGCGTCTCCCGCTACGCCTTCCTGCGCCACCGCAGAGCGGCCGCCCGTCTGCTCCGCTCCGTGGAGAAGGGCGACCTGCCCCAGGGCTGCGGCTCGGCGGTGCTGATGGACCGTCCGGCGGGGGACGTGCTGCGCCGGATCGGGTTCACGGGCTGAGCGACCCCGGGGCCTGCCCGGCCCCGGACCTGCCCCGCCCTGGACTTGCCGTGCCCCGGGCCTGCCCCGCCCTGACACCGGATAGCCTTTTGGACCACAGACGTGGTTCACAGCAGGCGGTCAGACAGATGGACATCCCAGCGGATCTCCCCGCGGACTTCCCGGCACAGACACACCTCCACCCGCACGGCGGCTGGCCCGGCAACGAGCTGGAGGAGGTGCTCTCGGCCTCCCTCGGCCTGCCGTCGGCGGGCGGCCGGATCATCGAGGTGCTGGGCCGCAGCTTCGTCTGGGTTCCCCTGCCCAGCGGCGGCGGCCCGCACAGCGGCCCGCTGGACCTGCCCACCATGGAGATCGAGGGCCAGGCGTACGTCCCGGTCTTCAGCTCCGAGGAGCAGTTCCGCCAGGTCGTCGGCTCCCACATGGCGTACACCGTCGCCCCCGCCGTGGAGTTCGCCCGCGGCCTGCCCCCACAGGTGGGCATCGCCGTGAACCCGGACGGCGTGGTCGGCGTTCCCCTGCCCCCGGCGGCGGTCGCCGAGCTCTGCCGCGTGAGCCGCACCCCGCTGGACGGCCTCAGCTCCGGGGGCCGCGTCAAGCTCTACGAACCCGACTGGCAGGACGACCCGGTCGACTTCCTCGCGGCGGCATCGGCCGAGTTCGCCGCAACCGGCGTCGTCGCCACGGCCCGCCGCTGCCTGGCAGCGATCGAGACGGCCGCCCCCGTGATGTTCATAGGCGTGGAGCTCTCCCAGTGGGAGGGCGACCTGCGCGCCGCCCCCACGGACGCCCTGGGGCGTGCTCTGGGCCGCGTCCCGGTCCAGTGGCCGGTCAACCTGGTCTTGTTGGACGTAGCCGAGGACCCGGTGATCGACTGGATGCGCCAGAAGGTCCGCCCTTTCTACCAGCGGGATCTCTAGACGCCGGTGAGGGGCAACGCCGTCAGGGGCGCGGGGAACTGCGCGACAAGCCACACACGACCCGCGGCCCGCAGACCACAATAGGTACCGAGCTCCAACCGGCTCTCCCAGCGGAGCGCCTAAGCTGGGAGCGAAAATCCATGTTTCCCGAAGGGGCGGTAAAGGTGAGCGCGAGCGGCACCACCTCGACCGGACAGGTCGAGCACATGCTGCGCCAGGTGACGCCCGGGCGCTACGACGCCTACGAGGCGCTCCTCCGCGCGCTCGCGACCCCGTCCTCCGGCCAGGTCTGGATGCTGCTGTGGCACGGCCAGGCCGGCTCCCCGGACGCCCAGTACGGAAACATGGAGGTCGACGGCCACGGCTACGCCCCGTGCGTCACCTCCGCCCAGGAACTGTCGGCCAGCGGTTGGAACCGCAGCTACGAGGTGGTCGACGGCGTCGACGTCGCCCGCACCCTCTACCCGGACCACTACGGCCTCTGGCTCAACCCGCACGCCCCGGGCGGCGGCGTCGGCATCCCCTGGCTCGACCTGCGCCGCATCGCCACCGGCCTGGACCGCCAGCCCGCCGGCCCGCTCCGCCTGTCGGAGCCCGGCATCGAGATCCCGCAGTTCTACGCCCTGCTCGCGCAGAACGCCCACCGCACCCCGGCCGTCCGCTCCCTGCGCCGCGCCTGGGTGCAGCCGGCGCTCGGTGCGCCGTATCTCGCCATCGGGCTCGACGTGTACGACACCTCCCCGCCCGCCGTGGACTCGGTGCGCTCGATGATGTCGCAGTCCATCGGCGCCGTACCGGACGGCCTCCCCGTCTCGACCGTGGCGATGTCCGACGAGTACGACCCGGTCGCCATGTGGATGCGCGCGAGCGCCCGCCCGTTCTACGACCGCGAGGCCCACGCCGCCGCTCCCGCGCAGGCTCAGGCGGCGGGCTACGGTTACCCACCGGCACAGGGCCGTTACTGATCATCACGGACCGTTCCCCGGCTGACCTACCGGTCGGCCCACACCCCGCCTGTCGCAGGCGCAGGCAGTCGTCGGCTTCGGTTTCGCAGGCGAATCTCCGCGCGTAGATGCGATCGGAAGGTCCCGGTCCGCCCTCATACGCCCCAACTGGTGAGCGTCCGGCGGCCGTTACCTGCTGTTCGGATAACGGAACCCCCCAGACAGCATCACGGTTGCGCATCCTTTCCTCGCCAGCTCTGGCAACAAAACGCCGAAGCGTTGAAGACTCCCGCTCCAGGGGTGCTCGCCCCTGTGTACGACGAATGAGTACGACGGGCTGATCATGCCGCCACAGCGGCAAGCGCGGGCCGGCCACCGCCGGTTGAATCGAAGAGGGGTCCCTGCCTGATGACGGCACCACTGCACGAGCCGACCGCGGAAGCGGCCCCCAGCGCGGCCGAAGAGGCGGCGGTAGCCAGCACCGGCGCCAAGGCCGTACAGGGGCGCTCCCTGGGGCGGATCGCCTGGGAGCGCCTGAAGCGGGACAAACTCGCCCTGACCGGCGGCATCGTGGTGCTGTTCCTCATCGTCGTGGCGCTGCTCGCACCGGTGATCGCCAACCTGTACGGGCAGGACCCCGACGCCTATCACGAGAACCTGATCGACCCGCTGTTCGGCACACCCACGGGATCCCTCGGCGGTGTGAGCGGCGAGCACTGGCTGGGAGTCGAGCCGGTCAACGGCCGTGACATCTTCGCCCGGATCCTCTACGGCGCCCGGATCTCGCTGATGGTCGGCTTCCTGTCCGCGGTCGTCGCCGTCATCCTCGGCACGGTCCTGGGTGTGCTCGCAGGCTTCTTCGGTGGCTGGGTCGACTCCGTCATCAGCCGCGTGATGGACGGTCTGCTGGCCTTCCCGCAGCTGCTGTTCATCATCGCGCTGGTCTCCGTCATGCCGAACGAGCTGCTGGGCCTGACCGGTTCGTCCGTGCGCGTGTTCGTGATGATCCTGGTCATCGGCTTCTTCGGCTGGCCCTACATCGGACGCGTGGTGCGCGGCCAGACGCTGTCCCTGCGCGAGCGGGAGTACGTCGAGGCCGCCCGCTCCCTGGGTGCCGGGCGGCTGTACATCCTGTTCAAGGAGCTGCTCCCCAACCTGGTGGCGCCCATCATCGTGTACACGACGATGATGATCCCCACGAACATCCTCACCGAGGCGGCGCTGAGCTTCCTGGGTGTGGGCGTCAAGCCGCCCACGTCCTCCTGGGGGCAGATGCTCTCGAGCGCGATCGACTACTACGAGTCGGACCCCATGTACATGGTGGTTCCGGGCGTGGCGATCTTCATCACCGTTCTGGCCTTCAATCTCTTCGGTGACGGCGTGCGCGACGCGCTGGACCCGAAGGCCTCCCGCTGAACTGCCGTACCGCAAGCGTCCCGTGGCATCGCCAACGGGGTCTCTCATCAACACCGGAGGATCCGAGATCGTGACTACCCAACGCACCTCAGGGCGGCGGAAGCAGGCATTTGCCGCTGCCGCCGCGGTCGCCGCGCTGCTGACCACGGCGGCGTGCGGCGGCGGTGGCTCCGACGACGGCGGTTCGAAGTCCGGCGCGGCCGGCTTCGACGCCGCCAACAACAAGGTCGCCCAGGCCTCCCTGGCCAAGAAGGGCGGCACGCTGAAGTTCGGCGGCGCCCAGGATGCCGACTCGTGGGACACCACGCGTGGTTACTACGGCATGATGTGGAACTTCGCCCGCTACTACAGCCGTCAGCTCGTCACGAACAAGCCGGAGCCGGGCGCGAAGGGCGCGGAGCTGACCCCGGACCTCGCCACCGGGCTCGCCAAGGTCTCGGACGACGGCAAGACCTACACGTACACCCTGCGTGACGGCATCACGTGGGAGGACGGCAAGCCGATCACCTCCAAGGACATCAAGTACGGCATCGAGCGCGTCTGGGCGCAGGACGTGCTGTCCGGCGGCCCGACGTACCTGAAGGAGGTGCTCGACCCGAAGGGCGAGTACCAGGGCCCGTACAAGGACAAGTCCGCGGACAAGCTGGGCCTGAAGGCCATCGAGACGCCGGACGACAAGACCATCGTCTTCAAGCTGCCGCAGGCCAACTCGGACTTCGAGGAGATGCTGGCGCTGATCTCGGCCTCGCCGGTCCGCCAGGACAAGGACACCAAGGCCAAGTACCAGCTGCACCCGTTCTCCTCCGGCCCGTACAAGTTCGAGTCGTACAACCCGGGCAAGGACCTCACCCTCGTCCGCAACGACCAGTGGAAGCAGTCCTCGGACCCGGTCCGCAAGGCCTACCCGGACAAGATCACCATCCAGTTCTTCTCGGACGCCAACCAGCTCGACCAGCGTCTGCTCAACGGTGACCTGGACCTGGACCTCAACCAGACCGGCATGTCGCCGCAGGGCCGCACCACCGCCCTGAAGCAGCACAAGGCCAACCTGGACAACCCGGTCTCCGGCTACATCCGTTACGCGGTCTTCCCGCAGAGCGTGAAGCCGTTCGACAACATCGAGTGCCGCAAGGCCGTCATCTACGGCGCCGACCACGTCTCGCTGCAGACCGCGCGCGGCGGCCCGGTCGCCGGCGGTGACATCGGCACCAACATGCTGCCGCCGTCCGTCCCGGGTGCCGAGGGTCAGAAGTACGACCCGTACGAGCTCGCCGGCGCCAACAAGAACGGCAACGCCGCCAAGGCCAAGGAGGCCCTGAAGGCCTGCGGTCAGCCGAACGGCTTCAAGACCACCATCGCCGTCCGCAACAACAAGCCGGTCGAGGTGGCCACCGCCCAGTCCCTGCAGGCGTCGCTGAAGAAGATCGGCATCGACGCCCAGATCGACCAGTACGACGGCTCGCAGACCACCGGCATCATCGGCAGCCCCGCGAACGTGAAGAAGAAGGGCTACGGCATCATCATCATGGGCTGGGGCCCGGACTTCCCGTCCGTCCAGGGCTACGGTCTGCCGCTGTGGGACAGCAAGTACATCCTGGAGAGCGGTAACAACAACTACGCGCTCATCAAGGACAAGACGATCGACGGTCTGTTCGACTCGTACGTCACCACCCTGGACGACGCCGGCAAGGAAAAGATCGCCACGGAGATCAACCACAAGGTGATGGAGGGCGCGTACTACCTGCCCTTCGTCTTCGAGAAGTTCATCAACTGGCGCTCGGACAACCTGGCGAACGTCTACACGACCGACGGCTACAGCGGTCAGTACGACTTCGTCAACCTCGGTCTGAAGAACCCGAAGAAGTAAACCGGCACACCCGCCGAACGGCACGAAAGGCAGGTGAAGGCCGGCGCAGCGTGATCGCGGGCCACCGGATGATCTCCGGTGGTCCGCGGTCCGCAGCGGGCCGAGAGCTGTGCTCGCTTACCTCATCAGGCGGTTGTTCGCCGCCGCAGTGATGCTCGTGGTCATCATCCTGGTGGTCTTCGGCATCTTCTTCCTCGTCCCCAAGTGGGCGGGCGTCGACATCGCCACGAGCTTCGTGGGCAAGCAGGCCGACCCCGCCGCCGTCGAGGGCGTCCGGCAGAAGCTCGGCCTCGGTGACCCGATCTACGCCCAGGTCTGGGAGTTCTTCAAGGGCATCTTCGTCGGCCGCACCTATGTGGGCGGCGGTGACGTCACGGAGTGCGCCGCGCCCTGCTTCGGCTACTCGTTCCGCAGCGAGCAGGCCGTCTGGCCGGTGCTGACCGACCGCTTCCCGGTGACCCTGGGTCTCGCGCTCGGCGCCGCCTTGCTGTGGCTGGTCCTCGGTGTCGCGGCCGGTGTGCTCTCCGCGCTCAAGCGGGGCAGCATGTGGGACCGCGGTGCGATGGTCGTCGCGCTCTCGGGTGTCTCCCTGCCCATCTACTTCACCGGTCTGCTCAGCATCGTGACCTTCGACATCGGGCTGCACTGGATCGACGCGCAGTACGTGCCCCTCGCGGACAACCCCGCCCGCTGGTTCGAGAGCATGATCCTGCCGTGGGCCACCCTTGCGTTCCTGTACGCGGCCATGTACGCCCGGATCACCCGCGCCACCATGCTGGAGATCCTCGGCGAGGACTACATCCGCACCGCCCGGGCCAAGGGCCTCAAGGAACAGACCGTCATCGGCAAGCACGCCATGCGCTCCACGATGACGCCCATCCTGACCATGCTCGGCATGGACCTCGGCGCCCTCATCGGTGGTGCCATCCTGACCGAGACGACGTTCAATCTGCCCGGCCTCGGCCAGGCGGTGCTGAACGCCATCCGGAACCAGGACCTGCCCATCATCCTCGGCGTCACTCTGATCACTTCTCTCGCGGTGCTCATCGCCAACCTCGTGGTGGACGTCCTGTACGCCGTGATCGACCCCCGAGTGAGGCTCGCATGACCGAACTCAGCAAGACCGGAGCGGCCGTGGGAGAGCCCACGGCCACCTCGCCGGCCCCGTCCTCCTTCCTGGAAGTGCGCGACCTGAAGGTGCACTTCCCGACCGACGACGGCCTGGTCAAGTCCGTCGACGGGCTCAGCTTCCAGCTGGAGAAGGGCAAGACCCTCGGCATCGTGGGTGAGTCGGGCTCCGGCAAGTCGGTGACCTCGCTCGGCATCATGGGCCTGCACACCGCCGGCCAGTACGGCAAGCGCAAGGCGCAGATCTCCGGCGAGATCTGGCTGAACGGCACCGAGTTGCTGTCCGCCGACCCGGACCACGTGCGCAAGCTGCGCGGCCGCGACATGGCGATGATCTTCCAGGACCCGCTGTCCGCGCTGCACCCGTACTACACGATCGGCCATCAGATCGTGGAGGCGTACCGCATCCACCACGACGTCGACAAGAAGACCGCGAAGCGCCGTGCGGTCGAGATGCTCGACCGGGTGGGCATCCCGCAGCCGGACAAGCGGGTCGACAGCTACCCGCACGAGTTCTCCGGCGGTATGCGCCAGCGCGCCATGATCGCGATGTCGCTGGTGAACAACCCCGAGCTGCTCATCGCGGACGAGCCGACGACCGCTCTGGACGTCACCGTCCAGGCGCAGATCCTGGACCTGATCCGCGACCTGCAGAAGGAGTTCGGCTCCGCGGTCATCATCATCACGCACGACCTGGGCGTCGTCGCCGAGCTGGCCGACGACCTCCTGGTGATGTACGGCGGCCGCTGTGTCGAGCGCGGACCGGCCGAGAAGGTCTTCTACGAGCCCCGCCACCCCTACACCTGGGGCCTGCTCGGCTCGATGCCGCGCCTGGACCGCGAGCAGCAGGAGCGCCTCATCCCGGTCAAGGGCTCCCCGCCCTCCCTGATCAACGTCCCGTCGGGCTGCGCCTTCCACCCCCGCTGCCCGTACGCGGACCTCCCGAAGGACAACGTCACCCGTACCGTCCGTCCCGAGCTGACCGAGATCGGCAGCCGGCACTGGGCGGCCTGCCACCTCACCAAGGAGCAGCGGGAGCGTATCTGGACCGAAGAGATTGCGCCGAAGCTGTGAGCGAGAAATCCAAGGACACGGCTGTGACCACTCCCGCGACGAGCGACGGTGCCACCCTCACCAAGGACGCCGCCCCCGGCGAGGTCCTGCTGAAGGTGAGCGGGCTGCAGAAGCACTTCCCGATCAAGCAGGGTCTGTTCCAGCGGCAGGTCGGGGCGGTGCACGCGGTCGACGGCATCGACTTCGAGGTCAGGGCCGGCGAAACCCTCGGCGTGGTGGGCGAGTCGGGCTGCGGCAAGTCGACGATGGGCCGACTGATCACCCGGCTGCTCGAACCGACCGCCGGCACGGTGGAGTTCAAGGGCAAGGACATCACGCACCTGGGCGTCAGCGGCATGCGCCCGCTGCGCCGCGACGTGCAGATGATCTTCCAGGACCCGTACTCGTCGCTGAACCCGCGCCACACCATAGGCACGATCGTCGGCGCTCCCTTCAGGCTCCAGGGCGTCACGCCCGAGGGCGGCATCAAGAAGGAAGTGCAGCGGCTGCTGTCGGTGGTCGGCCTCAACCCCGAGCACTACAACCGCTATCCGCACGAGTTCTCCGGCGGTCAGCGCCAGCGCATCGGCATCGCCCGCGCGCTCGCGCTCAACCCCAAGCTCGTGGTGGCGGACGAGCCGGTCTCCGCGCTGGACGTCTCCATCCAGGCGCAGGTCGTCAACCTCCTCGACGACCTCCAGGCGGAGCTGGGTCTGACGTACGTGATCATCGCGCACGACCTCTCGGTCGTCCGGCACGTCTCGGACCGGATCGCGGTGATGTACCTCGGCAAGATCGTGGAGCTGGCCGACCGTGACCTGCTCTACAAGACGCCGATGCACCCGTACACCAAGGCCCTGATGTCGGCGGTGCCGATCCCGGACCCGCGGCGCAAGTCGGCCAAGAGCGAGCGCATCCTGCTCAAGGGTGACGTGCCCTCGCCGATCTCGCCGCCGAGCGGCTGCCGCTTCCACACCCGGTGCTGGAAGGCGACGGAGATCTGCAAGACGACCGAGCCGCCGCTGCTCGAGCTGCGCCCCGGCCAGCGCGTCGCCTGCCACCACCCGGAGAACTTCGAGGACCAGCAGCCGCAGGACACGGTGCTGCTGACCGTGGCCAAGGAGGCGGCGGAGCTGGTCTCCGACGAAGTGCTGGCCGAGTCCGCGGAGACGTCGGCGGCGGTGGCGGCTGAGGTGAATGCCGAGGTGAATGCCGAGGCGGCCACGGAGGAGCCGGAGGCCACCGCCGAGGAGTCCTCGGACGAGCCCACCGAGAAGTAGCCGGCCGCACGCCCTCGCCTTGCTTTGTAAGGCGAGGGCGTTGTGCTGCGCAAGAATGTACGGGTGCTCCAGCAACTGTTCACCCCGTCCGTCCAGCACACGCTCGACCTGATCGGCATCTTCGTCTTCGCCATCTCCGGCGCCCTGCTGGCCGTCCGCAAGAACTTCGACGTCTTCGGCATCGCCGTCCTCGCCGAGGTCACGGCCCTGGGCGGCGGGCTGTTCCGGGACGTGATCATCGGCGCCGTACCCCCGGCCGCCTTCACGGACCTGGGGTACTTCCTCACCCCGCTGCTCGCCGCGCTCCTCGTCTTCTTCCTCCACCCGCACGTGGAGCGCATCCAGACCGGCGTGAACGTCTTCGACGCGGCGGGCCTCGGCCTGTTCTGCGTCGCCGGGACGACCAAGGCCTACGACTACGGTCTCAATCTCACCGCGTCCGCCACCCTCGGCCTCGCGACCGCCGTCGGCGGCGGTGTGCTGCGGGACGTCCTCGCCAACGAGGTGCCGTCACTGCTGCGCTGGGACCGGGACCTGTACGCGGTCCCGGCGATCGTCGGCGCCACGATGGTCGTCCTGTGCATCCATTACGACGCCCTGAGCCCGTTCACCAGCACCCTCGCCGCCGTCACTGCCTTTGTGCTGCGCCTGCTCGCGATGCGGTTCCACTGGCGAGCTCCGCGGGCCTGGAACCGGCGGTCGACGGTGCGGGAGGAGTAGTCCCCGGCGCCGTCCGGCTCTGGTGCGCGAACCCCATCACCTCGGTCAGCCATCGGAACGCCGGCACCACCTGCGGCTTCCACAGCGCCATGGTGTGGCCGCCCGCGCTCTTCGGGATGAACACCACGTCCACGGTCGTCGGCGCCTTCGCGATCCGCTGGAGGGCCATGCCCGCCTCGTACCCGTCGCGCGGCTGACCGGACAGATAGAGCGCCACGCGCGGCGGGACACGGGCCCCCTTGAGCAGCACATACGGGTTGTTCGCGGCCCGCAGCTCCGGCGTCTTCGCGGCGATCGACTTGCGTTCGGCGACGGGGTCGTTGTAGCCGGACAGGCTGACCGCGGCCCGGTAGCGGTCGGGGTGGGCGACGGCCAGCTTCGCCGCGCAGTGCGCGCCCGCCGAGTACCCGGCGACCGCCCAGCCGTTCGGCGCGGCCTGCGCCCGGAAGTTGTCCGTGACCATCTTCGGCACGTCGATGCTGAGCCAGCTGTCGGCGTTCACCTTGCCGGGGACGTTCGCACAGCCGGTGTCCTGGCCGGCCAGCAGCGAGGTGCGCGGCGAGACGATGATGAACGGCGCGATCCGCCCGCTGCGCATCAGCGGGGCCAGCTGCTGGGTCACGTCCATCGACCCGAACCACGCCTTCGACGAGCCCGGATAGCCCGCCAGCACCTCGACGACCGGGAACTTGTAATTGCGGTAGGCGGGGTCGTGGTACTGCGGCGGCAGCCAGACGTTGACCTCGCCGCGCACTCCGGACACCTGGCCCTTGAGCTGGGTGACGAGCACCCCGCCCTCCGCGCGCATGCCCGGCCCCTTGCCCGGCTTGAAGACCTGACGGACCTTGGGCAGCTTCTCCAGCGCGATCCCGCCGGTCCCGCTCGGCCCGAGGTCGGCCGCCTGCTCCACATGGTCGCCGGTGCCGAGCAGGTCGCCCCAGTTGTCGTACAGCTGGTTGGAGTTGTTGACCAGGGTGAAGACCAGGGCGACCGCCGTGCCTTGCGCGAACAGCACCATCAGCACTCTGGCGGCGGCGCGCACGACCCTCGGCCCTCCCACCCGCGACCAGAGGACCAGGGGCAGCACGACGGCGACGACGCTCAGCGCGACAAGTGTGTAGAGGAACGTGGTCCCGGTGAGACTCATGTCCCGATAGAGGGCTTATCGCCCTCTCAGGTTTCGGACGGGTGCCGACGCTTACCGAAAAGTTGCCCATGTCTCAATGTGTCTTGACGCTCTCGCAGCTCGGCGGACACATCTCGGCGGGCGACAAAAGCTACCGCTTAGTAGTTTGCTGTTGTACCGTTCATCCATGCCAGAAGCAGCCTCCGCACCGACGGCCCCGCGGGCCACCATCGGCGACAGCGAGTTCGACCGCGACACCGCGCTCACCCGGCGCGCACCCGGCGTCTACGACATCGACCTCTTGGCCGGCTGGACCATCATCAGCGCCGTCAACGGCGGCTACCTGCTGGCCGTCCTGGGCCGCGCCCTCGCGGACGCCCTGCCGCACAGCGACCCGTTCACCATCTCCGCGCACTACCTGACCGCGTCCCAGCCGGGCCCGGCGGTCGTCCGCACCGACGTCGTGCGCACGGGGCGGACGCTGTCGACCGGCCAGGCCTCGCTCCTCCAGTACGACGAGCAGGGCCGCGAGGTCGAACGGATCCGCGTCCTCGCGTCCTACGGAGACCTGGACTCCCTCCCCGACGACGTCCGCACGACGGCGAAGCCGCCCGCGTTCCCGCCGATGGACCAGTGCTTCGGCCCCGAGGACGGCCCGGCGCCGGTGTCCGGCAGCTCGGCGATCGCCGACCGCCTGATGCTCAAGCTCGACCCGTCCACCCTCGGCTGGGCGCTCGGGCAGCCCTCGGGCAAGGGCGAGATGAGGGCCTGGTTCGGCCTCGCCGACGGCCGCGACCCCGACCCGCTCTCGCTGCTGCTGGCGGTGGACGCGCTGCCGCCCACCGCCTTCGAGATCGGCATCTCCGGCTGGGTCCCGACGGTGGAACTGACCGTGCACGTGCGCTGCCGCCCGGCCCCCGGGCCACTGCGGGTGTCGATCACCACGCGCAACCTGGCCGGGGGCTTCCTGGAGGAGGACGCGGAGGTCTGGGACAGCGCGGACAGGTTGGTGGCACAGTCGAGGCAGCTGGCACGGGTGAGGCTGAGCTGAAGCGGCCCCGTCGGACCGGCAGCCGCCGAGGACCCGTTGGGGCTGGTCAGTAGGCGCACAATCCCTCATAGCCTGACCACGTGAAGTCCGACCGCCTCCTCTCGATCCTCCTGCTCCTCCAAACCCGAGGCCGAATCCCCGCCAGGGAACTCGCCGAGCGGCTGGAAGTATCGGTGCGAACCATCTACCGGGACGTGGAGGCTCTCTCCACCTCAGGCGTCCCGGTCTACGCCGAGCGCGGGCGGCACGGCGGTATCGAACTGCTCGCCGGCTTCCGCACCGACGTCACCGGCCTCACGGCCGACGAATCCCGCGCCCTGTTCATCCTGGCCGCCCAGGGCGCACACGCGGCCCTCGGCCTGGACGCGGCGCTCGGCTCGGCGCTGCGCAAGGTCATGGCGGCCCTGCCGGCCCCGCACCGCCCGGCCGCCGAGGTGACCTCCCGCCGTATCCTCGTCGACGCCACGCGCTGGAAGGGCGGCCCCCAACCCGCCGTCGACCTGGACGTGTTGCAGGACGCGGTGTTCTCCGACCGCCGTCTCCGGCTGCGCTACCGGCACAGCGGGGAGCAGGAGCCGCGGATGTACACCGTCGATCCGTACGGCCTGGTGTCGAAGGCCGGCGTCTGGTACCTCGTCGCGGACCGGCGCGGGAAACCGCAGCTGTTCCGCGCCGACCGGGTGCGGGCGGCGACCGTGCTGGACGACGCGGTGCGGCGGCGGCCGGGCGTCGAACTCGCCGACGCCTGGGAGGTGGTGCGCCGCCAGGTGGAGGAGCGGCCCGGCGGGATCGATGTGACGGTGCGGGTACGGCGCGACCGGCTCGACCTGTTCCTGCGGCTGATGGCGACGTCGCTGGTCTCTCTGCCGGAGGGCGACGGCGACTGGGCCACCGCCCGTCTCTCGCTGGGAGTTGTCGGCGAGGCCCGCCAACTCCTGCAGTTCTCGGACCGGGTCGAGGTCGTCTCACCGCCCGAGGTGCGGGAGGAACTGGCACGGGCGGCCGCTTCCGTCACGGCCCTGTACCGGCGGCCAGGGCGAGGCTCCGAGGAAACGGTCAGGCCGGCCGGCTCTCTTTAGGTGCGCTTTGCCCCTGGCGCAGGCCTCGTGCAGCACGGCTTCGAGGAAGCCCCAGGGCGGGGGCCAGGGCGGCGGGGCGGCCCCTGGCGGTGCGCCGAGCGCGGCTGCTACGGCGACCAAGAGCTGACGCAGGACGCAGCAACGTACGCCGTACGGCACGGGCAGAACTCCCGGTGAACGGGGGTGCCGCCCCTCGCTGCCGAAGCTCAGTCCAGCCAGTGCTCACGGCCGATGCTGATCAGCCGCATCTGGCGGGTCGCGACCTGGGCGACGCGCCGCCGCTCCTCTTCCGGTGAGTCCAGGACGTCCAGGAACAGGGAGGCCGTCATCAGCATCTGGTCGACGTAGAGGTTGGCGAGCATGAGGAGGTCGTCGTCGTTCCAGCCTTCGGACACCGGGTCCGTGGTGAGCGCGACCTTCACTTCGTCGGCGAAGCGGGCCAGTTGGTCCTGGATCGCCTCCCGCACCGACTGCACTCCGCCGTGCCGCTCGCGGGCGATGAAGCGGACGTGGGCCGGATGCGTCGCGACGTGCTGGGCGATCAGTCCGACGGCGCGTTCTATGCGCTGGTCGCTGTCGCCGGCCGAGGAGACGATCGAGCGGATCATCGGGTGCAGGCTGCCGAGCGCCTCCTCGACGAGGGCGACGCCGAGGTCGGCGGTGGAGCGGAAGTGCCGGTAGAAGGCGGTCGGGGCGACGCCGACCTCGCGGGTGACCTCGCGCAGTCCCAGACTGCTCAGGCTCTGGTCCTGCAACAGGCCCAACGCCGCGTCCAGGAGCGCCTGCCGGGTCTTCTGCTTCTGGGCCTGCCGGATGCCGAGGGTGTGACTCATACCATGCAGTTAACAACTGTTCTCTGGAATTGAAAAGCCGTAGGGCGCGCTAGACTTGGAGTCAGTGAACAAGTGTTACTACAACTGTTCACCGAAACGTAACGAGTGAGATCGACACAAGAGATCTCGGAGGGGGATCCGTCCCATGCTGTTCCTCGTGGCCGCGCTCCTGCTGCTGGGCGTGCTGCTGGGCGCCGTGGCCCATGCGCCGCTCGCCTTCACCGCCGTCGCCGCCGCCGTGATCGCCGCCTGGCTGGGCATCTTCGCCGCCCGCGAGCGTCACGCCCGCCGCAACTGACGTCCGTCCATCGGTCCGAACCGACCTTCCAGGAGCTGATACCCATGCAACTCACCGCACCGGCCACCGGTCGCCCCGGCACCCGCACACGCACCCGCGATGCCGACGGCATGGCCGTGGCGTCCTTCATCCTCGGCCTCATCGGCCTGCTCGTCTTCAACCTCTTCCTCGGCCCGACCGCCATCGTCCTGGCAGCGGCGTCCCTCTGGCGCGGCACGAACCGCAGGGGCAGGGCGCTCCTCGGCATGGGCCTGGGCGTCGCCGACCTGCTGGTCCTGCTGACGGTGATGCAGGTGGACAACACGCTGTCGTGGAGCTTCTGAGGACGCCGAGGGCTTGAGCCCTCCTGAGTCGGGCGCGGCACGCGGCGGCCGGGGACGAGCCGCACTGCTGCCTGCCTGCCCGCAGGGCGTACGACCTCATGGCGGCCGGGGCCACCTTGACACAGGCCCCCTTCCGGGCGCCCTTTAGAATCATGGCCACCATGGCTTACCTCGACCACGCCGCGACGACCCCCATGCTCCCGGAGGCGGCAGAGGCGCTGACCGCCCAGCTGAGCGTCACGGGCAACGCGTCCTCCCTCCACGCATCCGGCCGCCGCGCACGGCGCACCGTCGAGGAGGCGCGCGAAACCCTCGCGGAAGCGCTCGGCGCCCGCCCCAGCGAGGTCGTCTTCACGTCCGGCGGCACCGAGGCCGACAACCTCGCGGTCAAGGGCCTGTACTGGTCCCGCCGCGACGCCGACCCGGCAGGCACCCGCACCCGCGTCCTCGCCAGCCCCGTCGAACACCACGCCGTCCTGGACGCCGTCCACTGGCTCGCCGAACACGAGGGCGCCACGGTCGAGTACCTCCCCGTCGACTCCTACGGCCGCGTCCACCCCGACGCCCTGCGCGAAGCCATCGCCCGCAACCCCCAGGACGTCGCCCTGGCCACCGTCATGTGGGCCAACAACGAGATCGGCACGGTCCTGCCGATCCGCGAACTGGCCGAGGCGGCAAAGGAGTTCGGCGTCCCCCTGCACGCCGACGCCGTCCAGGCCTTCGGCCAGGTCCCCGTCGACTTCGCCGCCTCCGGCCTCGCCGCGATGACCGTCTCCGGCCACAAGATCGGCGGCCCGTACGGCATCGGCGCCCTGATCCTCGGCCGCGAGTACACCCCCGTGCCCGTTCTGCACGGCGGCGGCCAGGAGCGCCACGTCCGCTCCGGCACGCTCGACGTCCCCGCGATCGCCTCCTTCGCGGTCGCCGGCCGGCTGGCCGCCGAGCAGCGCGAATGGTTCGCGAACGAGATCGGCGCCCTGCGCGACGCCCTGGTCGAGGCGGTCCGTACGGCAGTCCCGGACGCGATCCTCGGCGGCGACCCGGCACCCGGCGGCCGCCTCCCGGCCAACGCGCACTTCACCTTCCCGGGCTGCGAGGGCGACTCCCTGCTGCTCCTCCTGGACGCCCAGGGCATCGAGTGCTCCACCGGCTCCGCCTGCACCGCGGGCGTCGCCCAGCCCAGCCATGTCCTCCTGGCCACCGGCACCGACCCCGACCTGGCCCGCGGCACCCTCCGCTTCTCCCTCGGCCACACCTCCACCGAGGCCGACGTCGAGGCGGTCGCCAAGGCGATCGGCCCGGCGGTGGAACGGGCCCGGGCGGCGGGGCTGACGTAGGGGCATGGCAGCGGGACACTCCGGGCGTGAACCTCGTATCGCAGGTCTGGCGCTCGGGCGTGGCGGTCTGCGACATCCTTCTCGGCCTGGGCCTCGCCACCGGAGTCGTCGCCCTGCACACCGACGCCACCACAGTCGGCCGCACACTGATCGGCTACGTGTGCGCGTTCCTGATCGCCTCCGCCGTCGTCTTCGCGGTCTCCTTCCCGAAACTGCGGCGGGGCGCGCTGGGCCAGGGGCCGGCACCCGCGGTGGCCCTGGTCGCCGCGCTGTTCTGACCGCTCAGGCCGGCGCCGCCGTACGCGCCTGCCGCACCAGCTTCATGTACCGGTCCCAGTCCCAGTGCTTCCCGGGATCCGTGTGGTCGGTCCCCGGCACCTCCACGTGCCCGATGATGTGCTCGCGGTCGACGGGGATGTCGTACCGCGCGCATATCCGGGCCGTCAGCCGCGCGGAGGCCTCGTACATCTCGTCCGTCAGGTCCTGCGGCCGCTCCACGAAGCCCTCGTGCTCGATGCCGATGCTGCGCTCGTTGTAGTCGCGGTTGCCCGCGTGGTACGCCACGTCCAGCTCGCGGATCATCTGCGTGACGCGGCCGTCCTTGCGGACGATGTAGTGCGCGGCCGCCTTGTGTTCCGGGTCCTGGAACACCTTCACCGCGCTGTCGAAGCTGCCCTGGGTGACATGGATGATCACCATGTCTATGCCGTAGTCGTCGGGACGGTCCGCCCGCCGCCAGTTCGCGTCCGACGCCGGCACCCACCGCGCGCCGACATAGTCGACCTCGCCCGCCTTGCGCGGCTTCTCCACGCCCGGCACCCGCCACCACAGGCGCGCCAGCTCGTCCCGGGCCAGCAGGGCCGAGCCCGCCGCGGCCACCGTCCCACCGATCAGCAACGCGCGACGCCCGACCTTCCGGTCGCCGTCCTTCGGAGCCTTCCGCTGTCCCATGTGATCGTCAACGGATACTCGCGGGCCCTGGTTCCCACGCCCCCGTACCCTGGAAGGGTTATGACTGACACCGCGCAGCCCTCCCGCCCCCTCCGCGTGCTCGCCGCCATGTCCGGCGGGGTCGACTCCGCCGTCGCCGCCGCCCGCGCGGCCGAGGCGGGCCACGACGTGACCGGCGTCCACCTCGCCCTCTCCGCGAACCCTCAATCCTTCCGGACGGGCGCGCGCGGCTGTTGCACCATCGAGGACTCCCGCGACGCCCGCCGCGCCGCGGACGTCATCGGCATCCCGTTCTACGTGTGGGACCTCGCCGACCGCTTCCGCGAGGACGTGGTCGAGGACTTCATCGCCGAGTACGAGGCCGGCCGCACCCCCAACCCGTGCCTGCGCTGCAACGAGAAGATCAAGTTCGCGGCCCTGCTCGACAAGGCCCTGGCCCTCGGCTTCGACGCGGTCTGCACCGGCCACTACGCCAAGGTCGTGCTGAACGACGACGGCACTCGCGAGCTGCACCGTGCCTCCGACATGGCCAAGGACCAGTCGTACGTCCTCGGCGTCCTGGACGAGAAGCAGCTGGCACACGCCCTGTTCCCGCTCGGCGACACGGTGACGACGAAGGAGGAGATCCGCGCGGAGGCCGAGCGCAGGGGCCTCGCGGTCGCCAAGAAGCCCGACTCGCACGACATCTGCTTCATCGCCGACGGCGACACCCAGGGCTTCCTCGCCTCCCGCCTCGGCAAGGCGGAGGGCGACATCGTCGACGAGTCGGGAGCCAGGCTCGGCACCCACGAGGGTGCGTACGGCTTCACCATCGGCCAGCGCAAGGGCCTGCGCATCGGTACCCCGGCCGCCGACGGCAAGCCGCGCTACGTCCTCGACATCTCGCCGGTCGACAACACGGTGACGGTCGGCCCGGCGTCAGCCCTGGACGTCACCGCCCTCACCGCCATCAAGCCCCGCTGGTGCGGCGCCGCCCCGACCGGCCCCGGCACCTACACCGCCCAGCTGCGCGCCCACGGCGGCGAGACCGAGGTCACCGCCGAACTCATCGACGGCTCCCTGGAGGTCACCTTCACCGAGCCGGTCCGCGGTGTGGCCCCCGGCCAGGCGATCGTCCTGTACGACGGCACGCGCGTGGTGGGCTCGGCGACGATCGCGTCGACGGTGCGGGCGACGCCTTCGGCCGTCTGAGGCGGCCCGGAAGGCCCTGCGTGAGGGTCCGCGCGTGTGCTCCCCCATGGCACACGCGCGTGCCCGGCCCTCACCGCCCCGGTCACCCTCCGAAGAACTCCACCAGCACCGGCCCGAGGACGGCCGGCTCCACCATGTGGGTCTGCCCTTCCAGGCTCCGGTACGTCCCCTCCGGCACGGCTTCCGCGATCGCCCGCGCCGCCTCGCGCATCCACGCGGGGCTCGCGCCGCCCGCGACGGCCAGCACCGGGGCCGTGATCGAGGTCAGCCGTTCCCGGGGCACCAGGCCGTCGCCCATGACCGCGTCGTCGTAGGCGAGGCTGGGCGCGATCGACTCCATGCCGGGCCACATGGGGGAGTGGCGGGCGCCCTGGATCATCTCCTCGGCCATCCCGGTCAGCCGCAGGAACAGCTCGACCGCGTCCCCGCGACGGCCCTGCTCGAGCGCCTCGGTCAGCCGCTCGGTGTACTCGGCGCGCTCCTTCGCGCCGCCCTCGTGGACGGCGAACGGCACCTCGTACACCGCGACCTGACGCACCGGCAGCCCGCTCGCCGCCGCCTCCAGCACCAGCGCGCCACCCGACGAGACGCCGCACAGCGCCGCCTCACCGCCCACTGCCTCGATCAGCGCGGCGAGGTCCTCGACCTCCCGCTCCACCGCGTACGGCGCCGTGTCACCGCTCTCGCCACGCCCCCGACGGTCGTACACCACGACCCGGAAGCGGTCCGACAGGGGCACGGCCAGCGGCGCCACCGTGCCCCCGGTGGACATCGCGCCGCTGACGAGGATCACCGCCGGTCCCTGACCGGTGCTCTCGTACGCGAGGGAGGTGCCGTCGCGCGAAATGGTCTTCTTGTCCATGCCTGTGGAGATTGCCTTACGGCACGGAACTAATCGCTTACGACACTTCGACTTCGTAGAAGCAGAGGTGGTCCTTGATCTCGGCCACGTCCGGCTTCGGGTCCGGGTACGCCCAGACGAGGTCCGCCGCGTCCGGCAGCGACCAGTAGGAGGCCGTTCCCTTGAACGGGCAGTACGTGTGCGTGTCGGAGGGCGTCAGCAGGTCCAGCCGTACGTCCTCGGCCGGGATGTAGTACCGCACGGGACAGCCCGTCTCCCGCAGCACGAGCGGCCGGTCGCTCTCCGCCAGGACCTGGTCGCCGTGGACGACCCGTACGCGCTGTGTGCCCTGCTCGATCGTGATCGTGTGTCCGTCAGCCATACCCGGAAAGCGTTCGCGGGCCCCCGGTTCTTCCCGCGTACGGTGGCTTCATGCGAATCTGCGTCTTCCTCTCCGCCGCCGACCTCGACGACCGTTACACGCGCCCCGCGCGCGAGTTCGCGAAACTGCTGGGCAAGGGCGGGCACACGCTCGTGTGGGGCGGCTCCGACGTCGGGCTGATGAAGGTGGTCGCCGACGGGGTGCAGGAGGCGGGCGGCCGGCTAGTCGGGGTCTCCGTCGAGTTCCTGGCCGCCAAGGTGCGCCCCGGCGTCGACGAGATGGTCATCGCGAAGGACCTCGCCGAGCGCAAGAAGCTGCTCCTGGAGAAGGCCGACGCCGTGGTGATCATGGTGGGCGGCACGGGCACTCTGGACGAGGCGACGGAGATCCTGGAACTGAAGAAGCACGGCCACACGGACAAGCCGGTCGTCCTGCTCAACACGGCGGGCTTCTACGACGGCCTGAAGGAGCAGTTCCGCCGCATGGAGGACGAGGGCTTCCTGCCCCGCCCGCTGAGCGACCTGGTGTTCTTCGCGGAGGAGCCGGTGGGGGCGCTGGCGTACCTGGAGGAGAGCCGCGGGGTGGAGTGAGCCCGGGGTGGAGTGAGCCCGGGACGGACTGAGCCGGAGACCGGAGTGCCTCGCGCTGATGCGAGCATGGCGGGCATGGCTACTCATGTGATCACCGGAGCGGGTTCCGGCATCGGCGCGGCCGTCGCACGCCGCCTGCACGCGCGCGGGGACGATCTCGTCCTCCACGCGCGCGACGCGGGCCGGGCGAAGGAGCTGGCGGCGGCGTTCCCCGGCGCGAAGACACTGGTCGGCGACCTGGCGGATCCGGACAAGCTGTCCTGGGCCTTCTCCCACCAGTCGCTCCCCGACCGGGTCGACTCCCTGCTCCACATCGCCGGGGTCGTAGACCTCGGCCCGGTGGGCGACCTGACCCCGAAGTCCTGGCGTCACCAGCTCAACGTCAACCTGATCTCCCCGGCCGAACTGACCCGCCACTTCCTCCCCCAACTCCGCGCCACTCGCGGCCACGTGGTCTTCGTGAACTCCGGCGCAGGCCTCAACGCCCACGCCGGCTGGTCCGCGTACGCCGCCTCCAAGCACGGCCTCAAGGCCCTCGCGGACTCCCTCCGCCACGAGGAGCACGCCAACGGCATCCGCGTCACGTCGGTCTACCCCGGCCGCACGGCCAGCCCCATGCAGGCGAAGGTCCACCAGCAGGAGGGCAAGGAGTACGACGCCTCGAAGTGGATCGACCCCGAGTCGGTCGCGACGACGATCCTGATGGCGATCGACCTGCCCGGGGACGCGGAAGTAAACGACCTGACGGTACGACCGGGCCGCTGACACAGCCTCTCCGCCCCCGCCGCCCCCAGACCCGCTTCGGCCCTGAAGGGGCCTCGTCCTCAAGCGCCGGACGAGCTGAGTAAGTCAGCCCCTCCGGCGTTTGAGGAGCGGGGGTCCAGGGGGCGGAGCCCCCTGGCGGGGTCGAAGGGGCGGAGCCCCTGGGGGATGGGACGGGTAGGGGCGGCGGGGGCGAAAACATAGGCTGCACATGTGAACGCAGACATTCGTTTCGGCGCAGCCACAGGCATCGGCTCCATGCCCGGCGGCGACGCCCGCGAGGCCGCCAAGACCGTCACCGGCTCCTTCGAGGACTTCCCGTTCCTCGCCGAGCTGCCCTCCCGTGGCCCCGGCGCGGACATGATCGGCCGCACCGCCGGGATGCTCGTCGAGTTGTACGCGCGCGTGGAGCCCAGCGGGTGGCGGATCGGGGACCGGCCGGGGCGGGACACCAAGCGGGCGCGGTCGTGGCTGGGGGAGGACCTCGACGCGCTGGAGGAGTTCACGCAGGGGTACGAGGGGATGGTGAAGGTCCAGGCCGTGGGGCCGTGGACCCTGGCCGGCGCGCTGGAGCTGAAGAACGGCGAGGCCGCCCTCTCCGACGCGGGTGCCTGCCGCGACCTCGCCGCATCGCTCGCGGAGGGGCTGCGGCAGCACCTCGCGGAGGTGCGGCGCCGCATCCCCGGCGCCCGGCTCGTCCTCCAGCTCGACGAGCCCTCCCTCGTCGCCGTCCTGCGCGGGCAGGTGAAGACCGCCAGCGGCTACCGCACCCACCGGGCCGTGGACCGGCAGATCGTCGAGGCCGGCCTGCGGGACGTCGTCGGGGTTCACGGCGACGGCCCGGTCGTGGTCCACTCGTGCGCACCGGACGTCCCGTTCGCCCTCCTGCGCCGGGCGGGCGCGGCGGCGATCTCCTTCGACTTCTCCCTTCTCACCGAGCGTGACGACGACGCGATCGGCGAGGCGGTGGAAGCGGGGACCCGGCTCTTCGCCGGTGTCGTCCCGGGCACGGACGGCCCATTGTCAGACCCTGCCGGTAGCGTCATGGGTGTCAGGACGCTGTGGCGCAGGCTGGGGCTGTCACCGGGGCTTCTCGCGGAGGCGGTCACTCTCACGCCGTCGTGCGGACTCGCGGGGGCCTCCCCGCAGTATGCACGCAAGGTTCTCGCCCACTGCGTCCGGGCGGCGAGATCCCTCGCGGACAACCCAGAGTAACGGGAGGACAACACGGTGGCCGGCGACAAGCAAGCGGAGACGACGGTGCCCGCCGAGGCACGGGAGCAGCACGCGAAGCTCGCTGAGCAGATCGAGGAGCACCGCTTCCGGTACTACGTGAAGGACGCTCCCGTCATCAGCGACGCGGAGTTCGACAAGCTCCTGCGCTCGCTGGAAGCGCTGGAGGACGAGTATCCGGAGCTGCGCACACCGGACTCCCCGACGCAGAAGGTGGCGGGCGCGTACGAGACGGAGTTCACGGCGGTCCAGCACCGCGAGCGGATGCTGTCGCTCGACAACGCCTTCGACGATCTGGAGCTCGCAGCCTGGGCCGAGCGCGTCCACAAGGACGTCGGCACCTCCAAGTACCACTTCCTGTGCGAGCTGAAGGTCGACGGCCTCGCCGTCAACCTCACCTACGAGCAGGGCCGCCTCACCCGCGCGGCCACCCGTGGCGACGGCCGCACCGGCGAGGACATCACCCCCAATGTCCGTACGATCGCGGACATTCCGGACCGCCTGCAGGGTGACCGCATCCCCGACCTCGTGGAGATCCGCGGCGAGGTCTACTTCCCGATGGAGAAGTTCGAGGAGCTCAACGCCCGCCTGGTCGAGGCCGGCGACAAGCCCTTCGCCAACCCGCGCAACGCCGCGGCCGGTTCACTGCGCCAGAAGGACCCGCGCGTCACCGCCACCCGCCCCCTGCACATGGTCGTCCACGGCATCGGCGCACTTCAGGGCTTCGACGGCATGTCCCGCCTCTCCCAGGCCTACGACCTGCTGAAGGCCTGGGGCCTGCCCACCGCCCGGCACAACAAGGTCGTCGAGGACCTCGACGGGGTACGGGAGTTCATCGCCTACTTCGGCGAGAACCGCCACTCCGTGGAGCACGAGATCGACGGCGTGGTCGTCAAGCTCGACGAGATCCCTCTCCAGGGCCGCCTCGGCTCCACCTCGCGCGCGCCGCGCTGGGCCATCGCGTACAAGTACGCGCCGGAAGAGGTCAACACCAAGCTCATCAACATCCGTGTGGGCGTGGGCCGTACGGGCCGGGTCACGCCGTACGCCCAGGTCGAACCGGTCACGGTCGCGGGCTCGGAGGTCGAGTTCGCCACCCTGCACAACCAGGACGTCGTCAAGGCCAAGGGCGTTCTCATCGGTGACACGGTGGTGCTGCGCAAGGCCGGTGACGTCATCCCGGAGATCCTCGGACCCGTCGTCGACCTGCGGGACGGCAGCGAGCGGGAGTTCGTGATGCCTGCCGAGTGCCCGGAGTGCGGTACGGCGCTCAGGCCGATGAAGGAGGGCGACGTCGACCTGCGCTGCCCGAACGCCCGCACCTGCCCGGCCCAGTTGCGCGAGCGCCTTTTCTACCTCGCCGGCCGCAAGGCGCTGGACATCGAGCACTTCGGCTATGTCGCCGCCGCCGCGCTCACCAAGCCGCTGGAGCCGGCCGAGCCGCCGCTCGTCGACGAGGGCGACCTGTTCGACCTGACCGTGGAGCAGCTGCTGCCCATCAAGGCGTACGTCCTCGACCAGGACAGCGGTCTGCCCAAGCGGGACCCGAAGACCGGTGAGGAGAAGATCGCCACGGTCTTCGCCAACCAGCAGGGCGAGCCGAAGAAGAACGCGGTCGCGATGCTCGAGAACATCGCCGCCGCGAAGGAGCGCCCGCTGGCCCGCATCCTCACGGGCCTGTCGATCCGTCACGTCGGTCCGGTCGCCGCCGAGGCGCTGGCCCGGGAGTTCCGCTCCATCGACCGCATCGAACAGGCCAGCGAGGAGGAGTTGGCGAACACCGACGGCGTCGGCCCGATCATCGCCGCCTCGCTCAAGGAGTGGTTCGCCGAGGAGTGGCACCAGGAGATCCTCCGCAAGTGGAAGGCGGCCGGCGTCCGCATGGAGGAGGAGGGCTCCGGCGAAGCCGAAGGCCCCCGCCCCCTGGAAGGGCTTACCGTCGTCGTCACCGGCACGCTGGAACATTTCACCCGCGACGGCGCCAAGGAGGCACTGCAAACGCGCGGAGCGAAAGTGACCGGCTCCGTTTCGAAGAAGACGTCTTTTGTCGTCGTAGGGGACAGTCCAGGGTCCAAGTACGACAAGGCCATGCAGCTCAAGGTGCCCGTTCTGAACGAAGACGGCTTCAATGTCCTGCTGGAGCAGGGGCCCGACGCGGCGGCCGAAGTTGCTCTCCCGACAGAGGAGTAGTGGTTGAAGGCCACCCGATCGGCGCATATCAGATGCATACGGGTGGCTGGGGCGCATTCGGGCAACCGTCGACGACCGCTGCCCGTGGAAGCCTTCTGCGGCCTACTGTTGAGGGGTGCGCCTGCCGTGCCCAGCTGCGGTTGGGGCATCCCCTTGGCTCTGAAGGGCTTTGAAGGGCGAGGGGAAGGGTTTTCCAACGCGGTGCCGTTGAAGGTTGTTGTCGGGCATCGGGCCGCGTGGCGTGGGCACCGCCGGCTGTGAGAGGGACGGGAATGGAACCGACCGAGAGCGCCGCCCCGGACTCACGGCTGCGCCGTATGGCCGGCGCATGGCGGGGGTGGGCGGCGCGGACCGCGGAGCGTTCGCGCGCGGAAAGAGGCGAGGGGAGCGCCGCCGCACCGCACACCGTGGCGGACGGCCACGCGGCCGTGTCGCTCGGCGCCGAGCGCACCGCCGGGCTGCCGGGTTCCGATCACGAACGGCACCTGTCCTGGCCCGCGCTGCCCGCGGCGGTCGTCGCGGCGGCCGGGTTCGTCCTCGGTGCCGGGTTCTACCGGGCGTTCACCGGCAGCCACGCCCTCTTCCCGTCCGGCACGGTCGGCTGGTCCCTGGCCGTCCTGACCGGGGTCATCGTCGGCCATCTCGTCATGCTCGGCCGCGCCCGCTGGTGGGGCGGCACCGGCTCCGGCGCCGCCCTCACCCTCGCCGTGCTCATGCTGTACGGCTGGGTGCCCGCCGGCATGGTCAGCCTGACCGTCGTCGTCCTGGTCGGCGTCGCCCGCAGGGGCCGCTGGCGGCAGGGCGTGCTGCACGGCGCGGTGGACATCCTCGGCATCGCCGCCGGGGCCCTCGTGCTGGCCGCCTTCGGCCGCGTGCCGACCGTCGAGAACCCCTGGGACCCCGACACCTGGACGCTCTACACGGCCCCCGGCGTGGTGCTCGTGGCCGCCGCCTACCTCGCGGTCACCCGCGTCCTGCTCTGGTATCTGCACGCCCCGCGCGGCGGCCTGCCCACCGTCGCCCGCACCGCCCTGGTCAGACAGGGACTGGTCGCGGTCGCGCTGCTCGGCATCGCACCGCTGGTGTGCGTGGTCGCCACCGCCAAGCCCCTGCTGCTGCCGCTGTTCTCCATCCCCCTCATCGCCCTCGACTCCACCCTGTGGATCGCCCGGGCCCGGGCGGAGGAGCAGCTGCGCGATCCGCTGACCGGGCTGCCCAACCGGCAGTGGCTGCTGGAGCGCATCTGGACCGCGCTCGACGACGCCGAGCGCATCGGCGCCCGGTCCGCCCTGATGCTGATCGACCTCGACCGTTTCCGATCGGTCAATGACACGCTCGGTCATCTCGCCGGTGACCGGTTGCTGCTGCAGATAGCCGACCGGCTGCGGCTCGCGCTGCCGCGGGGAGCGGAGGCCGCACGGCTCGGTGGTGACGAGTTCGCCGTCTTACTGCCGGTCGCCGATTCCACGACATCGGCGACCCGGGTCGCCCGCGGTCTCGTCACCGCCCTCAGCTCCCCGCTCGACCTCGACGGGCTCACCCTGGTCCTGGAGGCGAGTGCCGGCGTCGCCGTCTTCCCCGACCACGCCCTCGACGCCGAGGGACTGCTGCGGCGCGCGGACGTGGCGATGTACCAGGCGAAGCGGGACCGTACGGGCGTGGAGGTCTACGAGTCGAAGCGGGACTCCAACACCCCGGACCGGCTGGGCCTGCTGGGGGATCTGCGCCGGGCCCTCGACGCGCACGAGGTGGAGCTGCACTACCAGCCGAAGGTCCGTTTCGACGGCCAGGTCGCCGGGCTGGAGGCCCTGGTCCGCTGGGTGCATCCGGAACGCGGGAAGGTCCCGCCGGACGAGTTCATAGCGATCGCCGAGTCGTCCGGGCTGATGCCGCACCTGACCGAGTACGTACTGGAGACGGCGCTCGGGCAGGTGGCGCAGTGGCGGTCGCAGGGGTTGTACGTGCCCGTCGCGGTCAACGTCTCTCCGCGCGATGTCCACACCCCCGGATTCGCGGGTTCCGTCGCCGCGCGGCTCGCCCGGCACGGTGTTCCGGCGGGAGCGCTCCAGCTGGAGATAACGGAACACGTCCTCCTGGAGGACCCGCAGCGCGCCGCCGACACGCTCGCCGGTCTGACCGGCCACGGCGTGAAGATGTCCCTGGACGACTTCGGCACGGGGTACTCGTCCCTCGTCCATCTCAGACGCCTCCCGGTGAGCGAACTGAAGATCGACCGCTCCTTCGTCGCCCGCCTTGCCGTGGACACCGAGGACGCGGAGATCGTCCGCTGCACGGTGGACCTGGCGCACTCGTTGGGCCTGCTCGTCGTCGCAGAGGGCGTCGAGGACGACGAGACGTGGGAACGGCTGCGAGACCTGGGCTGCGACGCGGTGCAGGGCTGGCTGGTCGCCGCGGCGATGCCCCCGGAGGAAACGACGGCGTGGCTGCGGGCCCGCGGATCGCGGGGTTGGCAGCGCCCGAGGGCGGCACTTCCTGCCGCCGAGTAACGGCAGCGCCCCTTTGGCTCGTCAGCGGTACGACAACCACTTCCTCAGGAGCGAGGCCTGGGAGGGCCGCCGTGGCTGAGCCGTGGCAGAAGGCCTCCGGCGGCAAACCGTTTCACGGGCACGGGCCCCCGCCCCATAGGATTGGGCCAAACCACACACACTCACCCCAGAGGATCGCTGCATGCCTGGCATCACGCGCGAGGAGGTCGCCCACCTCGCCCGGCTGGCGCGTCTGGAGCTGAAGCCCGAAGAGCTCGAGCACTTCGCGGGACAGCTGGACGACATCATCGGCGCGGTCGCACGCGTCAGCGAGGTCGCCGACCAAGACGTACCGCCGACCTCGCACCCGCTCCCGCTGACGAACGTCATGCGGGCGGACGAGGTCCGTCCGTCGCTCACCCCCGAGCAGGCGCTCTCCGGCGCCCCGGCCCAGGAGCAGCAGCGTTTCAAGGTGCCGCAGATCCTGGGGGAGGACTGATCGCCATGACGGACATCATCAAGCTCACGGCCGCAGAGACCGCCGCGAAGATCGCCTCCGGCGAGCTCACCGCGGTCGAGGTCACCGAGGCCCACCTCGCCCGCATCGAGGCCGTCGACGAGAAGGTCCACGCCTTCCTGCACGTCGACCGTGACGGCGCCCTCGCCCAGGCCCGTGCCGTCGACGAGAAGCGCGAGCGGGGCGAGAAGCTCGGGCCGCTCGCCGGTGTTCCCCTCGCGCTGAAGGACATCTTCACCACCGAGGGCGTCCCGACGACCGTCGGTTCGAAGATCCTCGAGGGGTGGATTCCGCCCTACGACGCCACCCTCACCAAGAAGCTCAAGGCCGCTGACGTCGTCATCCTCGGCAAGACCAACATGGACGAGTTCGCCATGGGGTCCTCGACCGAGAACAGCGCCTTCGGCCCGACCGGCAACCCCTGGGACCTCACCAAGATCCCCGGCGGCTCCGGTGGCGGTTCCTCCGCCGCGCTCGCCTCCTTCCAGGCGCCCCTCGCCATCGGCACCGACACCGGCGGCTCCATCCGCCAGCCGGCCGCCGTCACCGGCACGGTGGGCGTGAAGCCGACGTACGGCGCCGTCTCGCGGTTCGGCATGGTCGCCTTCTCCTCCTCCCTCGACCAGGGCGGCCCCTGCGCCCGTACGGTCCTGGACGCGGCCCTCCTCCACGAGGTCATCGCCGGGCACGACCCGCTGGACTCGACGTCGATCGACGCGCCCGTGCCGCCGGTCGTCGAGGCCGCCCGCAACGGCAGCGTGGCGGGCATGCGCGTCGGTGTCGTCAAGCAGTTCCGCGGCGAGGGCTACCAGGCCGGCGTCATCCAGCGCTTCGACGAGTCCGTCGAACTGCTGAAGGAGCTGGGCGCCGAGATCGTCGAGCTGGACTGCCCGTCCTTCGACCTCGCGCTGTCGGCGTACTACCTGATCGCGCCCTCCGAGTGCTCCTCCAACCTCGCCCGCTTCGACGGCCTGCGCTACGGCCTGCGGACCGGCGACGACGGCACGCACTCCGCCGAGGAGGTCACCTCCCTCACCCGCGCGGACGGCTTCGGCCCCGAGGTCAAGCGCCGCATCATGCTCGGCACGTACGCGCTCAGCTCCGGCTACTACGACGCGTACTACGGCTCCGCCCAGAAGGTCCGCACGCTCATCACGCGCGACTTCGAGAAGGCCTTCGAGCAGGTGGACGTCATCGTCTCGCCGACGACGCCGACCACCGCCTTCCCGATCGGCGAGCGTGCCGACGACCCGATGGCGATGTACCTCGCCGACCTGTGCACCATCCCGACCAACCTCGCGGGCAACGCGGCCATGTCGCTGCCCTGCGGTCTGGCCCCGGAGGACAACCTCCCGGTCGGCCTGCAGATCATCGCCCCGGCGCTGAAGGACGACCGTCTGTACAAGGTCGGCGCCGCGGTCGAGGCCGCCTTCGTGGAAAAGTGGGGGCACCCGCTGCTCGAGGAGGCTCCGTCGCTGTGAGTAAGGCACTGTCCAAGGCCAAGGGCTTCAAGAAGTCCAAGTCCGGTCTGTACCTGTCCATGGCCACCACCGCGTTCGGTGCGGTCACCGTCGTCAAGCAGGCCAAGAAGGCCCGCCTGGAGAGCGACACGCTGCGCCTGATCGACGCCGGAGTGTCCGCCGCCGCCATCGTCACCGGCCTCGCCATCCTCTACCGCGAGCTGAAGCGGCTGGGCGACGACGACGTCCTGCTGGGCTGAGAGGGAAGTTTCACCGTGACCACCACGACCGACCTGGTGTCGTACGAGGACGCTCTCGCGTCGTACGACCCCGTCATGGGCCTCGAGGTCCATGTCGAACTCGGCACCAAGACCAAGATGTTCTGCGGCTGTTCGACCGCGCTCGGCCAGGACGCCAACACGCAGACCTGCCCCGTCTGCCTCGGCCTGCCCGGCGCGCTCCCGGTCGTCAACGCGACCGGCGTCGAGTCCGCCATCAAGATCGGACTCGCGTTGAACTGCGAGATCGCCGAGTGGTGCCGCTTCGCCCGGAAGAACTACTTCTATCCGGACATGCCGAAGAACTTCCAGACCTCCCAGTACGACGAGCCGATCGCCTTCAACGGCTACCTCGACGTCCAGCTGGAGGACGGCGAGACCTTCCGCGTGGAGATCGAGCGCGCCCACATGGAGGAGGACACCGGCAAGTCGACGCACGTCGGCGGCGCCACGGGCCGCATCCACGGCGCCTCGCACTCGCTGCTGGACTACAACCGCGCCGGCATCCCGCTCATCGAGATCGTCACCAAGCCGATCGTCGGCGCGGGCGAGCGTGCTCCCGAGGTGGCGAAGGCGTACGTCCGTGAGCTGCGCGAGCTCATCAAGGCGCTCGGCGTCTCCGAGGCCCGCATGGAGATGGGCCAGATGCGCTGCGACGTGAACCTGTCGCTGCGCCCGAACGGCACCGAGAAGTTCGGCACGCGCTCGGAGACCAAGAACGTCAACTCGCTGCGCTCCGTGGAGCGGGCCTGCCGTTACGAGATCCAGCGCCACGCCGCCGTGCTGAGCAGCGGCGGGACGATCGTCCAGGAGACCCGCCACTTCCACGAGGACACGGGGTCGACGACCTCGGGCCGCGTGAAGGAGGAGGCCGAGGACTACCGGTACTTCCCGGAGCCCGACCTGGTCCCCGTCGCCCCCACCCGCGAGTGGGTCGAGGAGATCCGCGCCGCGCTGCCCGAGCTGCCGCTCGTGCGCCGCAACCGGCTCCGTGAGGAGTGGGGCGTCTCCGCCACCGACATGCAGGCGATCCTCAACGCCGGTGCGCTGGAGCCGATCGTCGCCACGATCGAGGCCGGTGCCGACGCGGCCTCCGCACGCAAGTGGTGGATGGGCGAGCTGGCCCGCAGCGCCAACGAGTCGGGCAAGGCGCTGGACGAGCTGGCGATCACTCCGGAGCAGGTGGCCCGGGTCGCCGAGCTGGTCTCGAAGGGCGACCTGAACGACAAGCTGGCCCGTCAGGTCATCGAGGGCGTCCTCGCGGGCGAAGGCACCCCGGACGAGGTCGTCGACAAGCGCGGGCTGAAGGTCGTCTCCGACGAGGGCGCGCTGGGCACCGCCGTCGACGAGGCCATCGCCGGCAACCCGGCCATCGCGGACAAGATCCGCGGCGGCAAGGTGGCCGCGGCCGGCGCCCTGGTCGGCGCGGTCATGAAGGCGACCCGGGGCCAGGCCGACGCCGCGCGCGTCAAGGAGCTGATCCTGGAGAAGCTGGGCGTCAGCGAGGGCTGAGCGCACAAGTCCACAACGGCCCCGGAGGCAGGTCCTCCGGGGCCGTCGTGCTGCTCAGCAGGTCACTTGCGGCGTCCTACGAGCCGTACGAATCCCAGCGCGCGGCCCTCGTCCCGCCGGACCATCTCGCCGACCCGGCGGGCCATCGTGCGATGGAACTCCTCCGGGCTCTCCTCGGCGATCACGTCGCACCACAGCAGCCAGTCCCGCCAGCCGTCCGGCTGCCAGTCGGCGGCCTCGACCTCGACGGCGCCACCGCGGGTCCAGTGCCGTCGCCACCACTCGGCGGAGTGGAAGCACCAGAAGTCGGGCTCCCACCACGGCTCGAGGTGCTCCGGCGGCTCGGTGCCCTCCGGCTCCTCCCGGAGCGCCGGTACGACGACACCGATCCGCCCGCCGGGCTTCAGCAGCCGGGTGAGCGTGGGCAGATACAGATCGTTCGTGCCGAAGTACTGGTACGCGTCGATGCTCACGATCGCGTCGAAGCTGCCCTCGGCGAACGGCAGGTCGTGCGCCTCGGCGTGCACGGGCAGCACACGGTCCGCGAAGCCGGCCTCGGCGACACGCGCGGCGTTCTCGTCGGGCTTGATCCACAGGTCGGCGGCGGTGACCTGGGCGTCGTACTCCCTGGCCAGGAAGATCGAGGTCATCGCCCGGCCGCAGCCCAGGTCGAGGACGCGTGCGCAGGGGCGCAGGGTGTCCAGGCCGAGGGCGGGGGCCAGCCACTCCAGCAGCCACAGGGCGTTCGGGCCCATCTGGTTCTCGATGACCCAGCGGACGTCGTAGCTGTTGCTGCGCGGGTAGCGGGCGTGGGTCAGCCGCTTGGTGAGGTCCTCATTCGAGGTCCCCCGGGTGATGTCTGGCATCGGTGAACGGGCTCCTTGAGTCCGGAGAAGCGGAAAGGGATACGTCGGAGCTCGGCCGGACGCTCAAACAATGCACCTGCCCAGGTCGGCGGCGGTGTGCCGCGGCAACGGCTGACCTTCGGAAGCTAGCAGCGGCCCGTACCGCCCCGCATCCGGGTTTCTCAGCGCGACGCGCTACGCTCGCCCGCCATGAGCGGACGTGGTGATTCCGAGATATCCGAGACGGGGGAGGACCAGGCCAGGACGCCGGACGACGAGCGGGCCCTGACGGACCCGGAGGACGTCGAGGACCCGGCGCAGGAGGCGCGGCGAGCCCGCTGGACGGCCGCCGCGACCGGTGCGCTCCTCGCCCTCGCCGGGCTGGCCGCCTCGACGCTGCGTGCCGCCACCGGTTCCGCCCCGGTCCTCGTCCCGGCCGCCTATGCCTTCGGGGCCGCCGTCTGCGGGCTCGCCGCGTTCCTCGGCTCCCGGGGGCGCACCCGGCGGGCGCTGTGGCTGCTCATCGCCGGGGTGATGGTGATGGCGCTGGGGGACCAGTTCGACTGAGAAGTTCCCGCTGCGTGGACGTAGTTCTGTGAGAGACGCCACCCGCGACGACAGAGCGGCCGTTACTGTCCTGTGATCTGCCTCCCATTCCTGTGAATAAACCCACGAACACGACAAACGATCACCAGCGCCTGCAACAGTGGCTTCACAACCCTCATGCGTTCTTTGCGGGCTGTTCACCTCATGAACAACTGTTCCCGGCCAAAGATCCCCACATAGTCGACCCGGGAGCACGTTCGTGGCAGCTCTTGCACGCTGGTGTGTCCAACGCCGCCTCGTCGCCGTACTGCTCTGGCTGCTCGCCTTCGGCGGAGTGACCGCCGCAGCCGCCGTCACGGGCACCGCGTATTCGAACGACTACAACGTCCCCGGCACCGAATCGGGACGCGCCACCCAGCTCCTGGAGGACGGCTTCCCCGGCCTCGGCGGCGACAGCGACACCGTCGTCTGGCACACCACGTCCGGCACCGTCCGCGCCGCCGACGTCGAACAGACCATGACCCACACGCTGGACAAGATCGCGGAACTGCCCGGCGTCGCGGCCGTCGGCAGCCCGTACGGCAAGCAGGGTGCCGCCCAGATCAGCGAGGACGGGCACACGGCGTACGCCACCGTCACCTTCGACGACAGCGCCGAGAACCTCGACAAGGGCGAGGCGCAGGCCGTCGTGAGCGCCGCGAAGGCCGCCGAGGCCGACGGGCTCCAGGTGGAGCTGGGCGGCACCGCTGTCGGGCTCACCGAGTCGCCGGGCGGGCACATCGCCGAGATCGTCGGCGTGGCCGTCGCCGCGGTCGTGCTGTTCCTCGCCTTCGGCTCGCTCGCCGCCTCGCTGCTGCCCATCGCCACCGCGCTGGTGAGCGTCGGCACCGCCTACGCCGGCATCGCGCTGCTCGGGCACGCCATGACCGTCGCCGACTTCGCCCCCATGCTGGGCATGCTCATCGGGCTCGGCGTCGGCATCGACTACGCGCTGTTCATCGTCACCAGACACCGGCGCGGGCTGAAACGCGGTCTGTCCGTCGCCGAGTCGATCACGAACGCCGTGTCCACCACCGGACGCGCGGTGGTGTTCGCGGGCGCGACGGTCTGCATAGCCCTGCTCGGCATGCTGATCCTCCAACTCAGCTTCCTCAACGGCGTCGCGATCGCCGCCTCGCTGACCGTGGTCCTGACGGTCGCGGCCTCCGTGACCCTGCTGCCCGCCCTGCTGTCCTTCATCGGCATGCGCGCCCTGAGTCGCCGCGAGCGGCGCCGGCTGGCCGAGCACGGGCCCGAGCCCGAGCTGCCGACCGGGTTCGCCGCCCGCTGGTCGGCGTTCGTGGAGCGCCACCCCAAGGCGCTCGGCGCCATCGCCCTGGCCGTCATCACGGTCCTCGCCCTGCCCACCCTCGGCCTGCGCCTGGGCACCTCCGACCAGGGCAACAACCCCGAGTCCTCGACCACCCGCCAGGCCTACGACCTCCTCGCCGACGGCTTCGGCCCTGGCGTGAACGGCCCCCTCACCCTGGTCACCGAGGTCGACGGCGCCGACGACAAGCTCGCCCTCGACAACCTCGACGCCACCCTGCGCGGCACCGAGGGCGTCGCGGCGGTGACCCCGGTGACGTACAACACCGGCGGCGACACCGCGTACCTCACCGTCGTACCGGAGTCCTCCCCGCAGTCGCAGCAGACCAGTGACCTCGTGGACCGGCTCCGCTCCGAGGTGCTGCCGCACGCCGAGACCGGCACCTCGCTGGATGTGCAGGTCGGCGGCATGACGGCCGGCTACGACGACTTCGCCGACGTCATCGTGGGCAAGCTGCCGCTGTTCGTCGGAGTCGTCATCGGCCTGGGCTGTCTGCTGCTCCTGCTGGCCTTCCGGTCCGTCGGCATCCCGCTGAAGGCCGCCGCGATGAACGTCGCAGCCGTCGCAGCCGCCTTCGGCGTCGTCGTCGCGATCTTCCAGTGGGGCTGGGGGAGCGAGCTGCTGGGCCTGGGCCGCGCGGGCCCGATCGAACCGTTCCTCCCGGTCATCATGGTCTCGGTGCTGTTCGGCCTGTCCATGGACTACCAGGTGTTCCTGGTCAGCCGGATGTACGAGGAGTGGCTGGAGACCGGTGACAACCGGCGGGCCGTCCGGGTCGGCCTCGCCGAGACCAGCCGGGTGATCAACTCCGCCGCGGTCATCATGATCTCGGTGTTCCTCGCCTTCGTCCTCAGCGGCGACCGCGTGATCGCCATGTTCGGCATCGCCCTCGCCGCCGCCGTGGCGCTGGACGCCTTCGTGCTGCGTACGCTCCTCGTCCCCGCCCTGATGCACATGCTCGGCGGCGCCAACTGGTGGCTGCCCCGCTGGCTCGACCGGCGTATGCCCCGCATCAGCATCGAGCCGCCCGAGTCCCGTGCCGCCCATGAGAGGCTGGCCGCCGCGACGGACGCCGAAGTGGCGGACGTGCTGGCGGAGGAGGAGCGACAGCGGGATGTACGCGATATCGCTGGGTGACGACGGAGCGGAACTGCGGCCCCTGGAACCCTGGCACGCGGAGGAGTTCCTGGCGCATCTGAACCGGGGCAGGGAGTTCATCGGGCAGCACATCCCGTTCGGGGCCAAGGCCGTCGACGTCGACTCCGCACGGGAACTCCTTCAGTCGTACGCGGACAAGCGCGCCGCCGATGCCGGCAGCCTGCACGGCCTGTGGCTGGACGGAAAGCTCGTCGGCGGCGTGCTGTTCCTGCACTTCGACGCCGAACGGGGCACCTGCGAGGTCGGCTGCTGGCTGGAGCCGGCGGGCGCGGGGCGCGGACTGGTCACGCGTGCCATGCGGGTCCTCATCGACTGGGCGGTTGACGTGCGCGGCATCCACCGTGTGGAGTGGCAGGCGTCGTCCGCCAACGAACCGAGCATCAACGTGGCGCGGCGGCTGGGCATGACGCGTGACGGCGTGCTGCGACAGAGCTTCCCCTATCGGGGAGTGCGCCAGGACCTCGAGGTGTGGTCCGTCCTCGCCCCCGAGTGGCGTGAGGCACGCGCGCGTGCCGCTCACAACGACCATGAAGAGTCCTCTCGATCGTCACGCGATCATTAAGAGACCTCTCAGACAGCGTCCGTACGGTGCGAGGCATGGGAACGAAGACAGTGGACGAGACCGGCGCCGACACCGGCACCGAGGCGAAGACCGACGAGGAGAAGGTGGACGTCGTCAAGACGACCGACGCGACCGGCTCCACCGACGCCGACGAGGTGACGGAGACCGACGAGGCCGAGGCCGGGGACGAGGTGACCGCTGAGGCCACGGAAGAGGGCCCCACCGGCGTCGGCCAGGGCGCGGGGGCGGTGGTCTCCGCGGCGCTGGGCCTCGTCTCCCTGACCGGTGGCTGGATCGGCACGGTCGCTGCCGCGCGCGAGACCCTGGTCGGCCAGCTGGAGACCGCCCAGAGCGCGAGCGTCGCCAAGCAGATCAAGGAGGTCTACGGCGACGCCTGGCAGACCTCCGCCCTGTGGGCCGGCGTGTTCGCGCTGGCCGCGCTGATCGTCGGCGTCGTGGTGCTCGCCCGGCCCGCGTTCGGGGCGCCCGGCAAGCCGCAGGCCCCTTGGATCAAGTCGGTCGCCTGGGGCGGCGTCGCGCTCGGCGTCATCGGCCTGCTGCTGGCCGTGCTCAAGTACACCGACGCGCTGCTCGGCCTGCCGTCAGCGAGCTGAATCACCGCAGGTCCCGAGGGGTCTCAGAGCCGCCGTAAGCACCTTAGGCGGCGCCTGAGGCCCCTCATGCGTGTCTAAGGCCCCTCCCACCGGCGAAGATGCGGAACTCTCCCGATGTGGCGGACCCCCCTGGGAGACGAAGGTTGAGGCATCGCAGCGAGCGAAGCCGAGTCAACCGACTCTCACCAGGAAGAACGAGGCATCTGCCATGTATGAATACGAGTTCCACCACCTCCGCTCCGCCGACCTGATCCGCCGCGCCGAACACGAGCGCATGGTCCGCGAGGCACTCCGCGCCCGCCGCGCGTCCGCGGAACGCTCCGCCAAGGGTGCGGCGGAGAAGGAGTCGCATACGTCCCGCCTCCGCAGGAACCGACACCCACGCACCGCGTGAACGCGATGGCTGCGGGGGCGGAGCTTCTCGACGCCGGTCCGGGCATTCCAGCCCGTCCGGTGCTTGAGGACGAGGCCCCTTCAGGGCCGAAGCGGGGGTCCGGGGGCGGCAGCCCCCGGAAAACCGGTGCCGGACTGTCAGCGGCGCATGCGATGCTCGCCCCCGTGGAGAGCAGGTCCGTAAGCCCCGTGTTCGTCGGCCGCACAGCCGAGTTGGAGACACTGAACGACGCCCTCGCCCAAGCCGCCGCAGGCAACCCGCAGGCCTTGGTGATCGGCGGCGAGGCCGGCGTCGGCAAGACGCGCCTCGTCGAGGAGTTCGCCACCGCCGCCGCCCGCGAGGACGCCGTGGTGGTGCTCGGCGGCTGCGTCGAGATCGGCGCCGACGGGCTGCCGTTCGCCCCCTTCTCCACCGCGCTGCGCGCCCTGCGCCGCGAACTGCCGGACGAGCTCGCCGCCGCGGCCGCCGGCCAGGACGAGGAACTGGCCCGGTTGCTGCCCGAGTTGGGCGAGACGTCTCCGGCCCGGGGGACGGACCGTTCCGACGAGGAGGGCATGGCCCGCCTCTTCGAGCTGACGGCCCGCCTGCTGGAGCGCGTCGCCGCCGCACGCACCGTCGTCGTCGCCCTGGAGGACCTGCACTGGGCCGACGCCTCCACCCGCCACCTCCTCGCCTACCTCTTCCGCACCCTGCGCACCGGCCGCCTCGTCGTCCTGGCCACCTACCGTTCCGACGACATCCACCGCCGCCACCCGCTGCGCCCGCTCCTCGCCGAACTCGACCGGGTGCGCACCGTCCGCCGTATCGAACTCGGCCGCTTCAACCGCGCCGAGGTCGGCCGTCAGATCGCCGGCATCCTCGCCACGGAACCCGACCCGGCCCAGGTCGACGAGATCTTCGAACGCTCCGACGGCAACGCCTTCTTCGTCGAGGAACTCGCCTGCGCCGCCCACGAGGGCTGCCGCCCCGGCCTCACCGACTCCCTGCGCGACCTGCTCCTGGTCCGCGTCGAGGGGCTGCCCGAGAGCGCCCAGCGGATCGCCCGGATCGTCGCCGAGGGCGGCTCCACCGTCGAGTACCGGCTGCTCGCGGCCGTCGCCCAGCTCGCCGAGGACGACCTCATCGAGGCGCTGCGGGCCGCCGTGAACGCCAACATCCTCATCGCCGCGCCCGACGGCGACGGCTACCGCTTCCGGCACTCCCTGGTCCGCGAGGCCGTCGGCGACGACCTGCTGCCCGGCGAGCGTTCCCGCCTCAACCGCCGCTACGCCGAAGCCCTGGAGGCGGACCCGACGCTCGTCCCGGCCGACGTGCGCGTCATGCGGCTGGCCAGCTACTGGTACCACGCCCACGATCCGGCCAAGGCCCTGCCCGCCGTCCTGGACGCCTCGGTCGCCGCCCGCCGCCGGCACGCCCACTCCGAGCAACTGCGGCTGCTGGAACGCGCGATGGAACTCTGGGACTCCACCCCCGAGGACGTACGGGCCACACTGCGCCCCGTCGACTACACCGAGGTCTATCCGCCCTGCGGCTGCGACCCCGAGACCGCCCCCCTGCGCTACCTCGACCTGATGGCCGAAGCCGCCGTCGCCGGCCGGCTGTGCGGGGAGCGCGAACGGGCCCTGAAGATCACCAAGCGGGCCCTGCACCTGCTGGAGGAGGAGGGGGATCCCCTCCGCGCCGCCTGGTTCTGGGTCCAGCGCTCCCGCCTGGTCCAGGCGCAGGCCCGCGGCGACGGCTGGAAAGAGCTCGGCACGGCACGGGAGTTGGTACGCGGTCTGCCACCGTCCGAGGTGCACGCCGAGGTACTGGCCATCGCGGCCAACTGGTCGATGCTGCGCAACCCGGGACCCGAGGCCATGTCGGCCGCCGAGCGCGCCGTCGAGTACGCGCGCATGGTCGGCGCCGAGGACATCGAACTGAACGCGCGCCTCACGCTCGGCGGACTCATGGTCGACGCCGGGCAGATCGAGGCCGGACTGGCCCAGATGTACGACGTCAGGAACGAGGTGCTGGCGCGCGGCCTCACCGCCGTGGTCGGGCGCAGCCATGTGAACCTGCCGTCCGTCCTGGAAGGCATCGGCCGGTCCGAGGAATCCGCCGGCATCCTGCGGGAGGGTCTGCGGCTGACGCAGACGATGGGCCTGCGCGACTCCGAGGCCTGGGTCTGGACGAACCTCGCCGAGTCACTGATCTCCCTGGGCCGCTGGGACGAGGCCGCCGAGGCCGCGGTCAACGCGCGGGGCACGGGACAGTCCGCCAAGCCACGCGGGGGAGGCTCCAACTGGCTCGGCCACCTCGCGCTCGCCCGCGGCGAGGTCGCTCAGGCCGCCCGCCATCTCGCCGCCGCCCGCGCCTCCTACGGCAGTCACGACCCCATGCCGCAGAACAACCTGCCGATGTCCTGCCTCGCCATCGGCATAGCCGCCGCAGAGGGCCGCCTCCTCGACGCCCGCACGGAGACCGACCGGGCCCTGAGCGCCGGCTTCCCGCCGGGCACCCATCGCTACGCCTGGCCGCTGCTGCGGGCCGCCGCCGTCGCCGAGTCCGACGCCCGCGCGCTGCCCGCCGCGCAGGAGGGCCGTGCCGCCTTCCTGGAACGGCTCTCCGAAACCGTCCGCAAGCTCACCACCGGCGTGCCCCTGTGGCTGGCATACGAGAAGTGGACCCGAGCCGAACTCGACCGCGCCGACAGCCGGGCCACCCCCGATACCTGGTCGGACGTGGTCACCGCCTTCGAGGCCCTGGAGCGCCCCTACGACCTCGCCCGGGTCCGCCACCGCCTGGCCGAGGCCCTGCTCGAGATCGGCGGCGACGACGAGCGCGCCCGCGCCGCGGAACTGCTCCGGCTGGCCCGGGCCACCGCCACCCATCTGGGTGCCCGCCCCCTCGCCGACGCCACGGCCCAGCTGGCCCAGCGAGCCCGCCTCGCCCTCACGGCAGCCCCGCCCCCGCCCGACCCGTCCGACGCCCTCGGCCTCACCACCCGGGAGCGGGACGTCCTGCGCCTGGTCTCCGCCGGCCGCACCAACCGCCAGATAGCCGAGGAGCTGTTCATCTCCCCGAAGACGGCCAGCGTCCATGTCTCGAACATCCTGGGCAAACTCGGTGTCTCGGGACGGGGCGAGGCGGCCGCGGTGGCGCATCGGATGGGGTTGTTTCCGGCCGAAACGCTCACGTCCGGGACGCGCAGCTGAGGCTTACGCTGTAAAGGACGTCGGTCCAGGGAGGATCCGTGTTCAACGCGTTCGAGGAACTCTTCGCCCCGGGCCGCAAGCACACCCGCGACGAGCAGAACCGCCTGGAGCTGACCCGCGAGGACGTCGGCGACAACGACCCCGGGCGCGGTCCGATAGATCTCGCGTCCGGGAAGGTCGTCGTACGGCCGCCCGAGCCGTCGGCCGAGCGGGACGACGCCGAGGACGACGCGGAGAGGTGACAGGGGGCGGATCAGCTCACCTGCACCTCCAGGATCCGGTCGTCCCCGTCCTTGGGGCTGCCCCGCCCGTCCGTGTTGCTGGTCGTCAGCCACAGCTTGTCGCCGCCCGCCGCGACGACCGTGCGCAGGCGGCCGTACTCGCCCTCCAGAAACGCCTGCGGGTCCGCCGAGGCCTCGGTCCCCTTCAGCGGGATGCGCCACAGGCGCTGCCCCTTCAGCCCGGCCATCCAGATGGAACCCTCGGCGTGCGCGATGCCGCTGGGGGAGGCGTCGTCGGTGGCCCACTGGGCCAGGGGGTTGTGATACTCGGCCTTGTCGGACTTGCCCTCGGCCTCCGGCCAGCCGTAGTTGTCGCCCGGCTTGATCGCGTTCAGCTCGTCCCAGGTGTCCTGGCCGAACTCCGCGGCGAACAGGCGCTGTTCGGAGTCCCAGGCCAGGCCCTGCACGTTGCGGTGGCCGTAGGTGTACACGGGCGAGTCGGGGAAGGGGTTGCCGGGAGCCGGTTCGCCTTCCGGGGTCATGCGCAGGATCTTGCCGCCCGTGGACTCCTTGTCCTGGGACAGGCCCGTGTTGCCGCTCTCGCCCGTGCCCGCGTACAGCATCCTGTCCGGGCCGAAGGCGATTCTGCCGCCGTTGTGGATGAAGCCCTTGGGGATGCCCTTGAAGATCGTGTCGGGTGCGCCCAGTTGATCGCCGGACGGCCTCTGCTCGTCGTACAGCATGCGGACGATGCGGTTGTCCGAGGCGGAGGTGAAGTACGCGTAGACCATGTGGTCCGAGGCGTAGTCCGGCGACAGGGCCAGGCCCATGAGGCCGCCCTCGCCCGCCGGGTCGACCCCTGGTACCTCGCCCAGCTCGGTCTTCTTGCCCGTCTCCGCGTCGACCCGCGTGATCGTGGCCTCGTCGCGGGAGGAGACGAGCAGGTCGCCGTCGGGGAGCGGGGCCAGGCCCCAGGGGGTGTTCAGCCCCTCGGCGACCGTGCGCACGACCTTGGCCGTGCCCTTCGCGGGCGGCGTCCCGGCCGCGTCACCGGTGGGCGACGACCCCCCGGCCGTAGCGGTGCTCGACGCCGCGCTCTTGCCCTCGCCCGGTGATCCCCCGTCGTCGGAGGAGCAGCCGGCCGTCAGCAGAAGCGCGGCCGCGGCCCATACGGCCGTCACAGCTCGAGGATGCACGATCACGGTCCCTTCGACGCGGCCGGTTCTACTCTTCATACACCGCTCGCGTCTCAGAGGTTCCCGATCCATGAACCTCGAATCAGTGCCGCCCGGCCTTCGGCGGACGTCAGTCCCAGGACCCCTGTGCCCCCGGCAGCTCCGCCACCTCCGCCAGGTCCTCCTGAGTCAGCCGCACCCCTTGGGCCCCCGCGTTCTCCGTCACCCAGCGCTCCTGCTTGGTGCCGGGCACCGCGACGACATGCCGTCCCTGCGCCAGCACCCACGCCAGCGCCACCTGAGCGGGCGTGACCCCGGCACCGTGGCGGGCCGCTATTCGGCGCAGGCCGGCCACGATCGGCTGGTTCGCCGCCATCATCTCCGCGGTGAAGCGGGGGTGCCGGGCGCGGACGTCGTCCGGTTCGAAGCCCTCGCCGGGGGTCAGCGTGCCGGTGAGGAAGCCGTTGCCCAGCGGCATGGCCGCCAGGAAGCCCACGCCGCGCGCCTCGCACCACGGCAGCAGCGCCTCCAGCGCCTCCGGCGACCACACCGAGAGCTCCGCCTGCACGGCGCTCACCGGGAAGACCTGCTGCACCCGCCGCAGCTGACGGATCGTCGCGTCGTGCAGCCGGGTTCCGGAGCGGCGGCCACCCCGCGCGCCCACCGCGCACAGCCCCAACGCCCGTACCTTTCCGGCCTGTACGAGCTCCGCCATCGCACCCCACGTCTCCTCGACCGGAACTTCGGGATCCGCGCGGTGCAGTTGATAGAGGTCGATGACGTCCGTCTGCAGGCGGCGCAGGGAGGCGTCGCAGGCCCGCTTCACATAGCCGGGGCGGCCGTTGGCCACGATGTGCTGTTCGCCGACCAGCAGACCGACCTTCGTGGAGACGAACGCGTCCTGGCGGCGCTCCTTCAACACCCGCCCCACCAGCAGCTCGTTGGTGAACGGACCGTACATGTCGGCCGTGTCCAGCAGCGTCGAGCCCAGATCGAGCGCCCGGTGCACCGCCCTGACCGACTCCTCGCCCCGCTGCCGCGACGAGCTGTACGCCCAGCTCATCGGCATGCACCCGAGCCCGACGGCTCCCACCGCGAGCGCCGCCGCGCCGATCGTCCTGCGCTCCACCTGGCCGTAACCCTCCCTCTTTCGGCACCCCAACCTAACCTCTGAACTCCTGTTCGCCTGACATAGCCTCCTGACATGACTGGTGACGTATGGCTCCCCCTCCCGCCGGACGAGATCGAAGGACTCCCGGAGGGCCCCGAGTACCGCTTCTGGAACGGCGCCGAGGACTTCCCCGCCGACCCGGCCGACTGCGTCTTCTACGTCGTCCCCTACATGAAGGCGCCCGAACTCGGGCAGCGTCCCCTGCCGCGGATGACCTCCGTGGAGGTCGTGCAGACGCTGTCCGCCGGCACCGACCACGTGGAGGCGGGCCTGAAGCACCTGCGCCCGGGCGTGCGGCTGTGCAACGCGCGCGGGGTGCACGAGGCGAGCACCGCCGAGCTCACCCTCACGCTGATCCTCGCCTCGCTGCGCGGCATCCCCGACTTCGTGCGGGCGCAGGACAAGGGGGAGTGGCTCGGCGGATTCCGGCCCGCGCTCGCCGACAAGAACGTCCTCATCGTGGGATACGGCTCGATCGGAGCCGCGATCGAGGACCGGCTCGCACCCTTTGAACTCGCGCGGGTGGCGCGCGTCGCGCGCTCTGAGCGCACCACGGCGCGCGGACCAGTGCATCCGCTCACCGAACTGCCCGCCCTGCTCCCGGAAGCGGACGTCGTCATCCTCTCCACGCCCCTGACGGACGCCACCCGCCACCTGGCGGGCGCCGGCTTCCTCGCCCGGATGAAGGACGGGGCGCTGCTGGTCAACGTCGCCCGCGGAGCCGTCGTCGACACCAAGGCGCTGCTCGCCGAGCTGGAGACCGGGCGCATCACCGCCGCCCTGGACGTCACCGACCCCGAACCACTGCCTCGGGAGCACCCTCTGTGGCGTGCGCCGGGCGTGCTGATCAGCCCGCATGCGGGCGGACCGACGTCCGCGTTCCTGCCGCGCGCCAAGCGGCTGCTGGTGGACCAGTTGCGTCGTTATGTGAACCGGGAGCCCCTGCGCAACGTGATCCTTACGACGGGCGTGACGCGCGCGTGACGTTCACCGGCTGAACGTCGCACGCGTGCCGCGCCCGGCAACCGCAACCATCCATTCACGCGCTTCGAGTACCCTCCGCAACCTCACGGAAGCGGTCCGTACTCGCATATGCGCTGGTCGTCACGGAGCGTAGAGGCGCTATGTCCCTGAGTGACGAGACTGGTGTATCGTCCGGACAGGGGTTGCGCCGCGCACTGTCGGCGCCGGGGATGGACATTTCAGATGTGTGAGGGGGGCGACGGGCGATGCACGGCCTATGGACGAGCGATCCGACGCGGCGGGGCCGCCGCCGGCGACCCTGGCGTACGGCCGCGCGCAGACGCGGCCACCACGACACTCACAACTGCCGCCACACCCCTCACCACCGCAGGCACAGCAGCCGCAGGCGGCATGCCCAGCCGGCGCACCGGGACCCTCGGGATCCGGGAGCGGCGCGGACCGGGAGGCTCCGGTGAGCTCGCCGCCGCCCCCCACGACCACCCTCGACTCGGCGCTGAGGCCCCAGCCGTCGCCGGCGGCGATGCTGCCCCGCCTTTCGTCCCCGGGCGGCTCGGGACTGGTTCCGCAGCTCGCTCTGGCCCTGGTGTGCGCGGGATACGCCGTCGGTTCCGCGCTCGGCTGGGGTTCGGACCGACTCGCCCTGATCATGGGCGACTTCGGGCTGGCCGCCGCCGCCGGCGCCGCCGCCGTGTCGTGCTTCCGCTACGCCCGTAGCCGCCGTATCCGCTTTCGACCCGCCTGGCTGCTGTTCGCCCTCTCCTCGGCGATGGCGGCCCTCGGCAACCTGGTCTGGGGGTGGTACGAGGTCGTCCTGGAGCGGCCCGTGCCCAGCCCCTCCTACGCCGACGGGTTCTTCCTGTGCTTCGCGCCCCCCGCCATCGTGGGACTCCTGGTGCTCGCCAAGCGCCCGGTGACGAAGGCCGGCTGGGTCTGCCTCGGGCTGGACGCCTGGCTGATCGGCGGCTCGCTGCTGACCCTCGCGTGGAGCCTCGCCCTCGCCCAGGCCGCCAAGATCGACTCCGGGGCAGGGGCGAGCGTGGCGCACACCGCGCTCTCGCTCGCCTACCCGCTGCTCGACATCGCCCTGGTCAGCATGGTGCTCGCGTTGCACTTCCGCCGCTCCTCGGCCAACCGCACGGCGGTCAACACCGCGATCGGCGCGCTCGCCCTGACCGTGATGTGCGACGCCCTGTTCACCTCGCCGCTGCTGCACAACAGCTACCGCTCGGGCCAACTGCTCGACGCGGGCTGGTTCGCCGGTTCGCTGCTCCTGGCGTACGCCCCGTGGGCCGCGCCCCGGCGCGGGCGCGCGGACGCCGACCGGTGCGAAGGAGCGGGCCACACGCGCGTGGTGCACGAGCACGTGCCCGGACAGCGCTCCCCGAGCCACCACCACCCGCCCGCGCAGGGAGGTGATCTCACCCGGTACCCGGCCACGCGGCCGATCGCCGGCTCCCTGGCCGCGCTCACCCCGTATCTGGCCGCCGCCGTCTGCACGCTGGGGATCCTCTACAACGTCCTCAACGGCCGCAGCGTCGACCGCGTGGTGCTCATCACCGGCGGCACGGTCGTCCTCGCCCTCGTCGTGCGCCAGGGCATCATGCTGCTGGACAACATCACCCTCACCCAGGAACTGGCGCAGAAGGAGAACCACTTCCGCTCCCTGGTGCAGGGCTCCAGCGACGTCATCATGATCGCCGCGCCCAACGGCATCCTCCGGTACGTCTCCCCGGCCGCCGCCGGCGTCTACGGCCGCCCCGCCGAGGAGCTGGTGGGTACGGAACTGGCCAATCTCATCCACCCGGAGGACCTGGGCTGCGTGGTGCACGAAGTGCGCCGCTTCCTCGCCGCCAGCCCACTTGAGGAACCCACTACGCGCATCGAGTGCCGCTTCCGGTCGGGGGAGGACGGCTGGCTCAATGTGGAGTCGACCGTCAACCGGCACCACGGCGGCCTCATCTTCAACAGTCGGGACGTGACCGAAAGAGTGCGCCTGCAGGCGCAGCTCCAGCACAACGCCGAGCACGACCCGCTCACCGACCTGCCCAACCGCGCGCTGTTCACCAAGCGCGTCCAGCAGGCCCTGTCCGGTCGCCGCGCCACCGACCGGGGCCTCGCCCTGCGCAACACGGCCGTCCTCTTCATCGACCTCGACGGCTTCAAGGGCGTCAACGACACGATCGGACACCAGGCCGGCGACGAGCTGCTCGTCCAGGCCGCCCGCAGACTCCACGAGGCGGTCCGGCACGGGGACACCGCCTCCCGGCTGGGCGGCGACGAGTTCGCGGCCCTGATCGCCGGGGACAACACCCGCGACCGCACCGCCCGTGAACGGCACATCCTGGAGCTCGCCGACCGCCTCAGGGTGACGCTGTCCCAGCCGTACGTCATCGACGGCAACGATGTCCGTGTCAACGCCTCCATCGGCGTCGCCTTCGCCGAGCCCGGCCTCGGCGCGGGGGAGCTGCTGCGCAACGCCGACCTGGCCATGTACCGCGCCAAGGCCGGCGGCAAGGGCCGCGTCGAGCTGTACAAGCCGCAGATGCAGCAGGACGTCGTCCGCAAGGCGGAGCTCGCCACGCGCCTGCGTGCCGCGCTGAACGACGGCGAGTTCGCGCTGCTGCACCAGCCGGTGGTGTGCCTGGCGGACGGCCGGATCACGTCGGTCGCCACCCAGGCGCGCTGGCGGTCCTCGCAAGGGGTGCTGTTCACGCCGGCCGAGTTCCTGCGGGTGTCCGAGGACAGCGACAAGACCGCCGAGCTGTGCCGCTGGATGCTGGAGGAGGCCGTCGAGCAGGCCGCCGAGCGCACCGCGACCGGGCTCGCCGTGCCCGTCGCCGTGCGGATGGGCGCGCGCAGGCTGCTGGATCGTTCGATGCCCCTCGGCTCGATCGAGGCGCTGCTGACCCGGCACGGGCTCCCGTCCGGCTCGCTGATCATCGAGCTGTCCGACCTCGACCCCCGTGTCTCGCTGGACGAACTGGAGCGCCGCCTCAGCGGCCTGCGCAGATGCGGTGTCCGGGTCGCCCTGGACGGCTTCGGCAGCGGATACGCGGCGATCACCGCCCTGCGCCGGCTTCCCGTCGACGTACTCAAACTCGATCGCAGCCTGGTCGAGGGAGTCGTCGAGTCCGCCCGCCTGCACAAGATCACCAGCGGGCTGCTGCGGATCGCCGGCGACCTCGGCCTGCAGTCCGTGGCCGACGGGGTGGACCTGCCCGAGCAGGTCGTCGCCCTGCGCGCGATGGGGTGCACCCACGGGCAGGGCATGGCGTTCTCCGGTCCGCTGGACGAGTACCGGCTGCGCCGGGCGCTCAATTCCGGCCACTATCCGGTGCCGCACGGACCGGTGGAGCCCGCGTTCGCGGGTGGCGGCTCGGGGGTGTACACCAGTGGTGTGGCCGCTGTTCTCGGAGGCGGCAGTGCCCTTCGCTCACATAATGAGACTCCCGTCCCACCCACTTGACAGTGAGTGTGTGCCGGGGAGAGGGTCAGTGCCATGCGCACCCGAATTCTCGTACTTGGAAAGCGCGTCGGCTGAAGCTGGTGACGTCCGGACGGACCCGGAACTCCCAGCGACCACACCCGGCGCGCTCCCCTCGCTTGCCTTTTGGCACGAGGGGTTTTTTGTTGCACAGGCACCAGTCGTGCAGCACCGAAACTCCGCTCAAACCTCGCAAAAAACCCTCAGCATCGAGAAGAGAATGCCGATGACCGAGCAGGCCACCGGGGCTCACCCGCAGCCGCGGCCCCGATCCGGAGGACACCAGTCCGCCCCCGAGCACGTCACGGGTGCGCAGTCCCTCATCCGTTCGCTCGAGGAGGTCGGCGCCGACACGGTATTCGGCATTCCCGGTGGTGCGATCCTTCCGGCGTACGACCCGCTGATGGACTCCACCAGGGTGCGCCACGTCCTGGTCCGCCATGAGCAGGGCGCCGGCCACGCGGCCACCGGCTATGCGCAGGCCACCGGCAAGGTCGGCGTCTGCATGGCGACCTCGGGCCCGGGCGCCACCAACCTGGTGACGCCGATCGCCGACGCACACATGGACTCGGTGCCGCTCGTGGCGATCACCGGGCAGGTGGCCTCCAAGGCGATCGGCACGGACGCCTTCCAGGAGGCGGACATCGTCGGCATCACGATGCCGGTCACCAAGCACAACTTCCTGGTCACCAAGGCCGAGGACATCCCGCGGGTGATCGCGCAGGCGTTCCACATCGCCTCCACCGGCCGCCCCGGCCCCGTCCTGGTCGACATCGCCAAGGACGCCCTCCAGGCGCAGACCACCTTCTCCTGGCCGCCCACCATGGACCTGCCCGGCTACCGGCCCGTCACCAAGCCGCACGCCAAGCAGATCCGCGAGGCCGCCAAGCTGATCACCGCCGCGAAGCGCCCCGTCCTCTACGTCGGTGGCGGCGTCATCAAGGCCGGCGCCACCGCCGAGCTGAAGGTCCTCGCGGAACTCACCGGAGCGCCCGTCACCACCACCCTGATGGCGCTCGGCGCATTCCCCGACAGCCACCCGCTGCACGTGGGAATGCCGGGCATGCACGGTGCGGTCACCGCCGTCACCGCGCTGCAGAAGGCCGACCTGATCGTCGCCCTCGGAGCCCGCTTCGACGACCGCGTCACCGGCAAGCTGGACAGCTTCGCCCCGTACGCCAAGATCGTCCACGCCGACATCGACCCGGCCGAGATCGGCAAGAACCGCGCCGCCGACGTGCCGATCGTCGGGGACGCCCGCGAGGTCATCGCCGACCTGGTCCAGGCCGTCCAGAAGGAGCACGCCGAGGGTCACCAGGGTGACTACGCCGCCTGGTGGAACGACCTCAACCGCTGGCGCGAGACCTACCCGCTCGGCTACGACCAGCCCGAGGACGGCTCGCTGTCCCCGCAGCAGGTCATCGAGCGCATCGGCCAACTCGCCCCGGAGGGCACGATCTTCGCGGCGGGCGTCGGCCAGCACCAGATGTGGGCCGCGCACTTCATCCAGTACGACAAGCCCGCCACCTGGCTGAACTCCGGCGGCGCCGGAACCATGGGCTACGCGGTCCCGGCCGCGATGGGCGCCAAGGCCGGAGCCCCGCAGCAGACCGTCTGGGCGATCGACGGCGACGGCTGCTTCCAGATGACCAACCAGGAACTCACCACCTGCGCCCTGAACAACATCCCGATCAAGGTCGCCATCATCAACAACGGCGCCCTCGGGATGGTCCGCCAGTGGCAGACCCTCTTCTACAACCAGCGCTACTCCAACACCGTGCTGCACTCCGGCCCCGAGGCCGACGGCAAGCAGCCCAGCGCCGGCACCCGCGTCCCCGACTTCGTGAAGCTGTCGGAGGCCATGGGCTGCTACGCGATCCGCTGCGAGGACCCGGCCGACCTCGACAAGGTCATCGAAGAGGCGAACTCCATCAACGACCGCCCGGTCGTCATCGACTTCATCGTCCACGAGGACGCGATGGTGTGGCCGATGGTCGCCGCCGGCACCTCCAACGACGAGATCATGGCCGCCCGGGACGTCCGCCCCGACTTCGGCGACAACGAAGACGACTGAGCGAGAGAGACGTAAAAAGACCATGTCCAAGCACACGCTCTCCGTCCTGGTGGAGAACACGCCGGGCATCCTCGCCCGGATCGCCGCCCTGTTCTCCCGCCGCGGCTTCAACATCGACTCGCTCGCGGTCGGCGTCACCGAGCACCCCGACATCTCCCGCATCACCATCGTGGTGAACGTCGAGGACCTGCCCCTTGAGCAGGTGACCAAGCAGCTCAACAAGCTCGTCAACGTGCTGAAGATCGTCGAGCTGGAGCCCGGTTCGGCCGTTCAGCGCGAACTCGTTCTGGTGAAGGTGCGGGCCGACAACGAGACCCGCTCCCAGATCGTGGAGATCGTCCAGCTGTTCCGCGCCAAGACCGTCGACGTCTCCCCGGAGGCCGTCACCATCGAGGCCACCGGCTCCAGCGACAAGCTGGAGGCCATGCTGAAGATGCTGGAGCCGTTCGGCATCAAGGAGCTGGTCCAGTCCGGCACGATCGCGATCGGCCGCGGCGCCCGCTCGATCACGGACCGGTCGCTGCGCGCCCTCGACCGCTCGGCATGAGCACGCGTTCGGACGGTCGGGTGACACCGGCCGTCCGGATTCCGCCCGTATAGCGAGACCCCGAAACTTCCCTTCCCCCCGCCGTCATACGGTGGGACGCAACACCTGCACTCAAGGAGAGAACCCAAAGTGGCCGAGCTGTTCTACGACGCCGACGCCGACCTGTCCATCATCCAGGGCCGCAAGGTCGCGGTCATCGGTTACGGCAGCCAGGGCCACGCCCACGCGCTGTCGCTCCGTGACTCGGGTGTCGACGTGCGTGTCGGTCTGCACGAGGGCTCCAAGTCCAAGGCCAAGGCCGAGGAGCAGGGCCTGCGCGTGGTGACCCCGTCGGAGGCCGCCGCCGAGGCCGACGTCATCATGATCCTGGTGCCGGACCCGATCCAGGCCCAGGTCTACGAGGAGCACATCGCCCCGAACCTGAACGACGGCGACGCCCTGTTCTTCGGCCACGGCTTCAACATCCGCTTCGGCTTCATCAAGCCCCCGGCCGGCGTGGACGTCTGCATGGTCGCCCCGAAGGGCCCGGGCCACCTGGTGCGCCGTCAGTACGAGGAGGGCCGCGGCGTTCCCTGCATCGCGGCCGTCGAGCAGGACGCCTCCGGAGGCGCCTTCGCGCTCGCCCTGTCGTACGCCAAGGGCATCGGCGGCACGCGTGCCGGCGTCATCAAGACGACCTTCACCGAGGAGACCGAGACCGACCTGTTCGGTGAGCAGGCCGTCCTCTGCGGTGGCACCGCCGCCCTGGTGAAGGCCGGTTTCGAGACGCTGACCGAGGCCGGCTACCAGCCGGAGATCGCGTACTTCGAGTGCCTGCACGAGCTGAAGCTGATCGTGGACCTCATGTACGAGGGCGGCCTGGAGAAGATGCGCTGGTCGATCTCCGAGACCGCCGAGTGGGGCGACTACGTCACCGGCCCGCGGATCATCACCGACGCCACCAAGGCCGAGATGAAGAAGGTCCTCGCCGAGATCCAGGACGGCACCTTCGCGCAGGCCTGGATGGACGAGTACCACGGCGGTCTGAAGAAGTACAACGAGTACAAGAACGCCGACTCCGAGCACCTGCTGGAGACCACCGGCAAGGAGCTGCGCAAGCTCATGAGCTGGGTGAACGAGGAGGCGTAAGCCTCACGTCCGTGGCGGTACCCTCGGCAGGGGGTACCGCCACGGGGCTTTGCCCACGGACCCCCGTAGAAGACCCCATATATCCCCGTAGAAGGCCCCGCATAAAAGGCCCCATACAAAATGGAGTTTCTCGTCCGGGTGATCCTTCCGCAGAGGCGTAAGACGACCTCCGCCACGGCACTACACTGCCGTACTACATACGCGTCAGGCCCACAGCGTCGTGCGTCTTCCACGCGGCTAGCACCCCTCCACCGCCTGCGGCCGTCGGGACGGCCGTCCGCATTGGACTTGTGAGGACTCACGTGAGCTCGAAACCCGTCGTACTCATCGCTGAAGAGCTGTCGCCCGCCACCGTCGACGCGCTTGGCCCCGACTTCGAGATCCGCCACTGCAACGGAGCAGACCGAGCCGAGCTGCTCCCGGCCATCGCCGACGTGGACGCGATCCTGATCCGCTCCGCCACCAAGGTCGACGCCGAGGCGATCGCCGCCGCGAACAAGCTGAAGGTCGTCGCACGAGCCGGCGTCGGCCTGGACAACGTCGACGTCTCCGCCGCCACCAAGGCCGGCGTGATGGTCGTCAACGCGCCCACCTCGAACATCGTGACCGCCGCCGAGCTGGCCTGCGGTCTCCTCCTCGCCACCGCCCGCAACATCCCGCAGGCCAACGCCGCGCTGAAGAACGGCGAGTGGAAGCGCAGCAAGTACACGGGCGTCGAGCTGGCCGAGAAGACCCTCGGCGTGGTCGGCCTCGGCCGTATCGGTGCGCTCGTCGCACAGCGCATGTCCGCCTTCGGCATGAAGGTCGTCGCCTACGACCCCTACGTGCAGCCCGCGCGCGCCGCACAGATGGGCGTCAAGGTGCTGTCGCTGGACGAGCTGCTGGAGGTCTCCGACTTCATCACCGTCCACCTGCCCAAGACCCCCGAGACCCTCGGCCTCATCGGCGACGAGGCGCTGCGCAAGGTCAAGCCCAGCGTGCGCATCGTCAACGCCGCGCGCGGCGGCATCGTCGACGAGGAGGCGCTGTACTCGGCGCTGAAGGAGGGCCGCGTCGCGGGCGCCGGTCTGGACGTGTACGCGAAGGAGCCGTGCACCGACTCGCCGCTCTTCGAGTTCGACCAGGTCGTGGCCACCCCGCACCTCGGCGCCTCCACCGACGAGGCGCAGGAGAAGGCCGGTATCGCCGTCGCCCGCTCGGTGCGCCTCGCCCTCGCCGGTGAGCTGGTCCCGGACGCGGTGAACGTGCAGGGCGGTGTCATCGCCGAGGACGTCAAGCCGGGTCTGCCGCTCGCCGAGCGCCTCGGCCGTATCTTCACCGCGCTCGCCGGTGAGGTGGCGGTCCGCCTCGACGTCGAGGTGTACGGCGAGATCACCCAGCACGACGTGAAGGTGCTGGAGCTGTCGGCCCTCAAGGGTGTCTTCGAGGACGTCGTCGACGAGACGGTGTCGTACGTCAACGCCCCCCTCTTCGCGCAGGAGCGCGGTGTCGAGGTGCGGCTGACCACCAGCTCGGAGTCGACCGACCACCGCAACGTCGTCACCGTGCGCGGCACGCTCGGCAGCGGCGAGGAGGTGTCGGTCTCCGGCACGCTGGCCGGTCCGAAGCACCTGCAGAAGATCGTCGCGGTCGGCGACTACGACGTGGACCTGGCCCTGGCCGACCACATGGTGGTCCTGAGGTACGAGGACCGTCCGGGTGTCGTCGGCACGGTGGGCCGGATCTTCGGCGAGGCCGGCATCAACATCGCCGGTATGCAGGTGTCGCGTGCCGTCGCCGGTGGCGAGGCGCTGGCCGTGCTGACGGTCGACGACACGGTTCCCTCCGGGGTGCTGACCGAGGTCGCCGAGGAGATCGGGGCGACGTCGGCCCGTGCGGTGAACCTGGCGTAGGTCGCCGTTGGCCGGGGTGGCCGTCCTTGGGGGCTGCCGCCCCCGGACCCCCGCTTCGGCCCTTAAGGGGCCTCGTCCTCAAACGCCGGACGGGCTGAGGTTTCTCGGCTCGTCCGGCGTTTCGTGTGGCTGCTCCCGCACCTCGACCCGGCGCAGGGTCACCGCCGCCAGCACCGCGGCCCCGGCCAGCAATACGGCCCCCGCGATCGCCGCCCCCTGCATCCCGCTGGTGAACGCCTCCCGAGCCGCTGTCGCCAGTCCCGGGACCCGGTCGGCGACCGCCAGTGCGCCGCCCAGCGTCTCGTGGGCCACCGAAGGTGCCGAGTCGGGAATCTCGTGCCGGTAGACCGCCGTGCCGATCGCTCCGAGCACCGCCATGCCCAGCGCGCCGCCGAACTCCCCGCCGGTCTCCATCAGGGACGAAGCGGAACCCGCACGCTCCACCGGGGCGGTGCCCATCGCCAGGTCCATGATCTGGGACATCACCGTGACGCCGCCGACGGCGAGGACCGCGCACGCGGTCAGCACCAGCCACAGGGAATCCGTCCCGGCGAGGGACAGCAGCGCGAAACCGGCCGCGGCGATCGCGAAGCCCGCGGTGACGACGTAGGCGCGGTTGACGCCCCGCTGCACCAGCTGGGTCGCGACGGGCCCGGCCGCCCCGATCGGCACCGAGGGCAGCAGCGCCCACAAGGCTGCCTCCAGGGCGCTCTTGCCGAGCACCGACTGCAGGTACTGCGTGGTGAAGTAGGACGACCCGAACACCCCGAAGGCGCAGATCAGATTGAGGCCGACCGAGGGCGCGAACCCCCGCCCGCGGAACAGGGCCGGGTCGATCATCGGAGCCGCGGTCGTGCGCTGGCGGTGGACGAAGAGGGCCGCGAAGAGCAGGCCGAGGGTGATCGAGACGACGTAGCGGACGTTCCAGCCCTCGGACGGGATCTCCTTCAGGCCGTAGACCACGGGGAGCACGGCCGCCATGGACAGCGGCACGCTCAGCAGGTCGAAGCGGCCGGGCGCGGGGTTCCTCGACTCGGGGAGCAGTATCGGGCCGAGGATCAGCAGCAGGGCCATCGCGGGCAGGTTGACCAGGAAGACCGAGCCCCACCAGAAGTGCTCGACGAGCACGCCGCTCATCACCGAGCCGAGCGCGATCCCGGCCGTCATCACGCCGGACCACAGGCCGATCGCCTTCGCGCGCTGGGCGGGGTCGGTGAACATCGTGCGGGTCATGGCCATCGTCGACGGCATCAGGGTGGCGCCGCCGATGCCGAGCACCGCGCGGGCCGCGATCAGCAGCTCGGCGCTGTTGGCGTACGCCGCCACGAGTGAGGCGGTGCCGAAGGCCGCGGCGCCGATGAGCAGGAGGCGGCGGTGGCCGATGCGGTCGCCGAGCGAGCCCATCGTCATCAGCAGGCCAGCCAGGACGAAGGCGTAGATGTCGAAGATCCACAGCTGCTGGGTGCCGCTCGGCTCCAGGTCCGCGCTGATCGCCGGGATCGCGAAGTAGAGGACCGAGACGTCCATGGAGACCAGCAGCAACGGCAGCATCAGCACGCCGAGGGCGGTCCATTCACGGCGGCCGGCGCGGGCGGGTGGGGGCGGGGGAGGGGTGGTGCTCGTCGTGTTCGTTGTCATGCCGGTGAACGTACACGCGTCTTAAACGCTTGTCTAGAACGTCTGTATAGGACGTCCGTATGGATCCGGGGTAGGGTGGCGTGCCATGGGACACCGTGAGGATCTGCTCGAGGGAGCCAAGCGCTGCCTGCTGGCGAAGGGGTTCGTGCGCACGACGGCGCGCGACATCGTCAAGGAGTCGGGGACCAACCTGGCGTCGATCGGCTATCACTACGGCTCGAAGGACGCGCTGCTGGCGCAGGCGTACGTGGCGCTGGTCGAAGAGCTGGGCGACGCCTTCGAGGGTGACGGGACGGCTGGGATCACCGCCGAACCGGGCTCGATCGAGCGGTTCCAGGAGGTGTGGTCGAACATCATCGGCACCATGCGGGAGCCCGGCTCCGTGTGGCGGCTCAGCGTGGAGATCATCGCCTTGGGCGACCAGCTGCCCGAGGTGCGCGACTATCTGTCGCGTGCCCAGCTGGAGGCCGGGCGCGGCATCATCCCGCTGCTCATGGGCGGGCGTGAGGAGGACGTCCGGGACGAGACCGTGAACACCCTCGGCAAGTTCTATGTGACGCTCATGACCGGACTCATCGCCCAGTGGACGTTCGACCCCGAGACCGCGCCCCGCGCCGAGGAACTCACCGAAGGCCTCCGCCAGGTGATCGACGCCGCTACCCGGAAATGACCCGCCCCTCGCGCATCTCGATCACCCGGTCCGCCACATGCCGTACGACCGCCCGGTCGTGGCAGATGAAGAGGTAGCCGAGGCCGAGGTCGTCCTGGAGGTCGGCGAGCAGGTTCAGCACGCCGGCCCGGACGGACGGGTCGAGGGACGAGACCGGTTCGTCGAGAACCAGCAGGCGGGGCCCGGAGGCCAGCGCGCGGGCGATTCCCACGCGCTGGCACTGCCCGCCGGAGAGTTCGTGCGGGCGACGGTCGCCGTACGACGGGTCGAGGCCGACCCGGTCGAGGAGTTCGGCGACCCGGGCGGGGCCCTCGGCGCCGCTCCAGCGGCCCTGCACCTTCAGCGGTTCGGCCACCGCGTCGCGGATGCGATGGCGTGGGCTCAGTGAGCCGTACGGGTCCTGGAAGACGGGCTGCATGCGCGGGCGGACCGGGCGCAGCTCGCGTTCCGTGAGGTGGGTCAACTCCCGCCCCTCGAAGCGGACTTCACCGGCGTCGGGCCGGCGCAGCCGGAGAATCGCCAGGGCTGTGGAGGACTTGCCGCAGCCGGAGGGGCCGTTGAGGGCGAGGGTCTCGCCGGGGGCCAGGGTGAAGGAGACGTGGTCGACGGCGGTGACGTCGCCGTAGCGGACCACGAGGTCGCGGACGTCGAGCAGGGCGTCATCACTCATGCGGGCTGCCGCTTCTCTTCCTGGTTCTGGAACAACTCCATTGCCGGGGAAGGGAGTTCCCGCCAGCGGTGGCAGGCCACCAGGCGTCCCTCCACCTCCTGCGGCTCCGGTTCCGCCGTACGGCAGAGGTCCGCCGCGAGCGGGCAGCGCGGGGTGAAGGCGCAGCCCGGCGGGAGTGCGCCCGGGGCGGGCGGGGTGCCGCGCAGGGCGGGGAGGCGGCGGCCCGGGGGCGCGTGCTGGGGGAGGGAGGCCAGCAGGCCCGCCGTGTAGGGGGCGCGCGGGCGGCCCAGCACCTCGTGCGCCGGGCCGAGTTCGCAGAGGCGGCCGGCGTACATGACCAGCACGCGGTCGGCGTGCTGCCGTACGACCTCCATGTCGTGCGTGACCAGCACGAGCGCCGCGCCCACCGCCTCGCGCTGCTCGGCGAGCACCCGCAGCACCTGGTCGCGGCGCTCCTCGTCGAGGGCGGTGGTGGGCTCGTCGGCGACGACGATGTCGGGTTCGTTGATCGTCGCCATGGCGATGACCGCGCGCTGGCGCATGCCGCCGGAGTACTCGTGCGGATACGCCCGTGCCTTGCGGGCCGCGTCCGGGATGCCCACCCGGTCGAGCGCGGCGACCGCTCGGGCCCGGGCCTCCTTGCGGGAGACACCGGCCACCGAGCGCACCGCGGCGGCGAGCTGGTCGCCCACCGGGTGCACGGGGGACAGGGCGGAGAGGGCGTCCTGCGGGACGAGGGAGATGCGGCGGCCGCGGTGGGGCGTGAGGTCCGGCTCGATCGTCCCGCTCGTCGCCGCGCCCCTGGGCAGCGTGCCCAGCAGCGCCCGGGCGGTGAGGGACTTGCCCGCGCCCGACTCGCCGACGATCGCGAGGGCCTCGCGCGGGCGCACGTCGAAGGACAGGCCACGCACGGCCTCGACGCCGTCGAAGGCGATCCGCAGATCGCGCACCGAGAGGAGTACATCAGACGGCAACGGAGGCCCCCTTCTTCTTCCTCTTCTTCATCGCCGGCGCGACCCGCCGTACCCGCCCGCCCTGCACGGCCGCCGCCCCCGACACCGCCAGCCCCGCCAGCAGCGCCAGCGCGACGGCCGGGGCGAGGGCCGCCCACGGGGCGCGTTCGACGTAGGCGCGGGACTCGTCGAGCAGCAGGCCCCACTCGGGAGCCGGCGGCTGCGCGCCCAGGCCCAGGAAGCCCAGGGACGCCAGGGCGAGGGCGATGCCGGGCAGGCGCAGCAGGGCGTGCCGGGCGACCGGGGCGGCGACGGACGGGAGGACATGCCGGGTGAGGATCCACAACGGGGTGGCGCCCATGGCCCGTTGGGCGGTGAGGAACGCCGACGCCCGCACCTCCTGCACCAGCGCGGCGGCGTGCGCGGACAGCGCCGGCCAGGAGATCAGCGCGACCGCGAGGGCCGCGCCCCCGGTGCCGGGACCGGTCGCCGCCGCGACCAGGATGCCGACGATCACGGGGGGCAGGGCGTTGGCGATGTCCGCCGCGCCCGCCGCGATGCCGGGCAGGAAGCCCAGCGCGAGCGCGACCAGCAGGCTCAGCGCGCAGATGGCGGCGGCCGTGCCGACCGTCGAGGCGGCGCCGTGGCCGAGCCGGGCGAGCACGTCACGGCCGAGGGCATCGGTGCCGAGCGGGTGCGCCCAGGAGGGGGCGGCGAGGCGGGCGGCCGTGTCCACCGTGTACGGGTCGCGCAGCAGGCCCCAGCCGATGGTCACCGCGAGGACGCAGAACAGCGTCAACGGGATCGCCGGGCGGGTGCGGGCCGGGCGCGCCGGGGGCAGTGTCAGACCGGCGTCCCGCAGGGCGGGGCCCAGCAGCCGCCGCCGGGTGAGCGCCGTCGCCGCGCCGGTGAGCAGGCCGAGCAGCAGCAGGGCCAGCACCGAGCCCTGGAGCAGCGGCAGATCCTGCGACTTGGCCGCGCCCAGAGCCGTACGGCCGATGCCGGGCACCGCGAAGACCACCTCCACCGCGACCGCGCCTCCGGTCAGGCCGACGGCGACCATCCCGAACTGCGGTACCAGGGGCGGCAGTACGCGTTTGAGGGCGGCCGCCGAGATCCTCGTACGGCTCACTCCCGCGCCCCGCCACAGCTCCACCCACCGCTCGTCGAGGACGGCGGGCAGCGCGTCCGCGACCAGCCGGCCGAGCAGACCGCCCGCCGGGACACCGAGGGCGATCGCGGGCAGCACCAGATACGCGGGCCCCGCCCAGCCGGCCGTCGGCAGCCACCCCAGCCACACCCCGCACACCAGCAGCGCGACGGTGGCCAGCAGGAACTCCGGTACCGCGGCCAGCATCGCGGCGAACGCCCCCGCCGACCCGCGTCCGCGCACCAGCACCGGCGCCACCAGGACGGCGGCCAGCGCGACCGCCACAGCGAGCGCCGCGCCCATCAGGCCCAGCGACACCTGGAGCCCGGCGGCGACGGACGGCAGGACGTCGTACCCCGACACCCAGGAGGTGCCGAAGTCGCCGTGCAGCAGGTCCGCGGCCCACCTCCCCAGCAGGGAAAGGGGACCGGCGTCCAGGCCGAGGTCCTCGCGGATCGCGGACAGGGCCTCGTCGGTCGCCTCCTGCTCGGCCGACCGGGCGCGCAGCACGGTGAGCGCCGGGTCCTTGTGGGAGAGCCAGGGCAGCAGGCCGACGGCGGCCAGGACGGCGACGAGACAGAGGAAGCGGGTCAGCGTGGCCGGGCCGGCCGACGTCCTTACTGTGGGCTTCACTTGACGTAGGTGTCCACTGTGACGAGCTCGCGCTCGCGCGGGTCGTGCGCGGCGTCCACGACACCGGCGCCGTCGCCCTGGATCACCCGCTCGTGAAGCATGGGGATCGCCGCGTCCTCGGCGAGCACGGCGGCCTCCGCCTCGATGATCGCCTTGCGGCGGGCGTCGCCGACCTTGATGGCGGCGGCCTTCTTCAGGGCCTTGTCGACGTCCTTGTCGGAGAACTGCGAGAGGTTGAAGGAGCCGTCGGAAGCGAAGTCGCTGTAGAGGTAGGCGGCCGGGTCGCCGGAGTCGAGGACGGTGGCGCGGGAGAGGACGAACGCGTCGAACTTGCCCGCGAGCAGGTCGGATTCGATGTTCGCGTACTGGCGGACATCGAGCTTCACCTTGAACCCGGCCTTCTGGAGCTGCTGCTGGAGCGCGGCCGCGACCTCCGGCATCTCGGTCCGGTCGGTGTAGGTGCCGATGGTGATCGCCGCACCGTTCGGCTTGCCGGCCTTGGCGCGCTTGACCGGCGTACGCAGTCCGGCCGCCCACGGCAGCGCGGGCCCGAGCAGCCCCTCGGCGACATCCGCCCGCCCCTCGTACACACCCTCGACGAGCGCCTTCGCATCGATCGCCTCCCGGGCGGCGGCGCGCAGCGAGGCGTCCTTGAAGGCGCCCTTCCCGGTGTTCAGGTAGAGGGTGTTGGTGCGCGGCATCGGGACCTCGGCGATCAGGTCCTGGTCGAGGACGGCGGCCTGGGAGACCGGGATCGCCTCGACGATGTCGGCCTCGCCGCTGCGCAGGGCGGCGGCGCGGGCCGTCCCGTCCGGCACGAACCTGACGTCGATACCCGGGGCCTTGGCCCTGCCGCCCCAGTACTTGTCGTAGCGGTCGAGGGTGGCGGAGGAGGTGCCGTCGACCTTGACGAGTTCGAAGGGGCCGGTGCCGGCGCCGACCGGGTTCACCGTCTTCCCCGTGTAGGCCTTGGCGGCCAGGATCGACATCTGGGGCGAGCTCAGCCGCTGTGGGACGAGGGGGTCCTCGGTGCCGGTGGTGACGGTGACCGTGTCGGCGTCCTTTGCCTTCGCGGTGAGCTTCACGCCGTCGAGGATGCGGGGCTTGGGGGAGGCGGTGGCGGCCTTGGTGAGCGACCGCACGACGGCGTCCGCGTCGAGCTTCGTGCCGTCGTGGAAGGTGACGCCGTCGCGTATCTCGAAGGTCCAGGTGCGGCCGGACTGCCGCCACTCGGTGGCGAGCGCGGGCTTGGCGTCGCCCTCCTTGCCGAGCTTGACCAGGGTCTCGGTGGTCGACCAGCGGGACAGCTTGTACGCGTCGTCGCTCAGGGGGGACAGGCCCGAGTTGGGCGGCTGCATGTGCGCGACACGGATGCGCTTGCCCCCGGCGGCCGCCTCGTCGGATCCCGCCGCCGAGAAACAGCCGGTGAGCAGGGCGGAGGCCGCGGCGGCCGCGGACAGGGGGAGGAGACGGGCGGGGACGCGCACGGGACACTCCGGGTAAAGGCGTGGTCAAAGGTTGAACGCGCACCGACCGTAGCATGATGATAATCGTTTTCAGAAGCTCGCCCGGGGAAGCTCGCCCGGAGAAGCTCGTCTTCAGAAGCCGAGCCGTGCGCCCTTCAGTCCCATGTGCAGCAGCAGCCGGTCCTCCCCGTCGTCCAGGTCCAGGCCCGTGAGCTGCTCCACGCGGGACAGGCGGTAGTACAGGGTCTGGCGGTGGATGCCGAGTTCGGCGGCCGTGCGGCCGGCCTGGCCCGCGCAGTCCAGGTAGACCTCGGCGGTGCGGGCGAGTTCCTGGTGGGCGGAGGAGAGGAGCGGGGCCACGGCCGGGTCGTGTGCCGTCTCCGAGGGCAGGGAGGTCAGCAGGCGGTACGGGCCGATGCGGTCCCACTCGGCGACCGGGCCCAGGCGGGGTTCGGCCAGGGCGGCGCGGGCCGCGGCGGACGCCTCCTGCCAGGCCGCGGCCAGTTCACCGAGGCCGGTACGGGGTGCGCCGATGCCGGCCGCCGCTGCCGCCTCGTCCTTGAGCAGCCGGGACGCCGCGGCCTGGGCCGGTGTGCGCACCTCCGGCGAGCGCAGCCGGACGAGTACCGCGAGGCTCTGTCCGTCTGCGCCCCACGGGACCGTGCACAGCGCGGTCGCGTGCGGCACCGTACGGACGGACGGGGCGTCGTCGGGGTCGGCCGACGGCCACGGTGCGACGCACACGACGGCGTGCCCGCCCTCGCCGCGCGGGCCGAGGGCGGTGCGCAGCGCCGCGACCGCCATCTCCCCCTGCCAGCCCCGCTCCGCGGTCAGCACCGCCCGCAGCTCCCGGCTCAGATCCGCCCCGTGCTGCACCTCGTCCGCGAGCAGCGCGCCGATGCGGTCGGTCACCTCCATGGCCGCGGCCAACTGCCTGTCGGTCGGGCCGGGGTCGGAGTCCAGCAGCCAGACGTAACCGAGGACGACCGCCCGATGGCGTACCGGGAGACAGATCCGTCCGCGGTAGACCCCCGCCTCCGGGGTGGGCGGGATCCGGACCGGGCTCGTCGCCCGCGTGATGCCGAAGCCCTCGAACCACGCCCGGACCGCGGCGGTCGAGCGACGGGTCAGGATCGACCGGGTGCGCACCGGGTCCAGCGCCGACGGGTCGAGGTCGCCCTCACTGTCGTACGCACCGAAGGCGATCAGCTCGAAGTCCCGGTTCTCCAGGGTCGCCGGGGCGCCGAGGAGCTCCGAGATCTCGTCGACCAGCTCCTGGTAGTCCCCTTTGTAATCGGCTGTCACCCGGACATTCTCCCGCATCATCGCGGTCGCTTCATACATCTGTCTGAGATCTGCGGCACGGATGCGTGACAGCTGTCGATGGTCGACGATCGGAGGGATCCTTAGGTTTCACGGTGGTTCTATCTGCTGGTTTGTGGAGGTGCCCCGTGCTGGGTCCCGTGATTCTTGCCGCGTCGCGCAGCGACCGGATGCGACGCCTGATCTCGGCGGCCCCGGTGACGAAGCAGGTCGTCGACCGGTTCATCCCCGGCGAGACCGTCGACGAGGTCGTGCCGATCATCGAGGACCTCACCGGCAGGGGCCTGGAGCTGACGATGGACGTCGTCGGCGAGGACATCACCCGCCCCGAGCAGGCCGCAGCCGCCCGGGACGCCTATCTGCGCCTCATCGACCGGATCAAGGATCTGGAGCTGGGCGAGCGCGTCGAGATGTCCGTGAAGCTGTCGATGTTCGGCCAGGCGCTGGACGGCGGCCACGAGCTCGCCCTCGCCAACGTCCGTCCGGTCGTCGAGGCCGCTGCCGCCATCGGCACGACCGTCACGCTCGACGCGGAGGACCACACCACCCTCGACTCGATGTTCGCCATCCACGAGGAACTGCGCAGGGACTTCCCGCAGACCGGCTGCGTCATCCAGGCCTACCTCTTCCGCACCGAGACCGACGCCCGCCGCCTCGCCGCGAACGGCAGCCGGGTGCGCCTGGTGAAGGGCGCCTACAAGGAGCCCGCCGAAGTCGCCTACCAGCAGAAACACGAGATCGACAAGGCGTACGTCCGCATTCTCAAGGTTCTGATGGAGGGCGCGGGGTATCCGATGATCGGCTCCCACGACCCGCGCCTCATCTCCATCGCCCAGGAGCTCGCGCGGCGCGCCGGGCGCAAGCCCGACGAGTACGAGTTCCAGATGCTGTACGGCATCCGCGGCGACGAACACCTGCGCCTGGCCGCCGAGGGCCACCGTATGCGCGTCTACACCGCCTACGGCACCGACTGGTACGGCTACTTCATGCGGCGCTTGGCTGAGAAGCCGGCGAACTTGCGCTTCTTCCTGCGGAGCATGATCAGCCATGGCTGACGCGACTTGGAGTGCCGCGGCGTCTGCCGGGGGTCCGGGGGTTGTCCCCCGGGAGGACACAGCATGCGGCGCTTGGCTGAGAAGCCGGCCAACCTGCGGTTCTTCCTCCGGTCAATGGTCAGCAAGGGCTGAGCCCCGACACAACGGCTCGAAACACACCGCTCACTAAGGAGTTACGGAACACATGGACGCTGTGACCCAGGTCCCCACCCCCGTCAACGAGCCGGTGCACGGCTACGCCCCCGGCTCGCCCGAACGCGCCCGGCTGGAGGCCAAGCTGAAGGAGCTGGCCGAGAACCCGATCGACCTGCCCTGCACCATCGGCGGCGAGAAGCGGATGGGCGGCGGTGAGCGGTTCGACGTCGTGCAGCCGCACAACCACAAGGCCCGCCTCGGCACCTACGGCAACGCCACCCAGCAGGACGCCCAGGACGCCATCGAGGCGGCCCTCGCCGCCGCGCCGGCCTGGCGTGCGATGTCCTTCGACGACCGCGCGGCGATCATCCTGCGCGCCGCCGAGCTGCTGGCCGGCCCCTGGCGGGAGACCCTCGCCGCCTCCACCATGCTCGGCCAGTCGAAGACGGCCCAGCAGGCCGAGATCGACACGCCCTGCGAGCTGGTCGACTTCTGGCGCTTCAACGTCAAGTACGCCCGCGACCTGCTCTCCGAGCAGCCGGTCGCCAACTCCCCGGGCGTCTGGAACCGCCTCGACCACCGCCCGCTGGAGGGCTTCGTCTACGCGATCACGCCGTTCAACTTCACGGCGATCGCGGGCAACCTGCCCACCGCGCCCGCGCTGATGGGCAACGTCGTCGTCTGGAAGCCGTCCCCGACCCAGACCCACGCCGCCGTGCTGCTCATGGAGCTCCTGGAGGAGGCAGGGCTCCCCAAGGGCGTCATCAACCTCGTCACCGGCGACGGCATCGAGGTCTCCAAGGTCGCCCTTGAGCACCGCGACCTCGCGGGCATCCACTTCACCGGCTCGACCAAGACCTTCCAGTACCTGTGGAAGACGGTCGGCAACAACATCGAGAAGTACCGCTCCTACCCGCGCATCGTCGGCGAGACCGGCGGCAAGGACTTCGTCGTCGCCCACCCGAGCGCCGACAAGGCGGTGCTGAAGACCGCGCTGACCCGCGGTGCCTTCGAGTACCAGGGCCAGAAGTGCTCGGCGACCTCCCGGGCGTACATCCCGGCGTCGATCTGGAACTCCGGCTTCAAGGAGGAGTTCGCGGCCGAGGTCGACTACCTCACCATGGGTGACGTCACCGACCTGTCCAACTTCATCGGCGCCGTGATCGACGAGCGCGCCTTCGCCAAGAGCAAGGACGCGATCGACCGCGCGAAGTCCGACCCGACCTGCACGATCGTCGCGGGCGGCTCCTACGACGACTCGGTCGGCTACTTCGTGCGCCCGACCGTCGTGGAGTGCAGCGACCCGGAGAACGAGGTCTTCACCACCGAGTACTTCGGTCCGTTCCTCGCCGTGCACGTCTACGAGGACGACAAGTACGACGAGATGCTGGAGCAGATGGAGTCGGTGTCCGCCTACGCCCTGACCGGCTCGGTCATCTCGGCCGACCGCGCGGCGGCGGCGTACACGATGGAGAAGCTGCGCTACGCGGCCGGCAACTTCTACATCAACGACAAGTCCACCGGCGCCGTCGTCGGCCAGCAGCCCTTCGGCGGCGGCCGCGCCTCCGGCACCAACGACAAGGCCGGCGCCCCGCAGAACCTGATGCGCTGGACCCTGACCCGCGCCATCAAGGAGACGCTGGTCCCGCCGACCGACTACGCCTACCCGCACATGGGCTGACGGTAGGTCAGCATGCGTCGAGGGGCCGGGCGATGTGCCTGGCCCCTCGCGCCGTCGTGGCGGCCTACTCGGCGATCTCCGTCCGCTCCCACCACTCGTACACGGGCAGCGCGCCCTCCGCGGTGTCCGCCTGCCGTGACGTCGGCCGGAAGTGCTCGTATCCGCCGCGGAGCTTGATCTTCACATCCGGGCCGGGGGACGGGGTCGGGACGATCCGGTCGGGCAGATCGTCCGGGCCGCCTTCGAGGAACACCTTCGCCGTGTCGTTCATGACGTCAGCGTTCCCCTCGTCGTGGCCGTCCCTCCCGTGCCGCGCGGATCATCAGCCGGGTGGGCGATCCGCCGTCAGGTCCGTCTGTTCCGCGTGATGATGAAAGCGCAGGTCAGCGGCGTGTGACTCACTCCACCGTCTCAGATAGTAGGAAGTCCGAGTAATTGTGGAGACAGATGCCCTGTCCTCGCTTAGCTTTGTAGAAGCCGAACGTCTCGCTCGATCAAGCGAATGGCGGTCGTGAGCCGGGCCCCGTGCAGGCAACCCCTGCGGCACCGCTCCCCGCCCCACCCGGCGTCTCGTAACCCCCTGTTGTACTCCAGGATTGTCGAAGGAGTCGATTTCCCATGGCCGAGACGACCGCCCGCCGTCGAGTCCGTCACCTCTCCCGTACGAGCGAGTCCGACCGCAAGAACGCAGCCGCCGCCCTCCAGCGCGCCCTCGACCGCCGGGACAACGGCGGCGCCACAGGTCACCAGGCTGCGTAAGCGCTCCGCCGGTAGTGCCGCGATGTGTCGTAGTTCGTCTGCGGCGCCGTCGTGGCTGGTCGCGCAGTTCCCCGCGCCCCTCAAGGGGCGCTGCACCTCGGGTCGATCAGCGGCCGCGCCGTACCTCGAAATGGTCCACGCGCTCCCCGGTCGGTGTCAGCGCCGATACCTTCAGGCTCGGCTTCGCGCCGGTCTCCGCCTCCACCGCGAGGACGGAGAAGCCGCGGTAGCGCACCCGCGACCAGTGGACGCTCTCCGCCTTTGTGTCGCGTGACCTGGTCCACGTGAAGGAGTCGACCGACTCCCGATCGGTGACATGGCCCTCGTAGCTCTCCTCGACGCCCGCCGGGAAGCCGTACAGGTCCCTGCCGCCGCCGCCCGCCGTGACGTACACGATCCCGTCGCGCGTCGGGTCCGTCGTCGCGCCGATCGGGACCTGCGCGCCGACCTCGCCGTTCAGGATCGCGTCGGTCCGCTCGTACACATGGTTGTGCCCGTTGATCACCAGGTCGACCTGGTGCTTGGCGAAGAGCGGCACCCACTCGGCGCGGATGCCCCCGTCGGAGGCGTGTGTCGACGTCGAGTACGCACAGTGGTGGAAGAAGGCGACGACGAAGTCGACCGAGCGGTCGGCGCGCAACTCGCCGAGCGTGCGGTCCAGCCACTTCGTCTGCCGTCCCTCCGTGTAGCCGAGGTTGGCGGGAATCTCGTACGACACGTCGTTCGCGTCCAGCGCGACCACCCCGACGTTGCCGTAGGTGAAGGCGTACACCCCCGGCGCCGTACGCGGGTCGAAGCCGCTGTCCGGGAGGGAGAAGCGGGCGAGCTGGCCGCCGTAGCCGTCCGGCGAGTACCAGGCCTCCATGTCGTGGTTGCCGGTCGTCACCATCCACGGCACCGACTTCGCCACCGACTCGTTCTGCTTGAGGAACAGGTCCCAGAAACCGGGGTCGTAGCCGTCCGACTCCTTGCCCCGGCCGCCCACGTTCGCGTAGCAGATGTCGCCGGCGTGGAGGTGGAAGGCGGGGTCCTGGCGCAGCAGGACATGGTCGTTGGCGGAAGCCGCCTCGCTGACGCCCTGGTCGCCGAAGGCCGTGAAGGTGAAGCTCTCCGGGGTGGCGGGCGCCGTGCGGAAGGAGGCGATCGTCGAGCGGTGCCGAGGTTCGGCGGGGTCGAAGCCGTCGTGGCCCACGCCGTAGTAGTACGTCGTGCCGGGGCGCAGGGTGTCCAGGGCAGCGTGGACGTAGTACTGCTCGAACGCCGGGCGGATGCCTTGGAGCGCCGGGGTCTTCAGGTCGCGCACCTCCGCCTCGATCCTGCGGTCCAGGTCGTCCGGGCGCAGACCGATGCGGACGTACGGCTTCTTCACCGCGGCCGGCACCTGCCAGGAGATCCGCATCTGCGTCTTGGGGTCGGCGCCGAAGGCGAGGTGGCGGCCGAAGGGGGCGACGGCGGAGCCCGGCACCTTCGTGAGGGTGGACGCGGACGCCGAGGGGCCGGCCGCCGTTCCGTCACCCGATCCCGAAGCCGAGCACCCGGTCAGCAGCCCGCCCGCCACCGCGCCCGCCGTCACCAGCGTGCGCCGTCGGGTCAGCTTCGTGCGCAGGTACTCGTGCTGTTCCGCCATGCTCATACGGCGGGCCAGCCGCGGGGGGATGCCGAAGTCCGGGATGTCCATGGGAAGGAAGTTCCCAGCGTGCCCCAACGCCCGCCACACATACGGGTGAACGCCAGTCGAACGGCGGACACCGCCCCGCGCCGCGCTGTCCGTATCGCGGACGCGGCATGTCATCCCATGGGACGAGGAGTAGGGTGCCGACATGTCTCGCAGCCTCAATCTCGCAGTGATTCCGGGTGACGGCATCGGCCAGGAGGTCGTGGCCGAAGGCCTGAAGGTCCTCTCCGCCGTCCTTCCGCAGGATGTGAAGCTGGAGACCAAGGAGTACGACTTCGGCGCCCGGCGCTACCACGCCACCGGTGAGACCCTCACCGACGCCGACCTCGACGCCCTCAAGCAGCACGACGCCATCCTGCTCGGCGCCATCGGCGACCCGAGCGTCCCCTCCGGCGTCCTGGAGCGCGGCTTCCTGCTCAAGCTCCGCTTCGCCTTCGACCACCACGTCAACCTGCGTCCGTCGAAGCTCCTCCCGGGCGTCGCCACCCCGCTCGCCGGTGAGCCGAGCATCGACTTCGTCGTGGTCCGCGAAGGCACCGAAGGCCCGTACACCGGCAACGGCGGCACCATCCGCAAGGGCACCGAGCACGAGGTCGCCACCGAGGTCTCCGTCAACACGGCGTACGGCGTCGAGCGCGTGGTCCGCGACGCCTTCGCCCGCGCGCAGGCCCGCCCGCGCAAGAAGCTGGCGCTGATCCACAAGAACAACGTGCTGACCTTCGCCGGTCACCTGTGGACGAACATCTTCAACAAGGTGGCCGAGGAGTTCCCCGAGGTCACCACCGAGTACATGCACGTCGACGCGGCCACCATCTACCTGGTGACCCAGCCCGAGCGCTTCGATGTCATCGTCACCGACAACCTCTTCGGCGACATCATCACCGACCTCGCCGCGGCCGTCTCCGGCGGCATCGGCGTGGCGGCCTCCGGCAACATCAACCCGTCCGGAGAGTTCCCGTCCATGTTCGAGCCCGTCCACGGCTCGGCCCCGGACATCGCCGGCCAGGGCAAGGCCGACCCCACGGCCACGGTCCTGTCCGTCGCCCTGCTCCTGCGCCACCTCGGCTACGACGCCGAGGCCGCCCGCATCGACGAGGCGGTCTCCACGGACCTCGCCGAGCGCACCGGCAAGCCCGCCCGCAGCACGTCGGAGATCGGCGACGCGCTGGCCGCACGAGTAGCCGGCTGATCCGGCGCGCCACTCGAACTCGGACTCCCCCACAAGCGGGGGGACTCCCAGAAGCCGCCGGGTCATTCACACCCGGCGGCTTCCCCATGTCCGCCGCCGGGTGACACCATCGACCCCTGGGTCGCGGTTTCACGCCGATCACGCCGAACAGGCCGATTTCTTCCACGGCACCCGCTTGCGATAATCGAACGCGGAGCCGCGGATTGAGGGAATGCTCGGACGTCCTAGCACTGGCCACGGGCAGTACAGGCGTGAGTGCGGCCCGCCACAACGAAAACCGGTGAAGGACATCAACTCATGACGACGCCCACGATCGAGCTCAAGCCCTCCGCCAGCCCGCTCTCCGCCGCCGAGCGCGAGGCGATACTGGCCAACCCCGGGTTCGGCCGCCACTTCACCGACCACATGGTGACGATCAAGTGGACCGAGGGCCGGGGCTGGCACGACGGCGAGCTCGTGCCGTACGCGCCGATCTCCCTCGACCCGGCCACCATGGTGCTGCACTACGCGCAGGAGATCTTCGAGGGCCTCAAGGCGTACCGCCAGCCCGACGGGTCCGTCGCCACGTTCCGTCCCGAGAAGAACGCGGTGCGCTTCCAGGCCTCCGCCCGTCGGCTCGGCATGCCGGAGCTGCCCGTGGAGACGTTCATCGAGGCGTGCGACGTGCTGGTGCAGCAGGACGAGGCCTGGGTCCCGGCGCACGGCGGCGAGGAGTCCCTCTACCTGCGTCCGTTCATGTTCGCCACGGAGGTCGGCCTGGGCGTGAAGCCCGCCAGCGAGTACCTGTTCATGGTCATCGCCTCCCCGGCCGGCGCCTACTTCCCCGGCGGCGTCAAGCCGGTGTCCATCTGGGTCTCCGAGGACCATGTGCGCGCCGTGCCGGGCGGCATGGGCGACGCCAAGACGGGCGGCAACTACGCCGCGTCCCTGCTGGCGCAGGCCGAGGCCGCCGCCAAGGGCTGTGCCCAGGTCTGCTATCTGGACGCGGTCGAGCGCAAGTGGGTCGAGGAGCTCGGCGGGATGAACCTGTACTTCGTGTACGGCGACAAGATCGTCACCCCGTCCCTCACCGGCTCCATCCTGGAGGGCGTCACCCGTGACTCCCTCCTGGCGGTCGCCCGCGACCTCGGTTACGAGTCCGAGGAGGGCCGCATCTCCGTCGACCAGTGGCAGCGCGACTCCGAGAACGGCACCCTCACCGAGGTCTTCGCCTGCGGCACGGCCGCCGTCATCACGCCGGTCGGCACCGTGAAGCGCACGGGCGCCGAGTGGCAGCAGAGCGGCGGAGAGCCCGGCGAGGTCACGATGAAGCTCCGCCAGGCTCTCCTCGACATCCAGCGGGGCAAGTCCGAGGACAAGCACGGCTGGATGCACAAGCTGGGCTAGTTCTCGGCCGGGACCGTCAGGGCCGCTGCGGACTCCGTGTCCGTGGCGGCCCTTTCGTGTGCCGGTGCCGAGTCACCGATCGTCAGCAGCACGTACGCCAGTCCGCCCACCAGCCCCGACAACACGAAGCTGCAGTCCACCCCACCGGTCAGGCTCAGCAGCGGCCCCTCGTACGTCGGCAGCGCGACCGCCAGCATGCCGACCGCCGCACCCAGCGCCCATGACACCGTCGCCCGGAGGTTCCAGCCGGCGCGGAACCAGTAGATCCCGCCCCGCGCCCGCCGGTTGAACACCTGGAGCGCCTCCGCGTCGTACACTCCGCGACACCGTGCGAAGCCGATGAGGGTGATGACGGCCCATGGGGTGCCGATCGCCGTCAGCAGGAGGACGAACGACGTCATCGCGTCCTGCGCCGTCGAGGCGTAGTGGCCGACGAAGACGCAGACCGTGGCGACGACGGCGACCGCGTACGTCGCCTGGGCTCGGGAGGCGCGCGGCAGGATGGCGTCCAGGTCGAGGCCCATGGAGTAGAGCATCAGACCGGCGTTGCCGACCGAGCCGGCGGAGGCGGCCAGCAGCAGCGGGACCAGGTACCAGGTGGGGGAGGCGGAGACGAGCGGTCCGGCGTAGTCGAGGGCGGCCTGTGCCGCGTACGCCGTGAACGTGCCGAACAGCTGCGGGACCAGCAGGCCCAGGATCAGGCCGAGCCACGTGGCGTGCAGGACCCGGCGGGAGGTGTGGCGGGCCGGGGAGATGTAGCGGGTGTAGTCGCCGAGGAGGGTGATGAAGGCGATCGGGCCGGACAGTCCCGCCGCCACCGTCGCCAGCAGCCAGGTCGGCCAGAAGCCGCCCAGCAGATAGCCGCCCGCCTCCGGTAGCGCGGCCGTCGTGAAGTGCGGGGCGTAGGCGATCACCCCGAGGACCAGCAGTGCCGTCATGCCGATCGCGAGGACGCGGGACATGGCGAGCAGCACGCGGTAGCCGTACACCGCACCGGCGACGGTCGCGGCGGCCAGCATTCCGTAGACGACGCCGTACGACACTCCGCCCGTCGGCAGCCCGACCAGTCGGCCCAGCACGCCCACCATCACATCGCCGCCGATCCACACGGTCAGGGCCGTGTAACCGAGGGCGAGCAGGAGACCGACGACCGAGCCGACCAGGCGGCCCCGGACGCCGAACTGGGCGCCGGAGGAGGTGGACAGGTTCGTCGCCGTACGCAGGGAGATCAGGGCCAGCGGGGCGGTGAGGGCCGTGCCGACGAGGGTGCCGACCACGATCGAACTGACCGAAGCCCACCAGCCCAGGCCGAACGACGGCGGCAGCCAGCCGAAGACGATCACTCCTAGGCAGAGGTTCGACCCCAGGAGGATCGAGACGAGATCGCGTGGTCCGCTGGTGCGTTCCTCGTCGGGGATGGTGTCGACTCCGCGCTGTTCCATCGGCATGGCAGGTCTCCTTCGATCGGCCGCCAGAGTTAGAGCGACGTTCAATGTGGGGGATCGGTTTGGCTGAGTCAACACTTCGGTTCTCTGGAATTCATGTTTAGAGTGATGCTCTAATGTGGGCGAGGCAAGGAGGTGCCCGCGTCATGAGACTGACCCCCACGGAACGTGACCGGCTGCTGCTCTTCGGAGCCGCCGAGCTGGCCCGCGCCCGCCGGGCCCGAGGGCTCCGGCTCAATGTGCCGGAGGCGACCGCGCTCATCGCGGACACCGTCTGCGAGGCCGCCCGGGACGGGGCCCGGCTGACGGAGGCCATTGACCGCGCCCGGTCGGTGCTCGGTCCGGACGATGTGCTCCCGGGTGTCGCGGACATCGTCACCGAGGTGCACGTCGAGGCGGTCTTCGACGACGGCTCACGGCTCGCGGTCGTGTCCGACCCGATAGGGGGCGGGCTCGGTCCGCAGGCTCCCGGCGCGCTGCTGCCGGGGCCCGAGCACGCCGAGCCCGAACCGGTCGTACGGCTCACGGTCACCAATACCGCGACCGTCCCCGTCTCCGTCACCTCCCACTTCCACTTCTTCGAGGCCAACCCGCGCCTCGACTTCGACCGCGCGTCGGCCTACGGCATGCGCCTCGCCGTACCCGCCGGGTCGTCCGTGCGCTTCGGGCCGGGGGACAGCGTCGAGGTCGGGCTCCTGCCGATCGGGGGTGAGCGGATCGCCATCGGGTTCGCCGGCCTGGTCGACGGAGCGCTGGACGCGCCCGGCGCCCGCGAGGAGGCACTGCGCCGCGCCGCGGCCTGCGGCTACCTCGGCGTACCGGAAGCGCCTGGTGGCGTGTCGGAAGCAGCTGATCAGGAGGTCGAGCGATGAGCCGCCCAGGAGGCCACCCCGCCGAGGCCCGCCGCCTCACCCCGTACGAGTACGCCGCCACCCACGGTCCGCGGGCCGGTGACCGCATCCGGCTCGGCGACTCCGGGCTGACCATCCGCGTCGAGTCCGACTCCCAGCGCTACGGCGACGAGTTCCTCGCCGGGTTCGGCAAGACCGCCCGGGACGGGCTGCATCTCAGGGCGGCCGCCGTCCGGGAGACCTGTGACGTCGTCATCAGCAACGTCGTCGTGATCGACGCGGCGCTGGGCATCCGGAAGGTCTCCATCGGGATCAGGGAGGGACGGATCTGCTCGATCGGGCGGGCCGGGAATCCCGACACCCTCGACGGGGTCGACGTCGTCGTCGGCACCGGGACCTCTATCGTCTCCGGCGAGGGGCTCATCGCCACCGCCGGAGCCGTCGACACGCATGTCCATCTGCTGTCGCCGCGCATCATGGAGGCCTCGCTGGCCTCCGGGGTGACCACGGTCATCGGGCAGGAGTTCGGCCCCGTATGGGGCGTCGGCGTCAACTCGCCGTGGGCGCTGCGGCACGCGTTCAACGCCTTCGACGCCTGGCCGGTCAACATCGGCTTCCTGGGCCGGGGTTCGTCCTCCGACTCCGCCCCCCTGGTCGAGGCGCTGGCCGAGGGCGGGGCGAGCGGCTTCAAGGTGCACGAGGACATGGGCGCCCACACCCGGGCGCTGGACACGGCGTTGCGCGTGGCCGAGGAGCACGACGTCCAGGTCGCCCTGCACAGCGACGGACTGAACGAGTGCCTGTCCGTCGAGGACACCCTGCGCGTGCTGGAGGGCCGCACCATCCACGCCTTCCACATCGAGGGCTGCGGCGGCGGACACGTGCCGAACGTCCTGAAGATGGCCGGCGTCCCGAACGTCATCGGCTCCTCCACCAACCCCACCCTGCCCTTCGGCCGGGACGCCGTCGCCGAGCACTACGGCATGATCGTCTCCGTCCACGACCTGAAGACCGACCTGCCCGGCGACGCCGCCATGGCCCGCGACCGCATCCGCGCCGGCACCATGGGCGCCGAGGACGTCCTGCACGACCTGGGCGCGATCGGCATCACCTCCTCGGACGCGCAGGGCATGGGCCGGGCCGGCGAGACGGTCCGCCGTACCTTCGCGATGGCCGGGAAGATGAAGGCCGAGTTCGGCGCCCCGGAGGACGGCCATGACAACGAGCGCGTCCTGCGCTACATGGCCAAGCTGACCATCAACCCGGCCATCGCACACGGCCTCGCACACGAGGTGGGGTCGCTGGAGGTCGGCAAGCTGGCCGACATCGTGCTGTGGCGGCCGGAGTACTTCGGCGCCAAGCCGCAGCTCGTGCTGAAGGCCGGCTTCCCGGCGTACGGGGTGGTGGGCGACCCCAACGCGGCCACGGACACCTGCGAACCGCTCGTCCTGGGCCCGCAGTTCGGGGCGTACGGCGCCACACCCGCCGACCTCTCCGTCGCCTTCGTCGCCCGGGCCGCCGTCGACCAGGGCCACGACACGATGCCCACCCGGCGCCGGAGGGTCGCCGTGCGCGGCACACGCGGCATCGGGCCGGCCGACCTGCGGCTGAACTCCCGTACCGGAGCGGTCGACGTGGACCAGCGCACCGGCCTGGTCACCCTCGACGGAGAGCCGCTGCGCTCCGGGCCCGCCGAGTCCGTCTCCCTCAACCGCCTCTATTTCTTCTGACGTTCCCAGCCTGTGAGGATCACCGATGTCCGCTGCCGCCGACGGCTTCCGCATGCCCGCCGAATGGACCCCGCACGAGCGCACCTGGATGGCGTGGCCGGGCCCGAACGCGACCTTCGAGGACCCTGAGGAACTCGCCGCCTCCCGGCTGGCCTGGGCGGCGGTCGCCCGCGCCGTCCGCCGCTTCGAGCCGGTGACGGTGGTGTGCGGCCCCGGACAGTCCGAGGAGGCCCGGGCGCTGCTCGGGCCGGGGGTCGACACCGTCGAGCGGGACCTCGACGACGCCTGGATGCGGGACATCGGCCCCACCTTCCTGACCGACGGGAAGGGGCAACTCGCGGCCGTCGACTGGACGTTCAACGGCTGGGGCGCCCAGGACTGGGCCCGCTGGGAGCACGACGCGAAGATCGCCGCGTATGTCTCCGACCTCGCGGGGTCGGTGCGGACGTACGCCTCGGAACTCGTCAACGAAGGCGGCGCGATCCATGTGGACGGCGAGGGCACGGTGCTGCTCACGGAGACCGTCCAGCTCGGCCCCGAGCGCAATCCGCACTGGACGCGCGAGCAGGTCGAGGCGGAGATCCACGCCATGCTCGGCACCCGCAAGGCGATCTGGCTGCCGCGCGGCCTCACCGGCGACTACCCCCCGTACGGCTTCGGCACCCTCGGCCATGTCGACATCGTCGCCGCCTTCGCCCGCCCCGGTGTGGTCGTGGCCCACCACCAGCCGGACCCGGCCCACCCCGACCACGAGGTGAGCAAGGAGGTCATCCGCATCCTGAAGGCGGCGACGGACGCGCGCGGGCGTCGGCTGGAGGTCGTCGAGGTCCCCGCGCCGACCGTCCTGGAGGCGGACGGGCACTGGGCCGACTACTCCTACATCAACCACTACCTCTGCAACGGCGGCCTGGTGCTGTGCGGCTTCGACGATCCGCGCGACGAGATCGCCGCCGGGATCTTCCGGCGACTGTTCCCGGAGCGGACGGTGACGCTGGTCGACGCGCGGACGATCTTCGCGGGCGGGGGAGGCATCCACTGCATCACCCAGCAGCAGCCGAGGGCCGTGGTCAGGTAGAACGTACGGGTGAACGTACAGCTGCTCTGCACGGCCTGCGGCCACCGCCTCACCGAGCCCCTGCGTCGGCTGCCCGAACTGCCGGAGCGCCCCGCGCGTGACCCGCGGAACAGTAATCCGGACGGCTCGCGGCATGCCCCGCCGACCGTGCCGCGCGGCACCTACGCCGTGGACCCGCAGCCCAGTGGGGCACCGTATGTGCCGGAACCCGACTGGGACACCTGGATGGGCACCCAGGGTGCCTTCGCGTACAACGGCGAACAGCTGGTCCCGGCCGGACCGCGCGACACCCTGGTGGTCCACCCGGAGGACACGCTCGGGCGGCTGTCCCCCCGCCGGGACATGCAGGACCCCGGCTGTTGCGGTCGCCACGGCAGGGAGGGACCCGACCAACTGTGCGGGAGCTGCGGTACCCCCGTCGCGACGGAACTCAGCGAGTGCTACGGGCCCTACGAGACCCACTTCCTGCCCGACGCCGTACGGGTGGAGTCCGCATGAGTACGCCCGGCGCCCGCCGCCGCACCCCCGCCCCGCCCCGCGAGGACGTCCTCGCCGCCGCCATGGAAATGATCGCCGAGCGCGGTCTGGAGAAGCTCACCATGGCGGCGCTCGGCCGCGAGGTCGGCATGAGCAGCGGCCATCTCCTCTACTACTTCCACTCCAAGGACGAGCTGCTCCTGCAGACCCTGGAGTGGAGCGAGGGCCGGCTCGGCGCCGAGCGCGGCCGGCTGCTCACCCGCACGGCACCGGCCCGTGAACGGCTCGACGCCTACGTCGACCTGTACGTCCCCGACGGCCACCGCGACCCGCACTGGACGCTCTGGCTGGAGGTCTGGAACCGCTCGCAGAACGCCGACGCCGCCGCCCGCGACCGGCAGGCCGCGATCGAGGGCGCCTGGCACCGGGATCTGGTGGCGCTGCTCGCGGAGGGGGTGTCGCGGGGGGAGTTCCGGCCCGTCGACCCGGACCGTTTCGCGTCCCGCCTGCGGGCCCTGCTCGACGGCTTCTCCATCCATGTGGCGATCGGGCTGCGCGGCACGGACCGGGCGCAAGTTCTGCGCCACGTACGGGAGTTCCTGGGCGACGGCCTCCTCGCGGACGCCTGAGCGCACGTCCTGGTTGTACGCAATATTGCCGATTGACCCTGTAGCGCGTGGTGCGTTTGCCTCGTGGGGAGCCCTCGGCGCGGGGCCGGGGGAGAAGCGTCAACGGGGAATACAGGGGGGAACTTGTCCAGAGCCGCAGCATGCCTCTCAGGCGCGGCCTCACTGCTCGCGGTCACGGGAACGACCGCGTCAGCCGCGCCGCACACGCCGAGAACCGAGAGGGTCGGCACCGCCGCCGACGGCACCCAGGCCGACGGGCCGTCGAGCGGGGCCGCGCTCAGTGCCGACGGCCGTCACGTCGCGTTCACGTCCACCGCGCCGAGTCTCGGCTGCGCGCACTTCACGCCGTGCACGCCCTGCTACAGCGGGCGCATGGTCGGCTATGTGGCCGAGTCCGACGGCGGCCCGCAGGTCCACATCCGCAACCGCACGGTCGGCAGGCTGACCGGCATCGGCCACTACCAGGGCGTCCGTTTCACCTGGATGGGACAGCCCGCGGTGGATCCCACCTGCTCGTGGATCACCTACGCGGCCACGCTGCCGGCCACCGACGCCGACCGGCACCGTTGGGGCGGCCGCAACGACCTCCCGGCCGGGCACCCCTCTGTCAACGCCGACGGCACCGTCGTCGCGTTCGCATCGGCGTCACCCGATCTGGTGGAGGGGGACACCAACGGGGTGTCGGACATCTTCCTCAGGACAGTGAAATGAGCACGACCGACCACGGGGGAACAACCATGCACAGCACCAAGCGGGCCGTCGCGCTCGCCGCCGCCTTCGTCGCCGCCACGGTGGCCCTGACCGGAACCTCGACGAGCGCCCAGCCGCGCGTCCCCTCCACCGAGCGGGTCACCCGGTCGGCGACGGGGGAGCAGGGCAACGGCGACTCCTACGGACCGCAGCTCAGCGCCGACGGCCGCTTCGCGGCCTTCACGGCCGACGCGTCCAACCTGGTGCCCGGCGACACCAACAGCGCGTCGGACGTCTTCGTGCGCGACCTGCGCAACGGGACCGTCGAGCGGGTCAGCGTCAGCTCCGCCGGCACGCAGGCCGACCGCGAGTCGTCCGTGCAGGCCATCAGCGCCGACGGGCGGTACGTCCTGTTCGGCTCGACCGCGCGGAACCTGGTCCCGTGGGACACCCCGCCCGCGGACGCGGGCGCCACCGACATCTATCTGCACGACCGGCGCACCGGCAGCACGCAGCGGATCAGCGTCGGCTTCGACGGGGGTTCCGCCTACGCGGCCGGCGCCGACCTCTCGGCGAACGCCCGCTACATCGCCTTCAACGCCAAGGCCTCCCGGATGGAGGAGGGCGCCCGCGACCTCTTCGGCGCCGTGTACGTCTTCGACCGCCGCACCGGCACGACGCAGCGGGTCAGCAACCCCGACCGCCCCACCAACCCGGCGCTCTTCCAGGACGTGAGCGACGACGGCCGCTATGTGCTGTACACGCAGTTCGTCCCGCGCAGCTCCAACGGCGTCACCTGGGTGCACGACCGCCGCACCGGCACCGAGGAGCGGGTCAACGTCAAGGCGGACGGCTCCCCGGCCCAGCGGTACGCGATGCCCGCCACGCTCTCCGCGGACGGCCGCACCGTCGCCTTCCAGAACTGGGACGAGGACCTGGTCCCCGGCGGCGGCCCGGACGCGTCCGACCTCTACGTCCGCGACCTGCGCGGGGACATCACCCGGCGGGTCGACACCGGCCCCGGCGGCGAGACCATGCCCGACCGGCCCGTGATCAGCGCGGACGGCCGCTACGTGGGATACGAGGCCACCCCGAGGCTGCCCGACGGAACGCTCGGCCCGGCCAACGTCTACCTGCGCGACCTGCGCACCGGATCCACCCGCCTGATCAGCGAGTCCGTCACCGGCGGGCCCGTGACGGACACCTACGTCCGGCTGACGACGGTGAGCGCGGGGGCGAAGCGCATCGGCCTCGGCAGCGCCTCGGCCCAGCTCGTCGCCGGCGACACCAACGGCGCGGACGACGGCTTCGTCCGGCACGTGCGGTGATCAGCACAGTGCTCGCATCCTGAGACGGACGGTGAGCACGGGGGCGACTTGTGCCAGACTGCCCCCGTGCTCTCGTTCGCCATGATTATTGGCAGCAGGCGCGCCGGTCCGCAGTGACCACCGCGTACGACCAGGTACGGGTGGACACCGTCGTCCTCGACCCGCGCGCAGACCTCTCGCACCCGCGAGGGGTTTTTCTGTTTCCCGGCCCACCCGCAGCCGGGCGGAGAGCGCGAGGGACCATAGGTGGGGGCGGTGGAGCCGGTCATTCCGGTAGACCGAGATCCAACACAGGAGCCTTACGACCATGACGGTAACCAGCGAGCTCGACGACTCGTTCCACGTCTTCGACACCACCCTGCGCGACGGCGCCCAGCGGGAGGGCATCAACCTCACCGTCGCCGACAAGCTGGCCATCGCCCGTCACCTGGACGAGTTCGGCGTGGGCTTCATCGAGGGCGGCTGGCCCGGCGCCAACCCGAGGGACACCGAGTTCTTCGCGCGCGCCCGGCAGGAGATCGACTTCCGGCACGCCCAGCTGGTCGCGTTCGGCTCCACCCGCCGCGCGGGCGGCAAGGCCTCCGAGGACCCGCAGGTCAAGGCGCTCCTGGACTCCGGCGCCCCGGTGATCACCCTGGTCGCCAAGTCCCACGACCGGCACGTGGAGCTGGCCCTGCGCACCACCCTCGACGAGAACCTGGAGATGGTCCGCGACACGGTCGCGTACCTGCGCTCGCAGGGCCGCCGTGTCTTCGTCGACTGCGAGCACTTCTTCGACGGCTACCGCGCCAACCCCGAGTACGCGAAATCCGTCGTCCGTACGGCGTCGGAGGCCGGCGCGGACGTGGTGATCCTCTGCGACACGAACGGCGGCATGCTCCCCGCCCAGGTCCAGGCGGTCGTCTCGACCGTCCTCGCCGACACCGGCGCCCGCCTCGGCATCCACGCCCAGGACGACACGGGCTGCGCGGTGGCCAACACTCTCGCCGCCGTCGACGCGGGCGCGACCCACGTCCAGTGCACGGCCAACGGCTACGGCGAGCGCGTCGGCAACGCCAACCTCTTCCCGGTCGTGGCGGCCCTGGAGCTCAAGTACGGCAAGAAGGTCCTCCCCGAAGGACACCTGCGCGAGATGACGCGCATCAGCCACGCCATCGCGGAGGTCGTGAACCTCACCCCCTCCACCCACCAGCCCTACGTCGGCGTCTCGGCCTTCGCGCACAAGGCCGGCCTGCACGCCTCCGCGATCAAGGTCGACCCGGACCTGTACCAGCACATCGACCCCGAGCTGGTCGGCAACACCATGCGGATGCTGGTCTCCGACATGGCGGGCCGCGCCTCGGTCGAGCTCAAGGGCAAGGAACTCGGCATCGACCTGGGCGGCGACCGTGAGCTGGTCGGCCGCGTCGTCGAGCGGGTGAAGGAGCGCGAGCTCAAGGGCTACACGTACGAGGCGGCGGACGCTTCGTTCGAGCTGCTCCTGCGCGCGGAGGTCGAGGGCAGGCCCCTCAAGTACTTCGACGTCGAGTCCTGGCGCGCGATCGTCGAGGACCGCCCCGACGGCACCCACGCCAACGAGGCCACGGTCAAGCTCTTCGCCAAGGGCGAGCGCATCGTCGCCACGGCGGAGGGCAACGGCCCGGTCAACGCCCTGGACCGCGCCCTGCGCGTGGCCCTGGAGAAGATCTACCCCCAGCTCGCCAAGCTCGACCTCGTCGACTACAAGGTCCGCATCCTGGAGGGCGTCCACGGCACCCAGTCCACCACCCGCGTCCTGATCTCCACGTCCGACGGGGCGGGGGAGTGGTCCACGGTGGGCGTCGCCGACAACGTCATCGCGGCGTCGTGGCAGGCGCTGGAGGACGCGTACGCGTACGGGCTGCTGCGGGCCGGTGTGACGCCGGCGGAGTAGCCGACGTCGCCCGGCGTCGGTGCGGTCAGCGCTGGGGGCCTGCGGCCCCCAGACCCCCGCTTCGGCCCTGAAGGGGCCTCGTCCTCAAACGCCGGACGGGCTGCATGTGCCGCCCCGGCGCCGAGAGGCGGGGCTCAGCCCACGGCCCCGCACCACGCCCTACTGCATCTGCGCACGGGCACCGTTCGCCGACGAGTTGTCCGTCACGTCGAGGCACTTGCCCGCCAGGCCCACGAACGCGCCCTACTGTGAAGGGCCTTGGGTCTGCGTGCCCGACCAGGTGAAGGTCGCCGACGTCTTGCCCGGCAGCGAGTAAGTGGCGTGCTGTGAACCCCAGTTGATCGTCACCGTCTTGGCGGTCGACGCGTCGTTGTAGGCGATCAGCGCCTTCGAACCGTCGGGGTTCCGCCACGCCACGTTCGGCACGGACGACGATGCCGTGGACGCGATCCGCTGCGCGCCCGGCCGTACGAACTTCGTCAGATGGCCCATCGTGTAGTACTCGACGGTGTAGTCGACCTGCCCGTGCCGGGAGTCGCCGTTGTGGACGGTGATCAGGCCGTCGCAGACCCCGCAGCCGCCGTTGTGCGGCCCCCGGTTCTGGTCCACCGCCAGCGACCACTTCGTCACCGACTTCGCCCAGTTCCGTGTGTAGTCGACGATGTTCAGCATGTCCTCGCGCTGCTGGTCGGCGATCCAGGTGCCGCCCGAGTGCTCGGTGCCGAACGCGTCCAGCTGCGGGTACTGGTCGTGCACCCGCGTCTGCTTGTTCACGTCACCGCCGTAGCCGTGCCAGGCGATCCCGCCGAAGTTCGGGTGGGAGCGGATCGCCGCGTCGTCGACGGTCTGCGCGGCGTAGGCGTCGTAGGTGTCCCAGTTCCAGTCGTGCGCGAGCACCTTCGTCGACTGGCCCGCGCTCCGCAGCTTCGGCAGCAGCTCGTTCTTCGTGAAGTACGCCAGCCCGTTCGCGTTCCAGCTCATCGACGGATAACCCGAGCAGCAGGTCGGCTCGTTCTGCGCCGTGACGTACGCGACCGGGATGCCCTGGGCCTGGTAGGCCTGCACGTACTTCACGAAGTACGAGGCGTACGCCCCGTAGTACTCCGCCTTCAGCCAGCCCCCGTTGAGCTGCCCGCCGTCCTTCATCCAGGCGGGCGCCGTCCACGGCGAGGCCATCACCGTCAGGCCCGGGTTCAGCTGCCGTGCCTGCCTGGTCAGCGGCACGACGTCCTCCAGGTCATGTGCGATCGAGAACTCGGACAGATCCGCATCGGTCTGCCCGGCCGGCAGGTCGTCGAAGGTGTAGCCGAACCGGGCCAGGTCGGAGCCGCCCATGGGATTGCGCAGGAAGGACAGCCCGATGCCGTCCGTCGGGGAGAACAGCTTGCGCATCGTGTCGTCCTTCGCGGCCTGCGACAGCGCGCCGCTGCCGTCCATCAGCCAGGCCGCGGTGTCCGTGAAGGACGCACCGCCGCCGGTGAAGGTCTGATAGCGGGTGTTCTCGTCGACGGTGATGTTCTCACCACTGCCGCCGGAGCCGGACTGGAAGGCGAACGGTGTCTGCGCCTGCAGCCCGCGGACCACATGGCGTCCGCCGGCGTCGTCCGTCGTGGTGAGCCAGGCGGTGACCTGTTCGCCCGTGGCCTGCGCGGGGGTGGCCGCCGAGAAGCCGGCCGTGGTGAGGAGCCCGGCGCAAAGCAGCCCGAGCGTCCGAATGGATCTCCTCATGGAGCGCCGCCCTTCTGGAGTGGGGGATGGGGGCGTGCGAGGCGTGAGTAAATGACGGCTTCCTGGATGCGTCAAGGGGTTGCGCGTTCACGAGATGAAGGGACAACGTCCCTGATCCGGCCAGGACTTGAGCGACCACGGGTTCTGACGTGAAGTCTTGACGGCAATCGGCGCCCCCAGTTAACTCATGGCGTGAGGTAAGTCATCAGTGCCGCCTGAGAGTCGAGGGACGTCCATGCGAAGAACCGCCCTGCTCGTCTCCGCAGCCCTCTGCACCACCCTGCTCCCGCTCACCGCCGCCACCCCCGCGTCCGGCGCCGACGACCCCGCCCCGGTCCCCGTCGACCGCTTCGAGGGCGAGGTCCCGTTCGCGCGTCCGCCCGCCGAGGGCATCTTCACCTGGGGCAGCGACACCGACGACCCGCCCGCCCTGACGCTGACCGCCCGCGCCGACGCCCCCGAGGGCGGGAAGGTCCTGGCCGGCACGTACGACATCAGCGGCTACGGCGGTTTCACGCATGACTTCGCCTTCGCCGAGCCGGCCCACGACTGGTCGGCCCACAAGGGCCTCCGGCTGTGGTGGGAGGGCCACAACGACGGCAGGAAGATCCCCCTCGAACTCAAGGACGGCGGCGCCAACGGCGAGGCCTCCGAGCTGTGGACGACGTCCTTCACCGATGACTTCACCGGCTGGAAACAGATCGAGCTGCCCTTCACCGACTTCACGTATCGCACGGACTACCAGCCCGTCGGCGGCATCGACCACATCCTCGGCCTCACCGAGATCTGGGGCTACTCCGTCACCCTCCCCGTCGGCGTCAAGGGCGAGTTCGCCATGGACGGTGTCGAGCTGTACGGCAAGGCCGACCAGTCGCTCCGTGCCTCCGTCCTCACCGACGCCGCCGTGTACCCGGTGCGGGAGGGGGACACGGCGGCCGTGAGGATCTCGGTCGCCACCACCGGGTCCGCCCCGATCGAGGAGCCGGTGACCGTCACGTACGAGACGGCGGGCGGCACCGCGGACTCCGGCGAGGACTACACGCCGGTCGGCGGCACGGTCACCTTCCCCGCCGGCACCGTCTCCGGCACCTCCCGCACCGTCCGCATCGCCACCCTCGAGGACAGGTCCGCCGAACCCGCCGAGACGATCCCGCTGAAACTGACGGTCACCGGCGCCAAGGCCCCCGGCGAGACCCCGCAGGTCGTGGTCGACGCGCACGGACTGCCGTATCTGAACAGCAAGTTGCCCGTGAGGAAGCGCGTCGCCGACCTCCTCTCCCGCATGTCCCTGGCGGAGAAGGCCGGCCAGATGACCCAGGCCGAACGCGGGGCCCTGTCCAACCAGGGCGACATCGCCGCGTACGACCTCGGCTCGATCCTGTCGGGCGGCGGTTCGACGCCGACGCCCAACACCGCCGAGGCCTGGGCCGAGATGATCGACGGGTTCCAGCTGCGGGCGCAGGCCACCCGCTTCCAGATCCCCTTGATCTACGGCGTCGACGCGGTGCACGGCCACAACAACCTGGCCGGCGCGACGATCATGCCGCACAACGTCGGACTCGGTGCGACCCGCGACCCGGGCCTGGCCTACCGGGCGGGCGCGGTGACGGCCGCCGAGACACGGGCCACCGGCATCCCCTGGGACTTCGCGCCCTGCCTGTGCGTGACGCGGGACGACCGGTGGGGACGGGCGTACGAGTCCTTCGGTGAGGACCCGGCCCTCGTCGAGTCCATGGAGACGATCATCCAGGGCCTCCAGGGCGCCCCCGACGGCAAGGACCTGAAGGACGACGACAAGGTCCTCGCCACCGCCAAGCACTTCGTCGGCGACGGCGGCACCGCGTACGGCTCCTCCACCACCGGCACCTACACCGTCGACCAGGGCGTCACCAAGGTCACCCGGCAACAGCTGGAGGCCGTCCACCTGGCGCCGTACGAGACGGCCGTCGACCGCGGTGTCGGCACGGTCATGCCCTCGTACTCCTCGCTCGACCTGATCGGCGACGGTCAGGGCCCGGTCAGGATGCACGCCCGCGCCGACATGATCAACGGCGTGCTCAAGGACCGTATGGGTTTCGACGGCTTCGTGATCAGCGACTGGAACGGCATCGACCAGATCCCCGGCGACTACGCCTCCGACATCCGTACGGCGGTCAACGCCGGCCTCGACATGATCATGGCTCCGTACGCCTTCCGGGACTTCCGGACGACGCTCGTGCAGGAGGTCCGGGCCGGGCGTATCAGCGACAAGCGGATCGACGACGCCGTCTCCCGCATCCTCACCCAGAAGTTCCGCCTCGGCCTCTTCGAGAAGCCGTACGCCGACACCAGCGGCGCGTCGGAGATCGGGTCCGCCGAACACCGGGCCGTGGCCCGGAAGGCGGTGGCCGAGTCACAGGTGCTGCTGAAGAACGCGAACGGTGTGCTGCCCCTGAAGAAGTCGCAGAAGGTCTACGTCGCCGGATCCAACGCCGACGACATCGGCAACCAGAGCGGCGGCTGGACGATCACCTGGCAGGGCTCGTCCGGCGACATCACCCCCGGCACGACGATCCTGGAGGCCCTGCGGAAGAACGCCACCCGGCTGACCTGGTCCAAGGACGCCTCCGAGCCGCTGACCGGCTACGACGTCGGGGTGGTCGTCGTCGGCGAGACCCCGTACGCCGAGGGCGTCGGTGACGTCGGCAACGGCCACGACCTCCGGCTGAGCGCCGCCGACCGGGCCGCCGTCGACCGGGTGTGCGGCGCGATGAAGTGCGCGGTGCTGATCGTCTCCGGGCGCCCGCAGCTGATCGACGACGAGACGCTGGTCGGGATCGACGCGCTGGTCGCGTCCTGGCTGCCGGGCACCGAGGGCGACGGCGTCGCGGACGTCCTCTACGGCAAGCGGCCCTTCACCGGGCAGCTCCCCGTCACCTGGCCGAAGAGCGAGGCCCAGCTGCCGATCAACGTCGGGGACGCGTCGTACGACCCCAGGTTCCCCTACGGCTGGGGCCTGACCACGCTGACCAAGGTGCCCGGGGGCGGCGCCGCGACCCTGAAGGCGCTGGGCATCGCCGCCGCGGCCGCCGAGAAGGCCGGGGCGCAGGAGGCGGGGCGCGCGCTCGTCACCAAGGCCCGGCTGATCGTCCAGCAGAAGGCAGGGACGGAGATCACCGAGGCGGTGGCAAAGCCCTTCGCCGACGCCGACCATCTGCTGCTGACGGGCCGGTACGGGGCAGCGGTGGAGAGGCTGAGCGCGGCGTACCGGGCGGCGTGAGCCGTCGTGGGCGGCAGACAGCGGCACGGGATGCCGTAGGGGCCGGCGGTCGGGAGCAGGCCGGTCGGGAGGAGGTGGGTCGCGAGGAGGTCGGTCGCGGTGGGAATCCGCCCACCGGGACCGACGCCATCACCCGGCCCATCGGGTAGCGTCGAGGGTATGAGGACTCCGCTCTTCCGGGGCCTCATGCGCTCGCTGATCGTGCCGGTCGCCGCGGCTGCCGCGGTGTTCATGGCCGGCGCGCCCGGCGCACATGCGGCCACGGACCTTTCCCAGGTCGCCGAGGCGCTGCGCGAGGATCCTGTCTATGTGGCCCCCGCCGCCTCGGACCAGCTGTCGTCCGCGGACGCCGAAGCGCTCGCCGACAAGATCAAGGACGCCGACAAGCCGGTCTTCGTCGCCGTCCTCCCGGCCGATCAGCCGACGCAGAATCTCCTGCTGAACCTCCGTACCGAGACCGGTGTCACGGGCCTGTACGGCGTCCGCGTCGGTGACCGCTTCGACGCGGCGGCCGACTCCGTCGTGCTGTCCCGGCAGGGCGTGGACAACCTGGTCACCTCGGTGCAGGGCGCCGGCGACGCCAAGGCCCAGCTGAACGACTTCGTCGACGCGGCGCTGCGCAACGTGCGCGGCACGGCGCCCGCGAGCTGGAGCGACGGCGGGAGCACGGGCGTGGACGTCAGCGGGCTGATCGCGGTCGGCGTGGTGCTGGCGGCGGGCGGCGCGGGCGCGTACGCGCTGGTCCGGCGCAACCGGCGGCGCCACGAGGAGGAGCAGCGGGCGGCGCTGGAGAAGCTGCGGGTCGTGGTCGACGAGGACATCACCGCCTTCGGCGAGGAAATGGACCGCCTGGACTTCCACCCGGCCGAGCCCGGCGCCGACGACGCGATGCGCGCGGACTACGAACGCGCCCTGGACGCCTACGAGCAGGCGCGGCGGCTCATGGACGGCGCCCGCAGACCGGAGGACGTCAAGGCGGTCACCCAGGCCCTGGCGGACGGCCGCTTCTCCCTCACCCAGCTGGCCGCCCGCCGGGATCACCGGCCCCTGCCGGAACGCCGCCCGCCCTGCTTCTTCGACCCGCGGCACGGAACGGCGGTGGCCGACGAGACCTGGACGCCGCCCGGCGGAACCCCGCGTGAGGTCCCGGTCTGCGCGGCCGACCGGACCCGCCTGGCCGCCGGCCGCGACCCCGTGGTCCGCGAGGTGGACACGGAGTACGGCCGCCGGCCGTACTGGGAGGCCGGCCCCGCCTACGGCCCCTGGGCCGGCGGCTACTTCGGCGGCGGCATCCTTCCCGGTCTGCTCATCGGCACGATGCTGGGCAGCATGATGGCCACGCCGTCCTACGCGGCCGACTACGGGGCGGGGTACGGGTACGGCGGCGGCGGTTACGAGGGCGGCGACGTGTCCGGGGCGGACTTCGACGCCGGGGACTTCGGGGGCGGGTTCGACGGCGGAGGGTTCGGTGGCGGGGACTTCGGCGGGGGAGGGTTCGACGGCGGCGGAGGATTCTGATCCGTACCTGCCACAGGTACGGATCAGGTGCGGCATCAGGTACGGATCAGATACGGACACGGGCCCGGCGTCGGAGGACGCCGGGCCCGTGCATGCGACGTGTGTCAGAGACCGGCCGCCGCCGACGCGATCGCGGAGGCGAAGGTCGAGACCTCGGTGTAGACGCCGGGGGCGTTCGGGCGGGCGCAGCCTATGCCCCAGCTGACGATGCCGACCTGGATCCAGGCGTTGTTGGCGTCGCGGCGGAACATCGGGCCGCCGGAGTCGCCCTGACAGGTGTCGACGCCGCCCTGCGGGTAGCCGGCGCAGATCTCCTCGTTGGCGATGAGGCCGCTGTAGCCGCTGTAGGAGCGGCACTGGGCGTCGCTGACGAACGGCACGTTGGCCTTGAGCATGTAGCGCTGCTGGCCGCCGCCCTCGGTGGCCGCGCCCCAGCCGGCGACGGTGAAGGTGCCGGTGTTGTACTGCGTGGTGGTGGCGATCTTCAGGGTCGGCAGATTGATGGGCTGGGCGAGCTTGATGAGGGCCCAGTCCTTGCCGTCGCCGTTGTATCCGGGGGCCCGGTACACGTACGTGGAGCGGACCTGGACGCGGCCGCTGGTGGACTGCAGGTCCACGACGCCCGCGGTGGCGGTGATGCTGGTGTTGGGGCCGGTCGAGCCCACGCAGTGCGCGGCGGTGAGCACGATCTGCTGGGTGTAGAGCGCGCCGCCACAGCCCATGGAGAGCCGGACCATGAACGGGAACTCGCCCTGCGCGGCACGGGTTCCGCCGACCACGGGCTGCGGAGCGGCCTCAGCGGCCGAGACGGGCTGAAGGCTGGCGATCGCCAGAGCGGTGGCGCCGATGGCCGCGCATCTCTTGAGCGCGGTGAGGAGCTTCTTCAACGTGATGCCTTCCGTGGGGGGTTGGACATGCGAACGTGGAGAGCGCTGGTCTGTCAGGGGCATGCCACGCAAGGGGAAAGGAGAGGGAAAGAGCTGCCCTCCTTGTGGCATGCGCCGGTCAAATGTGTTGCTGGATTATGGGAAGGCCGGGTGCGCCCCGACAAGTGGCCAAATCCGGCCACCCCCGCCAGGCCGTGTCCGACCTAAGGCCTGGCGTCCGGGAACCGCCGTCCGTACCGCTCCCCGGCGGCATGCCACCAGCCGGGCGGCGACGGTGCGTTGACGACGGCGGTCGGCTGATCCGGGTGCAGCCCGAGCCGCCGCAGGGCACCGGCATCGGCATGGACCGTGATCCACGCGTGCCAGTGCCCATCGGGACCGGGCGCGCACACCCGGTCCCAGCGGACCTCCCCCGCGGTGAACGGCATCCAGTCGATGCCGCGTTCACGCAGTCAGGCGCGAACGGCGGCCAAGGGGTGGGGGCGCCCCGTCCGGATCTCGTACGAGGTGATGGCGACCCATGCGGAAGAGGGCCGGGACGTGATGGTCATGCCGGCCATGATGTCGAAGCCCGACGCCTGACCGCGCCCCGATTTCCCCGCCCGGCAGGTCCGCCCGCCACGCCGGCCACGGCGAGGGCCGTCGCGACCAGCACGGCACTGATCCACAGGGGCGACCGGTACCCGAGGCCGGCCCCGATGGCCGTACCGCCGAGCCATGGCCCCAGTGCGGCGCCCACGTTGAACGCGGCCGTGGCGAAGCCGTCGGCCAGTGTGGGGGCGCCGGGCGCGGCGTAGAGCGCCTGGGCGATCAGCACGGACCCGACGCCGAAGGACAGGGCGCCCTGCCCGCAGACGAACGCGAGCGCCACGGCCGGCGTTCCGGCACCGAGCGCGAAGGCCCCCCAGCCGAGGCACAGCATGCCTCCCCCTCCGACCAGCACCGCACCGGCCCACCGGTCGGCCAGCCGCCCCCCGGCAGCGACACCCGCGAACGACCCCGCCCCGAACAGCGCGGCCGACCTCCACGGCGCCGATCTTTCCGGCGCGGACCTGGCCAACAACGAACTCAGCGGCGCCGACATGCAGGGCGCCGATCTTTCCGGCGCGCACCTGACCCACGTCGATCTCGTCAGCGGCGACCTCACGGGGGCCGACCTCTCCGGTGCCGACCTGACGGGTGCCACCCTCACCTTCGCCGAGCTCGGGCAGGCCGACCTGACCGGGGCGAAGTACTCGTCCACGACCGAGTGGCCCCTCGGCTACCGGCCGCCCAGGACCGCCCGCCGGCAGGGCTGAGCGGGCGGTCCCGGCCGGCCTTCCGCGGGCCGTGGAGGTCCAGGCCGCAGGTGCCGGCGGTGTCGACGTGGGCTCACGCGTTCTTGATCGCCGAGATGTCGAAGTTCAGCTTGATCTTGTCGGAGATCAGTACGCCGCCCGTCTCCAGGGCCGCGTTCCAGGTCAGACCCCACTCGGAGCGCTTGATCTCCGCCTTGCCCTCGAAGCCGACGCGCTCGTTGCCGAAGGGGTCCTTCGCCGCGCCGTTGAACTCCAGGTCGATGGTGATCGGCTTGGTGGTGCCGAGGATCGTCAGGTCGCCGGTGATGCGGTAGTCCTCGCCGCCGAGGGCCTCGGCCGCGGTCGAGCGGAAGGTCATCGTCGGGAACTCGTCGATCTTGAAGAAGTCGGCGCTCTTGAGGTGGCCGTCGCGGTCCGCGGAGCCGGTGTCGATGCTGTCCATCTTGACGTCGATGGACGCCGTGGACGCGGACGGGTCACTGCCGTCCAGGTGGAGCGAGCCGCTGAAGTCGAGGAACTTGCCCTTGACGTTGGTGACCATGGCGTGGCGGACGGTGAAGCCGATGGTGGAGTGGGCCGTGTCGATCGTGTAGTCGCCGGTCAGTGCGGAGAGGTCGGTGTTCACCATGACGTGCTCCTTCGAGAGAATGTCGAGGATGTTGAATCTTGAACTACATCAACGCGACCGACCCTAGACCTATTCCGTTCAGGATTCAACATCATCCGCAAGGTGTTGGCGTGATTACTGTGAGGTGGTAGATGCCCAGGGCATGAACCCACCCATGAACCCACAGCGAAGAGCCTCGAGAGCCTTCGGAAGAGCCTCCACGGGGCCCAGCCGCCGAGCCGTCTTACTCGCTGCCGCGCTCCTGAGCGCCCCCGCTCCCGCCGCCCGCGCCGCCGTCGCAGACCCCTACGACACCCTCCGCCTGCGCTGGCTCGACATCGCCCTCGGCACCGGCTACGACCCCGAGGCAGAGCCGTACGCCTCCCGCCTCGCCGAAACCGGCACCCTCGCCCGCGCCTTCCAGGCCACCATGGCCCCCACCCCCATCTCGCTGTGGCCCGGCCACCCCTACGACCCGCCCGCCGGCATCACCCAGAGCTACGGCCGCCTGTGGACCATGGCCCAGGCCTACGTCCAGCCGGGCACCGGCTCCACCGCCGACCCCGCCCTGCTCGCCGACGTCCTGCGCGGCCTCGACCACCTCTCCGCCACCGTCTACAACCCCTCCACCACCCGCTACGGCAACTGGTGGGAGTGGCAGATCGGCAGCCCCCGTCTGCTGATGGACCTCATGGCCGCCCTGTACGGCCACCTCGGCGACGCCCGGATCGCCGCCGCCTGCGCGGCCGTCGACCACTTCGTCCCGGACGCGATGCTCACCGACTACTCCGGCACCTCCACCGGCGCCAACCGCGTCGACCTGTGCCGCAGCGTCGCCCTGCGCGGCATCCTCGGCCGGACACCCGCGAAGATCGCGCTCGCCCGTGACGCGCTCTCGCCGGTCTTCCCGTACGTCACGAAGGGCGACGGCCTCTACGCCGACGGCTCCTTCGTCCAGCACACCTGGGTCGCCTACTCCGGCACCTACGGCCAGGTCCTCCTCGACGGCCTCGGCCGTCTCTTCGCCCTGCTCGCCGGATCCGAGTGGGCGGTGACCGACCCGCACAAGCAGATCGTCCTCGACAGCGTCGAGCGTGCCTACGCCCCCCTCGTCCACGACGGCTTGATGATGGACAGCGTCAACGGCCGTGCCATCAGCCGCGGTTACCTCAAGAGCGACGAGCGGCACGTGATGCGCAGCGACCACTTCCACGGCCAGGGCGTCATCGCCGCCATGGCCCTCCTCGCGACCGGGGCGAGCGCGGCGGAACGGGAGCGCTGGTACGGCCGTATCAAGGGATGGATCGAACGGGACACCGTCACACCACTCTTGACGGCCCGTCAGTTCGGCGTCGCCGACCTCGCCCGACTGCACGCGGTCGCCGCCTCGCCGGTCCCCGCCGCGCCCGAGCCCACCGGCCACCACCTCTTCGCCGCGATGGACCGGGCAGTGCACCGCCGCCCGGGCTTCGTCGCGAACATCGCCATGGCCAGTGACCGCATCGCCCACTACGAGTGCGGCAACGGCGAGAACCCGCGCGGCTGGCACACGGGAGCCGGGATGCTCTCCTGGTGGACGCAGGGCCAGGGTGACCAGTACACGGACTGGTACTGGCCGACCGTCGACTGGTACCGCCTCCCCGGTACGACCGTCTCCAGCAAGCGCCTTCCCGACAAGGCGGGCGGCGAGTGGGGCGAGCCCAAGCCGGACGTGCGGTGGGTCGGGGGCACGACGGACGGCGAGTACGCGGCGATCGGGCAGCACGTGAAAGGACTGGGCTCGACCCTCCAAGCCCGCAAGTCGTGGTTCTGCGTCGCCGACGCCGTGATCTGCCTCGGCGCCGGGATCAGCTGCACCGACGGCGTCCCCGTCGAGACGGTCGTCGACAACCGCAATCTGGGGGAGCGCGGCTCCCAGGCCTTCGTACGCGGACCCGGCTGGGCCCACCTGGCGGGCCACGGCGGCTGGGTGGTGCCGTACGGCGATCTGCGCACCCTGCGCGAGGACCGCACCGGCGCCTGGTCCGACATCAACACCGGCAGTACGACGGAGCGCCGCACCCGCCGCTGGCAGACCCTCTGGCTGGACCACGGCACGGACCCGGCCGACGCGACGTACGTCTACCTGCTCATGCCCGGCGCCGGCCGGCATACGGTGGCCGCCCGGGCCGCCGACCGGCGGTGGCTGTCGATCCTCGCCAACGACGCGGCGTGCCAGGCGGTCCGCGTCCCCTCCCTCGGCCTGACGGCAGCGAACTTCTGGCAGCCCGGCACATCCGGCCCGCTCACCGCCTCCGCCGGCGCGAGCGTGCTGCTCCGCCGCCGCGGCCGCAGCGCTACGCTCTGCGTGAGCGAACCGCCGCGCACGGGCGAGCCGCTGGAGATCACCTGGGACCATCCGGTACGCCGGATCCTGCGGGCGGACGACTCGGTCGAGGTCCTCTCGACAGGCCGCCGACTGCGCGTCCGTGTCACCCCGGGGATGGTATGTACGAGCCATCGATGTGAGGTGGCTCTCGGCTGACGTCTTTGTGCGACCCCGACAATCCGCATGCCCTCTGAGCAGTCGGAAGGGCTGCATGCCGCGATGGTTCTGTTCAGTGGTACCAGGAAAACGCTCCGGAGACTGTACGGAGTCAACGGCTCGCTTTCCTTCGTGTCCTTCGTAAGGTCGCTACATGACCGTTTTGGAAGAGGCACCGGGTGAGCCGATCGACGCCCGCGGGCGGACCGCCGAGCTGCACGAGATCCGTGCGCAGGCGCTGGCCGGCCCGAGCGAGAAGGCGACCGCGGCGCAGCACGCCAAGGGCAAGCTGACCGCCCGGGAGCGGATCGAGCTGCTGCTGGACGCGGGCTCCTTCCGGGAGGTCGAGCAGCTGCGCCGGCACCGCGCCCAGGGCTTCGGTCTGGAGGCCAAGAAGCCGTACACCGACGGTGTCATCACCGGCTGGGGCACGGTGGAGGGCCGTACGGTCTTCGTCTACGCCCATGACTTCCGCATCTTCGGCGGCGCGCTGGGCGAGGCCCACGCCACCAAGATCCACAAGATCATGGACATGGCCATCGCGGCGGGCGCACCCCTGGTGTCGCTCAACGACGGTGCGGGTGCCCGCATCCAGGAGGGCGTCTCCGCCCTCGCCGGCTACGGCGGCATCTTCCAGCGCAACACCAAGGCCAGCGGCGTCATCCCGCAGATCTCGGTCATGCTCGGTCCCTGCGCGGGCGGCGCGGCGTACTCGCCCGCCCTGACCGACTTCGTCTTCATGGTCCGCGAGACCTCCCAGATGTTCATCACCGGCCCGGACGTGGTCAAGGCGGTGACCGGCGAGGAGATCACCCAGAACGGCCTGGGCGGCGCCGACGTGCACGCCGAGACCTCCGGCGTCTGCCACTTCGCGTACGACGACGAGGAGACGTGCATCGCGGAGGTCCGCTACCTCCTGTCGCTGCTGCCCCAGAACAACCGCGAGAACCCGCCCCGGGTCGACTCCACGGACGCCGCCGACCGCCGCTCGGACGTCCTGCTGGACCTGGTCCCGGCGGACGGCAACCGGCCGTACGACATGGCGAAGGTCATCGAGGAGATCGTCGACGACGGCGATTACCTGGAGGTCCACGAGCGCTGGGCGCGGAACATCATCTGCGCGCTGGCCCGGCTGGACGGCCAGGTGGTCGGCATCATCGCCAACCAGCCGCAGGTGCTCGCGGGTGTGCTGGACATCGAGGCCAGCGAAAAGGCCGCGCGCTTCGTGCAGATGTGCGACGCCTTCAACATCCCGATCGTCACTCTTCTGGACGTACCCGGCTTCCTGCCCGGTGTCGACCAGGAGCACGGTGGAATCATCCGCCACGGCGCGAAGCTCCTCTACGCCTACTGCAACGCGACCGTGCCGCGGATCTCGCTGATCCTGCGCAAGGCGTACGGAGGTGCCTACATCGTCATGGACAGCCAGTCCATCGGGGCCGACCTCACCTACGCCTGGCCGACGAACGAGATCGCCGTGATGGGCGCGGAGGGCGCGGCCAACGTCATCTTCCGCCGGCAGATCGCCGAGGCCGAGGACCCCGACGCCATGCGGGCCCGCATGGTCAAGGAGTACAAGTCCGAGCTGATGCATCCGTACTACGCGGCCGAGCGCGGTCTCGTCGACGACGTGATCGACCCCTCGGAAACCCGCGAGGTGCTGATCAAGTCCCTGGCGATGCTCCAGACCAAGCACGCCGACCTGCCCTCCCGCAAGCACGGCAACCCCCCGCAGTAACCCAGCGGATCCTTCGCGGTACCCCCGCGGAAACCTCATCCACGGAGACTGACACCCATGAACCTCCCTGACATCCGCGTCGAGAAGGGCCACGCCGAGCCCGAGGAAGTCGCCGCCATCACGGCGATCCTCCTGGCCCGCGCCGCCGCCCAGCCCTCCGAGCCCGCCCCGGCCCACCGAGGCCGCGCGAAGGCGGGCTGGCGCCGCCTGGAGCGCGAGCCGGGCTTCCGGGCCCCGCACAGCTGGCGCTGACGGCCCGTAGGACCTCGAAGGGGGCCCACCCGCCCGGGTGGGCCCCCTTCGTGTGCCCCCACACCAGCGGCGGCGGCACACAGGCAATACAAGGGGCCCTCTCCGTCTCGGAGAGGGCCCCCCTTGTCGTCAACCGCGCGGCAGCGCTACCGCAGCCGTGCCATCAGCGCGTGCTCGACGAGGGTGATCAGCGTCGACTTGGCGTCCGCGCGGTGGCGGGCGTCCGTCGTGATGATCGGGGTGTCGGGGCCGATCTGGAGGGCCTCGCGGACCTCGTCCGGGTTGTACGGCTGGTTGCCGTCGAAGCCGTTGAGGGCGATGACGAAGGGCAGGCCGCTGTTCTCGAAGTAGTCGACCGCGGGGAAGCAGTCCGCCAGGCGCCGGGTGTCCACGAGCACCACCGCGCCGATGGCACCGCGCACCAGGTCGTCCCACATGAACCAGAAGCGGTCCTGGCCCGGCGTACCGAAGAGGTACAGGATCAGGTCCTGGTCCAGGGTGATACGGCCGAAGTCCATGGCGACCGTCGTGGTCGTCTTGTCTCCGGTGTGGGTGAGGTCGTCGATGCCCGCCGAAGCAGACGTCATGACGGCCTCTGTGCGCAGCGGGTTGATCTCCGAGACGGCGCCGACGAACGTGGTCTTGCCCACGCCGAAGCCGCCCGCCACCACGATCTTCGCGGAGGTGGTGGAGCGGGAAGGACCGCCGCTAGAGCTTGCGAAGTCCACTGAGCACCCTTTCGAGCAGTGTCACGTCTGGCTGGCCGCCGGCGTTCTCGTCGCCGCCCGGCTGATGGATGGCGACCAGGCCCGCCTCCGCCAAGTCGGCGACGAGGATCCTGGCCACGCCGAGAGGGATCGTCAGGAGCGCGGAGATCTCGGCTACCGACTTGATTTCCCGGCAGAGGTTGCAGATCCGCTGATGCTCGGGCAGCTGGCCCTGCATCTGGTGCGGCTGCGCGGTGGTGTGCACCAGTGCCTCGATGGCGAGCTGGTAGCGCGGGCGCGTCCGGCCGCCGGTCATGGCGTACGGGCGCACCAGGGGATTGTTCGACGCCCCGGCGGGCGCCGGCTCAGGGGCGCGTCGCTGCGGCTGCACCGGCTGGATGCGCGGCGCCGGCGGCTGGTCGTACGGCGAGGGCCCGGGGCCCTGCGGGGCGTACGGCTGCCGCTGGCTCGGCGAGGAGGGGAAGTTGTACCGGTTCTGGGAACCGTCGTTGTGGCCCTGGGCAGGGCCGTACGACCAGTTGCCCGCTGACGAACCGTCTGGGGGTGTTGCCACTTTCTCCTCCTCCGACTGTGCCTGGCACCCATCATGTGGAGCCGCGTCCCGAAACCTTACGGCCCCGGGACGCCAAAACGCACCGACTGTCTGTTAGTTGAGCAGGCTTCCCTGAAGCTCTGCACGCAGATCCGGTGTCAGGACCGTACCGGCACGGTCGACCAGAAGCGCCATCTCGTACCCGATGAGGCCGATGTCCGCCTCGGGATGTGCGAGGACGGCGAGCGAGGAACCGTCGGAGATGGACATGATGAAGAGGAATCCCCGCTCCATCTCCACAACCGTCTGGTTCACGCTGCCACCCTCGAAGATGCGGGAGGCGCCTGCCGTCAGTGACGTCAGACCGGAGGCGACGGCCGCGAGCTGGTCGGCGCGGTCGCGCGGAAAGCCTTCGGACATCGCCAGAAGGAGTCCGTCGGCGGAGACCACCACCGTGTGCGACACCCCGGGGGTGTTGTCCACGAAGTTGGTGATCAACCAGTTCAGGTTCTGTGCCGCCTGGCTCATCGGGCTCACACTAACGCTCCTGGTTGTAGGTGCTGTCAGGACCGAAGCCCTGGCCGTTCGTTTCACTTCCCGCACTGCGACCCCGCTGGACACCCCGGCGCAGGTTGCTCAGCCTGCCCCGGACGTCCTCGGGAGCGCGGGAGACCTGTGGGCCGCCCTGTGGGGTGGCTGCGGCGGCTCCCTCGACCAGGTTGGCCTTGGGTACCCGCCGCGGCAGACCGGAGGAGGTCACCCCGCCTGCCTTGGGCTTCCGGAGCTGCGCGGCCTGCTGCCAGCGGTCGTCGTTCTGTGAACGCCAGCTGCTGTCGCCGTTGCTCTCCGGTGTGGGGGCCGGCGCTTCCTGCCGCGCGGGCCGTGCGCCGTTGGTGCCGCTCGCGACGGATCCGCGGCGCGGAAGCCCGGCGTCGGTCAGCGCGTGGCCGGCGGAGGGAGCCGGTTCCGGACGGTCGAAGCCTACGCGGTCGCGCTCGTTCGCGTCATCGGCCTGCGCGGATTCCGTTTCCGGAGCGTAACTGTCCGGGTAACCGTTGCGGTAGCCGTTCGGCTGCGGCCAGTCGTCCTGCTGACGCCGCTGTTCGAAGGCCGTGAAGGTCTCCGGGGCGGACGCGCTCGCAGCCGCGGGCTCCTCGCGCGCAGGCTCCGGATACGAGGGCTCGGGGTAGCCGCCGCCCGACGAGAAGGAGTCGTTCTGCGGCAGACCGCCGTTCGGCGCGTAGTACTGGTCGTCGTACGACGGCCGCTGCGGCTCGTCATAGGCGGCCCGCTGCGGCTCGTCGTACGCAGCCTGCTGCTGCTCCTCGTACGACGTCTGCCGCTGCTCCTCGTACGCCCGCTGCGGGTCGTACCCGCCGGTCTGCTCGGGGTAGCCGTTCCGGCCGTCGTAGCCCTGCGGGCCGGTGAAGTCGTCGTACGCGGGCGCCTCGGGATTCTCCTGGCCCGGCTGCTGGCCGTGCGCCTGGGCCTCCAGAGCCGCGCGGCGCTCCTCACGCATCAGGGAGCGGCCCACGGGGTCCAGCTCGCGTATGTCGTCGGGGACCTCGGAGTAACGGCTGTCGTCGAAGCCGAGCTCGGCGGCCGTGCGCATCGGCAGACCGTTGTTGAAGTCCTCACCCTGGAAGCTCTGCTCCGGGATGATCTGCGAGACCGTGAACTCGTCGTGAGCGGGCTGCTGCTCGCCGCCACCGCCGTGCGTGATCGCGTCCGGCAGCATGACCAGCGAGGTGGTGCCGGCCTGCTCGCCGGAGGGGCGCAGCTGGACGCGGATGCCGTGCCGGTCGGACAGCCGGCCGACCACGAACAGGCCCATGCGCTGGGAGATCGCGGCGTCCACGGTCGGCGGGTTGGCGAGCTTGTGGTTGATGTCCGCGAAGTCCTCGGCGGTGAGGCCGATGCCCTTGTCGTGGATCTCGATCATGACGCGGCCGTCGGGGAGACGGGTCGCGGTGACGCGGACCTTGGTCTGCGGGGAGGAGAACGTCGTCGCGTTCTCCAGCAGCTCGGCGAGCAGGTGCACGAGGTCGGTCACGGCACGGCCGTGGATCTCGGCCTCCGGGACGCCCGACAGCTCGATGCGCTCGTACTGCTCCACCTCGGAGGAGGCGGCGCGCAGCACGTCGACCAGCGGGACCGGCTGGTCCCAGCGGCGGCCGGGCTCCTCGCCGGCGAGGACGAGGAGGTTCTCGCCGTTGCGGCGCATACGGGTCGCCAGGTGGTCCAGCTTGAAGAGGTTCTCCAGCTGGTCCGGGTCGGCCTCGTTGTTCTCCAGGTCGGTGATCAGGGTCAGCTGGCCCTCGATCAGCGACTGGTTGCGGCGCGAAAGGTTGGTGAAGATCGCGTTGATGTTGCCCCGCAGCAGGGCCTGCTCGGCGGCGAGCCGGACGGCCTCGCGGTGGACCTGGTCGAAGGCGCGGGCGACCTCGCCGATCTCGTCGCGGGTGTTGATCGGGATGGGCGCGACACGGGTGTCCACGCGGCCGGGGTCGGTGCGCGAGAGCTGGTCGACCAGCATCGGCAGGCGCTGCTCGGCGATGCCGAAGGCGGCGTTGCGCAGTTGGCGCATCGAGCGGGACATCTGGCGGGCCACGGCACCGGCCAGGATGAACGCGACGAGCAGGGCGACCACGACCACGGCACCGGTGATCAGGGCGTCGCGCTTGGCGTCGTCGGAGATGGTGGCGGCCTCGTTCACCGCGGTGTTGGCGAGGTCGTTCTCGATCTGGCGGTAGGCGTTGAACTTGAGCGTGTTCACCGCCCAGAAGTTCTGAGCGGAGACGCCCTTCTGCGCGAGCGCGAGACGTTCGCCGGCGTCCGTGGTCTTCAGGGCCACGATGGCCTTGATCATGTCGGTCGGATTGGACGGCGGCGGCACATATGTCTCGCCCTTGGCCTTGGCGGCCGCGGCGGCCTGCGTGGCCAGCTGCTTGCCCTCGGCCTCGATGTCCTTCTTGGCGTCCTCGAGCTTCTGCGCGTCGGCCTCGGTGCCACCGCCGATGTACTCCTCGACGGCGATCCCTTCGAGGTAGGCGTACGAGGAGAGCGCGACCCGCTGGCTGGCGAAGCTGCCGGCGGTCGGACCGGGCTTGATCAGCAGGTGCATGCCGATGGAGCGCTGCAGTGACAGCGCCGCCTTGGTCAGCTCCATCGCGTAGACGGTGCGGCCGTAGGAGGTGATGTTGCCGGTGCCCAGCCCCAGCTCGTTGGCGAACTCGGTCAGGGGGTGGGCGACCTCGACGTAGCCCTCTTCGGTCTTCACACCGGTGAGCTTCGAGGTGTACGCCCTGTCACGCAGCTCGGTGAGCCCGGGCTCGGCCTCGCGGAACAACCGCAGGCGGCGCTCCAGGCCCGCCTTCTCCGGCATGTTCTGCGCGGCCTGGTCGAACTCGTCGGCGGCCTTGTCGGTGGCGTCGCGGGCCGCGCTGACGGTTGCCTTGTCCTCTTGGGTCTGGGCCGAGCCCTTCAGCAGCGGGGCGGCGGTGACGTCACGCTCGTTGTAGAGGGCGTCGGCGTAGTTGAGGGAGGCACGTACCAGACGCGCGGTGTTCTCCGCGTCCTCGGCTTCCTGCCAGGTGTCGATCGAGCTCTTGACCTGGAAGCCGCCCATGACGAGGCCGACCAGCACGGGTATGAGCAGGATCGCGTTCAGCCGGGTCGGCACGCGCCAGTTGCGCGGCGAGAGACGGCCGCCGCTGGGCGCGGGCGCCGCCGTTGGTTCCGATCCGGGCACATGGGCGGGCGCCGCTCCGCGCGGCGGCGGGGTGAAGTTGCCCCGGGCCGACGGCTCGGGACTGTTCTTGCTTCGCCTCACTCGACCAACAACCTTCCGGCGGGGTCGGCACCTACGTTGTGCCGCAGTGTCTCAGAGCCCAGTTCGTCATTGAGTACGCAGTACTGCTGAGTACGTCTTTGACTAATAGGCAGTTCAGGCATTCCAGCACGTCGGCCTGCGCTCTTCCAAACAGTGGGAGCGGCGGATTCGGAGTGATGTAAGCCCCAGATAAAACGGTCATAAAGAACGAGCCCCGTCAAAAGACGGGGCCTTTGTACGCGCAGCGAGACCGCTTGACCGCGACGAGTGGCCGTACCACCCGATTCCTCTGCCGAAACGTTATGAACAACGGAGCCGACCGTGTCAAAGGCCACAGCCGGCTCCGCCACATCTACGACAACTGCCGTATGGCGCTTCTGATTTGATCTACCGCAGCCGTGCCATCAGCGCGTGCTCCACCAGCGTGATCAGCGCACTCTTGGCATCCGAGCGGTGCCGGGCGTCCGTCGTGATGATCGGGGTGTCCGGACCGATCTGCAGTGCCTCGCGCACTTCCTCGGGCTGGTACGGCTGGTGCCCGTCGAAGCCGTTGAGCGCGACCACGAACGGCAGGCCGCTGTTCTCGAAGTAGTCGACCGCGGGGAAGCAGTCGGCGAGACGGCGGGTGTCGACCAGGACGACGGCACCGATCGCGCCGCGCACCAGGTCGTCCCACATGAACCAGAAGCGGTCCTGGCCCGGCGTACCGAAGAGGTACAGGATCAGGTCCTGGTCCAGGGTGATACGGCCGAAGTCCATGGCCACCGTGGTGGTGGTCTTGTCACCGGTGTGCGTGAGGTCGTCGATGCCCGCGCTCGCGGACGTCATGACGGCCTCGGTGCGCAGCGGGTTGATCTCCGAGACGGCGCCGACGAACGTGGTCTTGCCCACGCCGAAGCCGCCCGCCACCACGATCTTGGCGGAGGTGGTGGCCCGCCCCGGTTCAGAGCTTGCGAAGTCCACTGAGCACCCTTTCGAGCAGCGTCACGTCCGGAGCGCCGCCGTTGTTCTCGTCGCCACCCGGCTGGTGGATGGCGACCAGGCCGGCCTCCGCGAGGTCCGCGACCAGGATCCTGGCCACGCCCAGCGGCATGGACAGGAGCGCGGAGACCTCGGCGACCGACTTCACCTCACGGCACAGATGGCAGATGCGCTGGTGCTCCGGGAGGAGCCCCATGAGCGCTGCCGGGTCGGCCGTGGTGCTGATCAGGGCCTCGATGGCCAGCTGGTAGCGCGGCCGGGTCCGGCCGCCGGTCATCGCGTACGGACGTACCAGCGGCTGGTCGCCCTCATCCTCGTACGGCTCCGCGTACGGATCATGAGAGGCGGTGGGCGGGGTCATGAATCCTCCGGGCGGGGACAGCAAGTCGGTCAGTCAAGCCGTCTGACATGGCCGGTGGGGGGATTGTGGCGGCCGGACGGTGATTTGGTGAGACGGGTGGATCCGGAAGTGATCAGTGGAGCAGACTGCCTTGGAGTTCGGCGCGCAGGTCGGGCGTGAGTACCGCGCCCGCGCGGTCGACCAGCAGCGCCATCTCGTAGCCGACGAGGCCGATGTCGCATTCGGGGTGTGCCAGGACGGCGAGCGACGAACCGTCCGAGACGGACATGAGGAAGAGGAATCCCCGCTCCATCTCGACGACGGTCTGTGCCACGTTGCCGCCCTCGAAGATCCGGGAAGCCCCCGCCGTCAGCGAGGTCAGACCCGACGCGACGGCCGCCAGCTGGTCGGCACGGTCACGCGGGAACCCCTCCGACATGGCCAGCAGAAGACCGTCGGCGGACACGACGACGGTGTGGGACACACCCGGGGTGTTGTCCACGAAGTTGGTGATCAACCAGTTGAGATTCTGTGCCGCCTGGCTCATCTGGCTCAACTAACGCTCCTGCTGGTGAGTGGGGTTCGGGAAGCTGCCGGTCTGGCCGTTGCCGACCTGACGACCCTGCGCGATACCCCGACGGAGATTGGTCAGCCGGCCGCGTACGTCGTCAGGCGCACGCGAGACCTGCGGACCGGCTTGGTGCTGTTGCTGCTGAGCCGTACCCGGGACGAGGTTCGCCCTGGGCACCCGGCGCGGCAGGCCGGAGGTGGTGACACCGCCCGCGGCCGGCTGCCGGACGCGTTCCGCCTGCCGGACGAGGTCGTCGTTCGGCGAGCTGCGCCAGGAGGCCGAGGCGGGAGGCTGGGAAGGAGCCGCGGGAGCCTGCGGCTGCTGCGGAGCGGGAGCCGGAGCCGAGCCGCCGGCACCGGACTGGCGTCCCTGCTGGCCGCCGTGGAACCAGTTGGTCTCCAGCGTGTCGTACAGCGGGGTACGTCCGTCACCGGGACCCGTCGCGGGCGGCAGGGCCTCGGGCTCCTGGCGGGCGGGCCGCTGCTGCGGACGCGCCGGCGCCGGGGGCTGCGGAGCACCGTAGCCGGAGCCGCCGCCGTACGTTCCGTTGACCTGGGGCCGCTCGAACTGGCCGGTGGAGTCGCCGTTCTGGCGGCCGGGCAGGGCGTGCTGGCCCGTCGAGCTGCCGTCGTACGCCTGCGGCGCGGGGAACTGACCCGTCGGCGACGAGCCGTTCTGCCCGCCCGGGGCGCCGAAGACGTCCGAGCGGACGAACTGGCCCGTCTCCTGCGATCCGTTCGCACCGGGGCGGCCGAACTCGGACGTCGAGCCGGGGCCCTGGTAGGCGTCGGGACGCGGGACCGCCGGGATCTCGGACGTCGAGCCCGGGCCCTGACGGTCGTCGATCCGCGGCATCCGGGAGGTCTGTGCGGGGTCCTCGTCGTGCCCGCGCGGGGCGTCCAGCGAGGCGCGCGGCACGGGCGGCTGGGCGTTCTCGTCGCTCCAGCTGGGGCGGGAGGGCTGGTTGCCGCCCGGCAGCTCGGCCCGCGCACCACCGCGCGGCGGCAGCTGCGGCCGACGGCCACGACGCCCGCCCTGCTCGGCACCGGCGGACGGCTGCGACGCGGGCCCCTGCGGCCGGGACTGCTCGCGGCCGGCGGAGCCGCCGAAGGCGTCCTGGCCCGAGCCGAACAGATCCTGACCGGTACCGGCGGCCTGCAGCCCCTGCGGAGCACCCGGCGCCTGGCCACCGAACCCGGCACCCGCACCGGCCGGGGGCCGGCCCTGCGCAGGCGCGCCCGGACCCTGCGGCCCGCGCGGTGCGCCCGGTCCACCCGGAAGCCCGCCACCGTCACGACCGGTCAGCGCCGCGCGCGGACCCTGACCGGCACCGAGCCGGCCACCCGCGGCAGCACCGGCACCGAGGGCACCGCCGCCCGGCGCACCCGCGCCGAGGGAGCCGCCGCCGGCCTGGGCCTGGCGACGCGCCGCCGCGGCACCGGCGGCGGCCTGCGCCGCTGCCGGACCACCGGAGGCACCGGGGCCGTTCGGGCCGGGCTTGCCCGGGCCGGGCTTCTTGCCGCCCTGGGCGACATCGACGGGGAGCATGACCAGCGCGGTCGTACCGCCGGAGTCGGACGGGCGCAGCTGGATGCGGATGCCGTGCCGCTGCGACAGCCGGCCGACCACGAAGAGGCCCATGCGGCGGGAGACGGAGACGTCCACGGTGGGCGGCGAGGCGAGCCGCTCGTTGATCGCCGCGAGGTCCTCGGGGGAGAGGCCGATACCGGTGTCGTGGATCTCGATCAGGACGCGGCCGTCGGGCAGCGCGTGACCGGTGACCTTGACCTTGGTCTGCGGCGAGGAGAACGAGGTCGCGTTCTCGAGCAGCTCGGCGAGCAGGTGCACGAGGTCGTTGACCACACGGCCGGCCACTTCGGTGGTCGGCACGGAGGCCAGCTCGATGCGCTCGTACTGCTCCACCTCGGACGCGGCGGCGCGGAGCACGTCGACCAGCGGGACCGGACGGGTCCAGCGGCGGCCGGGCTCCTCACCGGCGAGGACGAGGAGGTTCTCACCGTTACGGCGCATACGCGTCGCGAGGTGGTCGAGCTTGAACAGCGAGGACAGCTGGTCCGGGTCGGCCTCACGGGACTCGAGCTCGGAGATCAGCGACAGCTGACGCTGGATGAGGCCCTGGGAGCGACGCGAGAGGTTGGTGAACATCGCGTTGACGTTGCCCCGCAGGAGGGCCTGCTCGGCGGCGAGGCGGACCGCCTCGCGGTGCACGTCGTCGAAGGCCGCGGCCACCTGGCCGATCTCGTCCCGGGAGTGCACACCGACCGACTCGACGGAGGTGTCGACGTCCTGCGGGTCGGACTCGGACAGCTGCTTGACCAGCTCGGGCAGCCGGTCCTGGGCGACCTTGGTGGCGGTCTCCTCCAGGCGGCGCAGCGAGCGGATCATGGAGCGGGCCACGACGAAGGCGCCGACCAGCGAGACACCGAGCACGAGCAGGATCAGCGCACCGGAGATGATCGCTTCGCGCTCGGACTCGTTGCGCAGCTCGCGGGCCTTCTGCTCCATCTGCTCCAGCAGCGTGGTCTCGATGGCGCGCATGCCCTGGATCTTGGTGGTGCTGTCGTCCACCCAGTCCCGGTACGACCGCTTGTCCAGCGACTGCAGACCGGTCGAGGTGGTGAGGGCACGGTTGGCGTAGGTGTCGCTGGCCTTGATCGTCGCGTTGCCGTCGCCGATCGGCTTCAGCAGTTCCTCGGCGGCTTCCGTGCCGTAGATGTTCTTGAAGCTGCTGATCTCGGACTTCTGGCTCTTCAGCGCCGAGTCGGCGTACAGCCGGTCGTTCTCCGACAGGTCGCTGTCGGAGGTGGTGTTGGCCGGCAGCGCCGCCGCGAGGACCGCGCGCTGGATGGACGAGTACTCCTTGGCCGAGGAGAAGGCGGCCAGGGCACGCGTGCTCTGGATCATCTCCGGGTTGCTGGTCGCCTCGGCCATGTCCTGCGAGAGGTCGAGCAGGTGGCTGATCAGCCGGTGGTAGGCCTCCACGGTCTGCGTGGAGTTGCCCTCGGCCTGGTAGGCGCCGTTGCGGATCTCGGAGACGGTGTTCAGTTCCCGGACGAGCTGGACGATGTTGTCGCGAACGCCCTTGAGGGTGCCGTCCTTGCTGGCGTTGTCGATCTCCTCGGCGGCTTCACGGAAGCTGTCCGAGGCCCGGTCCGTCTTGTCCCGGTAGCCCTTGACCGTGTAGTCGGTCGCCTTGGCGCCGTGCGCGAGCGGACCGGCGGACTGGTCGCGCTCCTCCTGGAGCGCGGTGGCGAGCTCGGTGGCCCGCTTGGTCATGTCCGTCAGCAGCTTCATGTTCTCGAGCTGCTGGATGTCCTTCATGTTGTCGCTGATGCGCAGTGCGCCCAGCGAGGTGGCCGCGACCACGGGGAGCGTCAGGAGCGCCACGAGACGCGTGGAGATACGCCAGTTGCGCAGGGCTATTCGCGAACCGGGGCCAGTGGGGCCCGTCGGCGGCTTTGCGGCCGGCGGTGATGGAGGGGTCGCCGCCCCCGAGGACGCCGACACGGCGGGGCGCCCGGAGCGCTCACCGCCCTCGACGGACGGGGCCGGGCCCGGGTTCTGGGCGTGCTGGGGCGAGGGACCTCGGTCGGTCCCGCCGTGCTCCGGCTCCGCCGAAGCGCTGCCATCCCTCTTGAAACGTCCCTGCACTAGCGTCGCAACCTCTGGACCAGGCGCCCTTCCGCGTGAACGGACGGACACGGTGTCGGCGTATTGGAGAGCGTCCTGAACACGCTCCCTGATGGTCGAGTGACCGGCGCTGGCTCCCCCTTCTCGCCGCCACCAGGCGCTCGGTGCGCCCCCTGTGCGCCGGCTCGATCCTGCGGCGGTCCGTGGAATTCCAGCACAGTGCAGGATCTCCAACAAGGCCCGTAGGTCGAGCCGTGACATACGTGACACCAAGTGAGTGCGAGATTACCTGCCGTAGAAACTTATCCCACCCATAACGGACTTATGCCCGCGAGCCGCTCAGGTGTCGGGGGTGTCCCAGTCGACATGATCAGGAGCGGAATGAGCGCTTCAGGGGGTCAATGTCCGTTTCGTTGGGGTGGATTGCAGGCCTGAATTGACCGGTTTATCCGTCAAGCCGTGAGCAAACTCACACGCACTTCAGGGGACCCCGGCGACTTCTCGCGGGAATCGCATGTTTAGCCTGACGCTTTACAAGAGAAGTGTTTCCGCCCACTCGCGTCGGCCGGCAGGCCGCATCGGCCCCGCCCCGGCGCTTCGTCACGACAGGACTCAGTACAGCCGTGAAGACGACGACGATGTTCCGCACGATAGCCAACCCGCGGCGCACGACGCTGGCGCACCTCGACGACGCCGACGAACTGCAGATCCCGCAGCAGCCGGAGCACTCCGTCGACCTTCCCGCTCAGACCGCCAACCCCAAGCGCACCATCCTCCAGGAGATCCCCGTCACCGCCGCCGCCCAGTAGTACGCGGCCGGACGACCGGTTGTTCAACCACGTACGAACATTCGGTCACGCGGTTCCATGGCGGACTATGGCGGACTACGGCGGTTCATGGCGGACTCCGTCCGTACGACGGTCGGGGCGCCCGCGCCTTATTGCGCGAGGCGCCCGCCCCCGCCCGCGCTAGCCTGGAGCGTCAGACTCCAGCCAGCTCAGTGAGGGGCGCAAGGATCCCGTGCGCATCGCCAGATTCTCCATCGACGGGAACGTCGCCTTCGGCGCGGTCGAGGGTGACAAGCCGGACGAGCTCGTCCTCGACATCATCAAGGGCATCCCGTTCGCGGACTTCGAGCTCTCCGGTACGAAGGTGCCGCTGAGCAAGGTCAGGCTGCTGCCGCCGGTGCTCCCCAACAAGGTCGTGGCCTTCGGCCGCAACTACGCCGAGCACGCCCGCGAACTCGGCAACGAGGTGCCCGACGCGCCGTTCGCCTTCTTCAAGCCGTCCACCGCGGTGATCGGCCCCGGCGACGAGATCCAGTACCCGTCCTTCACCGAGGACCTCCAGCACGAGGCCGAACTGGCCGTCGTCATCGGCCGCATGTGCCGCGAGGTCCCGCGCGAACGCGTCAAGGACGTGATCTTCGGCTACACCTGCGCGATCGACGTCACCGCCCGTGACGTGCAGCGGCGCGAGAAGCAGTGGGCCCGGGCCAAGGGCTTCGACACCTCCTGCCCGCTGGGCCCTTGGGTGGAGACGGACCTCGACCTCGAGCGGGCGTCCGATCTGACCATCCAGCTCACGGTCAACGGCGAACAGCGCCAGCTCGGCCGTACCAGCGAGATGATCCACCCCATCGAGGACCTGATCGTCAACATCTCCGAGGCCATGACGCTGCTCCCCGGCGACGTGATCCTCACGGGCACCCCGGCAGGCGTCGGGCCGCTCACCGTCGGCGACGAGGTCGCCGTCACCATCGAAGGCATCGGCACTCTCACCAACAAGGTTGTCAAGCGTGGCTAGCGCACCCGTCCGCGTACGTTTCTGCCCCTCGCCCACCGGTAACCCGCACGTGGGCCTGGTCCGCACCGCCCTGTTCAACTGGGCGTTCGCCCGGCATCACCAGGGCACTCTGGTCTTCCGCATCGAGGACACCGACGCGGCCCGCGACTCGGAGGAGTCGTACAACCAGCTGCTCGACTCGATGCGCTGGCTCGGCTTCGACTGGGACGAGGGCCCCGAGGTCGGCGGCCCGCACGCGCCGTACCGCCAGTCGCAGCGCATGGACCTCTACAAGGAGGTCGCGCAGAAGCTGCTCGACGGCGGCTACGCCTACCACTGCTACTGCTCCCAGGAGGAGCTGGACACCCGCCGCGAGGCCGCCCGCGCCGCAGGCAAGCCGTCCGGCTACGACGGCCATTGCCGCGACCTCACGGCCGAGCAGGTCGAGGAGTACAAGGCGCAGGGTCGTGAGCCGATCGTCCGCTTCCGCATGCCCGACGAGACGATCACCTTCACGGACCTGGTCCGCGGCGAGCTGACCTTCACCCCGGAGAACGTCCCCGACTACGGCATCGTCCGCGCGAACGGCGCCCCGCTCTACACCCTCGTCAACCCGGTCGACGACGCCCTGATGGAGATCACCCACGTCCTGCGCGGCGAGGACCTGCTCTCCTCGACGCCCCGTCAGATCGCCCTGTACCAGGCGCTGATGGAGCTGGGCATCGCCAAGGGCGTCCCCGAGTTCGGTCACCTGCCGTACGTGATGGGCGAGGGCAACAAGAAGCTCTCCAAGCGCGACCCGCAGTCGTCGCTGAACCTCTACCGCGAGCGGGGCTTCCTCCCCGAGGGCCTCCTCAACTACCTCTCCCTCCTCGGCTGGTCGCTCTCGGCCGACCAGGACATCTTCACGATGGACGAGATGGTCGCGGCCTTCGACATCGCGGACGTGAACCCCAACCCGGCCCGCTTCGACCTGAAGAAGTGCGAGTCGATCAACGGAGACCACATCCGCCTGCTCGACGTGAAGGACTTCACCGAGCGCTGCCGCCCGTGGCTCCAGGCCCCGTTCGCCCCCTGGGCGCCGGAGGCCTTCGACGAGGTGAAGTGGCAGGCGATCGCCCCGCACGCGCAGACCCGCCTGAAGGTCCTGTCGGAGATCACGGACAACGTCGACTTCCTGTTCCTGCCGGAGCCGGTCTTCGACGAGCCGTCCTGGACGAAGGCGATGAAGGAGGGCAGCGACGCCCTGCTGCGCACCGCCCGCGAGAAGCTGGAGGCCGCCGACTGGACTTCCCCGGACTCCCTGAAGGAGGCCGTCCTGGCCGCCGGAGAGGCCCACGGCCTCAAGCTCGGCAAGGCCCAGGCCCCGGTGCGGGTCGCCGTCACCGGCCGCACGGTCGGCCTGCCCCTCTTCGAGTCCCTGGAGGTCCTGGGCAAGGAGAAGACCCTGGCCCGGGTCGACGCGGCGCTGGCGAAGCTGGCCGCATAGCACGTTCACAGCGGGGCGGCGTCCGGTTCGGGCGCCGCCCTCGTCGTATCCACCCAGCCGTCGCCCGGAATTCACCTCTCCGGCCAACTCCCGCTCTCCGAAGGCGCGTTGGATGCTCCCTGTGCACATGAGGTGCGTGTGCACCCTGTTACAGGGGGAGGGGAACGTGACTCGTTCACGAAGACTTGCCACGGTGGCGCTCAGCGGTGCGGTGGCCCTGACGTGCGCCCTGCCGATCACACCCGCGCAGGCCGCGGACTCACTCGTGGGGACGGTCCGGCTCAGCACGGAGAAGCGGGTGGAGATCGAGTACACCTGGGCCGGCGCGTCCGGATTCCAGTACCGCGGGGCGAGCGGCGGCTCCACCACGTGGGTGGACTACCCGGACGTCGTCCCGCCCGCCCACGCGGGCCCGGACGACCTGGCCACCGGGACCGACGTCGTCATCACCGGCCGCAGCGGCTCCACCGTCACACAGAAGCACCGCTCCACCGGCGCGACCGCCACCGTCACGATCCCCTCCGGCCAGACCTACAAGACCGCCGTCGGCTGGAGCGTGCTCACCCAGGACACCGGCGGCGCCCTGCACGTGCTGCGCGCCGCCGCCGACGGCACCACCACGGACCTCCCGGTCACCGGGCTCCCCGCGGGCGCCCAGATCACCGCCTTCGTCACCGGCGGCTCCGTCCGTCGTCTCGCGGTCGTCCACACGCTGGACGGTACGAGGTCCGTCGGCCTCGTCGACCTCGCGGACGGCGCCTTCCGCCCGTACGTCTCCGGCCTGAGCGCGGACTCGGAGGCCGTCTTCAACGACCGCTGGCTCGTCGCCGACTGGAAGGCGGTCCGCGTCGACGCCGAGCCCGGCACCCAGCCCGCCGCGGTCACCGGGCTGCCCGGCCGGCCCGAAGCCGTCGTGGGCGACCAAGTCCTCGCCGGAAACCCGGACTTCCTCCCCGCCGGAACCCAGCCCGCACTCAACGCCCGCTCCCTCGTGACCGGTGCCGCGACCACCGTGCTCAGCCCGTCCTTCGGCGGGATCGGCCCGACCCTCGACGGCGGCGCGCTCGCCACCGCCGGGCCCTCCAGCCTCGACTGGAACGTCCACCGGATCACCCCCGTCCAGGACGGCGGACTCGCCACCGAGAAGGTGAACCAGATCCAGCCCTACGCGGTCGGTGTGCAGGGACTGGCCCTCGCCGGCGGCGAGTTGTTCCTGTACGGCGCGACGCCGGGCGCATCCAACCGGTTCAGCAGCTTCCAGCTGGACGCCACGGGCAGGCCCACCGGTCAGCAGACCCCCCGCAGCCCGGGCCTCACTGACACCACCTGCCTCACCGGCGACGCCGCCTGCCCCCAGCTGGAGGCCCTGGGCGACGGCCGGGTCGCCTACCTGTGGGCCGGCGCCGACGGCCAGGAATCCGTCATCAGCGTCGGCCTCGACACCACGACCAGCCGCAACGAGCCCACGGGCGACGCCCGAGGCCGCATCCCCAGCGGCAGCGGCCGCTATGTGCTCTACAACGGCGCCTCCGGCACCCAGAAGGTCGTCGACTTCCCGAACGGCACCACCGGCGGCGAGACCGCCCTCAGCCGCGCGCGCACCGCCGCCGCGGTCTGGGGCCAGACGATGTGGACGCCCGGCAGTACCCAGGGCACGGTCGTCGGCAAGAACCTCAAGACCGGCCAGACGGCGGCCACGATCGCCACCGGCGCCCCCTGCACCCCCACCGACATCCAGGCCGTGAACACCTGGCTGTACTGGTCCTGCGGCTCCACCGCGGGCGTCTACGACCGGGCGACGGGCCGGAAGATCACGGTCCCGGCCGACAACGGCCCGGCCCGCCTCGCCGACGGCTTCCTGCTCCGCGAGAACCGCACCACGCACGAACTGCTGCTCACCGACTTCCACACCGGCGCCGCTGCCACCCGCACCCTGGTCAAGCTGCCGACCGCGGACCAGAACACCGGAGGCAGCAACGGCCGCTGGGCCGTCGACCGCTTCGGCGGCCACATCGCCTACCTCAACGGCACGTACGGCGAGGTGTCGATCGTCCCCAGCGGCGTCCCTGCCTCGCCGCTCGCGCAGATGGAGGCCCAGACGGACCCGCCCCCTGCCGGCTCGACCTCGATGACCCCCTGGCAGCCCGTCTGGCAGCTCAACAAGCCCGCCACCTGGACCCTCACCCTGAGCAACGGCTCCGGCACGGCCGTCCGCACCCTCACCGGCAGCACGAAGGGCGCCGCGGTCCGCGCCACCTGGGACGGCTCCTGGAGCGACGGCCGCCGGGTCGCGGGCACGTACACCTGGAAGCTGACCGCGGAGCCGCGCGACAACGAGGGCCCCGCCCTCACGGTGACCGGCACGACGACGGTCAACTGAGGGACACGCTCCCGGCGTCCGGGTTACCGTCGGATCATGAGCATTCGGGCCGTGGTCCAAGCCGTGGTCTGGGACGTGGACGACACCCTCTTCGACGCTGCCTTCATCGGGGGATAACCCCCGAACCCCCAGCCGTCCGGCAGTACCGTCGGTGTCATGCCGATCCAAGCCGTGGTCTGGGACGTCGACGACACCCTCTTCGACTACACAAGCGCCGATCGCGCCGGAATGCGCCTGCATCTGGCGGCCGAGGGCCTGCTGGACGCGTACGACAGCGTCGAGCAGGCCATCGTGCGCTGGCGGGAGATCACCGACGTGCAGTGGGCGCGGTTCTCGGCCGGTGAGGTGTCCTTCGAGGGGCAGCGCCGGGACCGCGTGCGGGTGTTCCTGGGCGAGGAGCTCGGCGACGCCGAGGCCGACGCGTGGTTCCAGCGGTACATCGCGCACTACGAGACCGTCTGGAGCCTCTTCCCGGACGTCCTGCCGGCCTTGGACGCCCTCGCCGCCAGCCACCGGCACGCGGTGCTGTCCAACTCCAGCATCCATGTCCAGGACCGCAAGCTGCGGGCCCTCGGTGTGTACGACCGCTTCGAGGCCGTCCTGTGCGCGGCCGAGCTCGGTGTCTCCAAGCCGGAGGCAGGCGCCTTCCACGCCGCCTGCGCCGCTCTGGAGCTCGCCCCGCACCAGGTGGCGTACGTCGGCGACCACCCGGAGATCGACGGGCGCGGTGCCGCGGAGGCGGGACTGCTGTCGGTGTGGATCGACCGTGACGGCGCGTACACCGGCGATGACGCGCCCACTCCGGGGGACGGCAGACCGCACCGGATCGCCTCCCTCGCCGAACTCCCCGCGCTTCTTGGCGCGGATACCCGTTTTGGAGCCCCGTCCACCTTCGGGTAATGTTCTTCCTGCGCCGCCGGGGAGCGGGCCGAAAGGCCGGAAACCCGGAGGAGCGAACTAGAACAAGATCCCCCTCAGGGGCTTGCGTTCCAGTGGCCTATGGTGTAATTGGCAGCACGACTGATTCTGGTTCAGTTAGTCTTGGTTCGAGTCCAGGTAGGCCAGCTCGCAGAGCTCATCTGCAAAGCCCCCGTTGTGTAGCGGCCTAGCACGCTGCCCTCTCAAGGCAGTAGCGCCGGTTCGAATCCGGTCGGGGGTACTGATCTCGATCAACTCGGGATCGCTAGGGCCCCCGTTGTGTAGCGGCCTAGCACGCCGCCCTCTCAAGGCGGTAGCGCCGGTTCGAATCCGGTCGGGGGTACTGACTGGTCTAAACCACATTGGTCTATGGTGTAATTGGCAGCACGACTGATTCTGGTTCAGTTAGTCTTGGTTCGAGTCCAGGTAGACCAGCTCGGACCTGCGGAAACGCAGGCTCCACGCCCCCGTTGTGTAGCGGCCTAGCACGCCGCCCTCTCAAGGCGGTAGCGCCGGTTCGAATCCGGTCGGGGGTACAACCGGAAGGCCCTTCGCTTCGGCGGAGGGCCTTCGTTGTGTCCGTCGGCTACTCGTCGAACCCGTACCGCCGTGTCGTCTCCTCCTCCTGGGCCAGTCGGTGCAGCGACTGCAGGATCGGCTCGTTGATGATCGCCCCAAGGATCGCGAACTCGATCCGCTCCTCCTCCGAGGGGTGCGTCTCCATGTTGTCCAGGTCGAGGACGGCTGTCCGGTGCATCAACTCGGCGTACGGCGCCATCAGTTCGGACCCCCAGTCGTAGCCGAGCCGGCGGAACGCGGCCACCGACACCACCAGTGAGCGGTAGGCGGGGGAGATGGTCGAAAGCCGCTTGGCGTTGTGCCAGCCGAGCCGGTCCAGGAGTGTGCTGACCTCCTCGTGCGCGGCCCGGACGTACTCGTCGTCCTCGTCCGGCTCCGGTACCTGCGGCAGCGCCCACATCGCGGCGCCGAGGCGGATCGCGCGGGGCAGGGAGTCGTCGTCCACGTGCCCGAGCACCTCGCGCACCTTCGCCACCGGCACCCCACCGACCTGAATCATCGCCCGCACCAGCCGCAGCCGGCGCAGATGCTCCTCGTCGTACTCGGCGGTCGTGGTGTTGACCTGGCGGCCCGGCGGCAACAGCCCTTCGCGCAGGTAGTACTTGATCGTCGCCGTGGACACACCGCTGCGCTCACTCAGCTCTGCCAGCCTCATCTCTTGCGCCTTTCCTTGAGGAGTGTCACTATCCAAGCATCGACGAGAAGGATAGTGCCGCTATCCGATGAGGGAATCAGGGGGCTGCCATGTTCGCGAAGCCGGTGCCGGGCCGTACGACCGCGGATGCCGAAGGCGACGTGGTGGTCCTGTTGATCGGGATGCGGGTCAATCACTTCTGGGCGGTGCACCAGTGGCTGCCGGTCATGCTGTCGATGTTCCGCATGCTTGGGGAGCTTGCGCGGGACCGTGACCGGGGGCTGCTGGGGCACGTGCTGCTGACGGCCTCGCCGCGGACGTACTACGTCGTCCAGTACTGGGAGTCCAAGGAGAAGCTGTACACGTACGCGCACTCGCCGGACCTGTTCCACCACCGGGCCTGGGCGGTCGTCAACCGCAAGGAGCGGGCCGGGAAGGTGCGCGGGCACGTGGGCCTGTGGCACGAGGCGTACGTGGTGCCCGAGGGGTCGTACGAGTCGATCTACTTCGACATGCCGGCGTTCGGCCTCGCGGGGGCCCACGGCCAGGTGCCGCTGGAGCGGCGGGGGCGCTACGCCAAGGACCGGTTCGCGCACCGGTCGGCGAAGGCGAAGGTGAAGGTGACCGAAGAAGCCGGATGACCGGGGGGATCGGGGGACGGGGAGGGCCTGCCGCGGCGTTGAGGCAGGCCCTCCCCGCGTTTCCCGGGAGTTCCAGAGCCGTCAGCCGGAGCGGCGCAGGGCCTCGGAGAGGCGGGCGGCGGCGTCGATGACCGCCTGGGCGTGCATACGGCCCGGGTGGCGGGTCAGGCGTTCGATGGGGCCGGAGACCGATACGGCGGCCACCACGCGGTTCGACGGGCCGCGTACGGGCGCGGAGACGGACGCGACGCCCGGCTCGCGCTCACCGATCGACTGGGCCCAGCCACGGCGTCGTACGCCCGAGAGCGCGGTGGCCGTGAAGCGGGCGCCCTGCAGGCCCCGGTGCAGGCGCTCCGGCTCCTCCCACGCCATGAGGATCTGCGCGGAGGAGCCCGCCTTCATCGTGAGCGTCGAGCCGACCGGGACCGTGTCCCGAAGACCGGACAGACGCTCCGCCGCGGCGACGCAGATGCGCATGTCGCCCTGGCGTCGGTAGAGCTGCGCGCTCTCGCCCGTGACGTCGCGGAGGTGGGTGAGGACCGGGCCCGCCGTGGCGAGGAGACGGTCCTCACCGGCCGCCGCGGCCAGTTCTGCCAGGCGAGGGCCGAGAATGAAACGGCCCTGCATGTCACGCGCCACCATGCGGTGGTGTTCCAGAGCCACGGCCAGTCGATGGGCCGTGGGTCGTGCCAGTCCGGTGGCCGAGACGAGCCCTGCGAGGGTGGCCGGACCGGACTCCAGGGCGCTCAGGACAAGGGCTGCCTTGTCCAGAACGCCGACGCCGCTACTGTTGTCCATGAAACGATACTCGCGTCTCACTCTGTGAAACGCAAGTTCAATTTTCCGTGGAACACGCCACTCTGGAAGAACGAAGGCAGAGCGGCCCGTAAACCAGAACGGGCCTGGCGGCGGACGCCCGGAAACAGGGGCGCGGGCGGTGCCGCCTTCTCAAGATCTCTAGTTGGGCCGGTGGACCGTAAACCGGCCGGAGGGAAAGCGATGGGTAGGACACTCGCGGAGAAGGTCTGGGACGACCATGTCGTCCGGCGCGCCGAGGGCGAGCCCGACCTCCTCTTCATCGATCTGCACCTGCTGCACGAGGTGACCAGCCCGCAGGCCTTCGATGGCCTCCGCAAGAGCGGTCGCAAGGTGCGCCGGCTCGACCTGACCATCGCGACCGAGGACCACAACACCCCGACCCTCGACATCGACAAGCCCATCGCCGACCCGGTCTCCCGGGTCCAGCTGGAGACGCTGCGCAAGAACGCCGCCGAGTTCGGCGTGCGCCTGCACCCGCTGGGCGACGTCGAGCAGGGCGTCGTACACGTCGTCGGCCCGCAGCTGGGTCTGACCCAGCCCGGCATGACCGTCGTCTGCGGTGACTCCCACACCTCCACGCACGGCGCCTTCGGCGGCCTGGCGTTCGGCATCGGCACCTCCCAGGTCGAGCACGTGCTGGCCACCCAGACGCTGCCGCTGGTCCGCCCGAAGACCATGGCCATCACCGTCAACGGCGAGCTGCCCGACGGCGTCACCGCCAAGGACCTGATCCTGGCGATCATCGCCAAGATCGGTACGGGCGGCGGCCAGGGCTACGTCCTGGAGTACCGCGGCTCCGCCATCGAGAAGCTCTCGATGGAGGCCCGGATGACCATCTGCAACATGTCGATCGAGGCCGGCGCCCGCGCGGGCATGATCGCCCCCGACCAGACCACCTTCGACTACCTCGAGGGCCGCCCGCACGCGCCCAAGGGCGAGGACTGGGACGCGGCCGTCGCGTACTGGAAGACGCTGAAGACGGACGAGGACGCCGAGTTCGACGCCGAGGTCGTCATCGAGGCCTCCGAGCTGTCGCCGTTCGTCACCTGGGGCACCAACCCCGGCCAGGGTGCGCCGCTTTCGGCGTCCGTCCCCGACCCGGCTTCGTACGAAGACGCTTCGGAGCGCCTCGCCGCCGAAAAGGCCCTGGAATACATGGGGTTGGAGGCCGGACAGCCGCTGCGCTCCATCAAGGTGGACACCGTCTTCGTAGGCTCCTGCACCAACGGCCGCATCGAGGACCTGCGCGCCGCCGCCGAGCTCGTGAAGGGCCGCAAAGTCGCCGACGGCGTACGGATGCTGGTCGTCCCGGGCTCCGCGCGGGTGGGTCTGCAGGCCGTCTCCGAGGGCCTGGACGTCGTCTTCAAGGAGGCCGGCGCCGAGTGGCGGCACGCGGGCTGCTCGATGTGCCTGGGCATGAACCCCGACCAGCTGGCCCCCGGTGAGCGCTCCGCGTCCACCTCCAACCGCAACTTCGAGGGCCGGCAGGGCAAGGGCGGTCGTACGCACCTGGTGTCGCCGCAGGTCGCGGCGGCCACCGCGGTCCTGGGCCACCTGGCCTCCCCGGCCGACCTGTCCGACGCCGAGACCCGTACGCCCGCTGGAGTCTGATCAGCCATGGAAGCATTCACCAAGCACACCGGCCGGGCCGTCCCGCTGCGCCGCTCCAACGTCGACACCGACCAGATCATCCCTGCTCACTGGCTCAAGAAGGTCACCCGGGACGGGTTCGAGGACGGGCTGTTCGAGGCCTGGCGCAAGGACGAGACGTTCATCCTCAACCAGCCCGAGCGCCAAGGCGCCACGGTCCTGGTCGCCGGCCCCGACTTCGGCACCGGCTCCTCCCGCGAGCACGCGGTGTGGGCGCTGCAGAACTACGGCTTCAAGGCCGTCATCTCCTCGCGCTTCGCCGACATCTTCCGCGGCAACTCGCTCAAGAACGGCCTGCTCACGGTGGTTCTGGAGCAGAAGATCGTGGATGCGCTGTGGGAGCTCACGGAGAAGGACGCGACCGCTGAGGTCACTGTGGACCTTGAGGCTCGTGAGGTGCGAGCCGAGGGCATCACCGCCTCCTTCGAGCTGGACGAGAACTCCCGCTGGCGGCTGCTGAACGGCCTCGACGACATCTCGATCACCCTGCAGAACGAGGCCGACATCGCCGCCTACGAGGCGAAGCGGCCGTCGTTCAAGCCGCGCACGCTCGAGGTCTGATCCGAGGCCCGCGCGCAAGGCGACTTTCGGACACCGCAACACCCCCTCCGTACCCCCGATCGGCCCCGATCGGGGGTACTGCCATGTCTGCACCCGAACGGCCCTGCGCCGTTCGGTGCGGCGCTCAACTTCCCACGTTAGGAGGGGGGTTGCCGGGGTACGCGAGTGATGTAGCCGTGGCTTCCGCAAGTGCCCGGAAGGCCATTTGAGGCCGGAGTTGCACCCCTGGCGGGCGACAACTCGCCCCAGATGGCACAATCTGTGCATGGAACACGACGGCCAACTCGAGCTCTATGCGGCAGTCGCGGACCAACTCAAGGAAGCGCACGCAAGGGTGCGCGCACTGCAAGTCCCGGAGGGCGTACGGATGGCGCTGGCCCGGAAGCTGCTGGTCATTACGGCCGCGGCCAAGCACGACGTCGCCGAAGCGACAAGGCGTCTGGAGCGGTTCATCGCGGACCTCGACGAGGGGCGATTCCCCGAAGAGGAACGCTGAACATCTTCGAGATCGCCGAGTCTGTTGCGGCACAAGGGTGATTAGCCCGTTTCGTGTTTGATTTGCGGTATATATCTGCCTAACGTGCGAAAAAGCTTGAACACTTTCGTTCTGGCGATGTCTCCGAAGGGGAAGACGTGAACAAGGCGCAGCTCGTAGAAGCGATTGCCGACAAGATGGGCGGCCGCCAGCAGGCCGCCGATGCTGTCGACCACGTACTGGACGCGATCGTCCGCGCGGTCGTCGCGGGTGAGCGGGTCTCGGTCACCGGCTTCGGTTCGTTCGAGAAGGTCGACCGCCCGGCTCGTTACGCCCGTAACCCCCAGACGGGCGAGCGGGTTCGGGTCAAGAAGACCTCCGTTCCGCGCTTCCGTGCGGGTCAGGGCTTCAAGGACCTGGTGAGCGGCTCGAAGAAGCTCCCGCGGGGCGGCGAGGTCGCCGTCAAGAAGGCGCCCAAGGGCAGCCTGACCGGTGGTGCCGCGGCGACGGTCAAGAAGGCCGCCGCGAAGAAGACCACCAAGGCGGCCGCGGCGAAGAAGACGACCGCGAAGAAGACGACGGCCAAGAAGACCACGGCCGCCGCCAAGAAGACCACCGCGAAGAAGGCGCCGGCGAAGAAGACCACGGCCGCCGCCAAGACCACCGCGGCGAAGAAGACCACCGCCAAGAAGGCGACGGCCAAGAAGGCCCCGGCGAAGAAGGCGACCGCCAAGAAGGCGCCCGCCAAGAAGTCGACTGCGCGCAAGTCGACCGCCAAGCGGGCCGGCACCCGCAGCAGGTAAACCGACCGCAAGGGCACTCACGCGCCGGGCCGGACTCCGTAGGGAGCCCGGCCCGCGGCGTGTTCAGAGGGTCTGCAGTGTCACCAGCGTGATCCGCAGGGCTTCGCCCTCGCCCTCCGTCTCGATGCGGACCCGTTGGCCGGGGCGCAACAGTCGCAGGCCGCCGGCGTCGAAGGCGGGGGTGTCGAAGGGGATGGGGGTGCCGTCGTCGAGGAGGACGCTGCCGGAGCGGGTGTCGGCGTCGTACGTGTAAGCGGTGGCCTGCATGGTGGTCAGCGTATGCGCTCCACCGGGGTGCCGCGATGTGTCGGCTGGCGGGTGCGGCGCAGTGGGGGCCGGTCGCGCAGTTCCCCGCGCCCCTGAGCCTTGCGCCCCTTCGGGGCGCTCGGCCTACGGCCCTGTGATCAGCAGCCTTGCCGCCATCGCGGCCGTACGCGGCCCCACGCCCAGCGCCAGCGCCGCGCGCAGGTCGTCTCCGGTGTCCACGTCCTGGCGTACGGAGTCCACGTCGGTGAGGGAGAGTTCCACGGCCCCCGACGTGCGATGACGGGCACGGGAATCCGTGCCGAATGCCGGACGCAATTCCTGGCCCGGACCCGCGGCCAGCAGCGTCGTGCCGATTGTCGCGGCGTCGGGGAGAAAAGCGCGGGGGAATTCCGTCGCCGCCTCGAGGACCCGGGCCAATTCCAGGGGGCGCAGGGCGGGGAGATCGGCGTTCAGGGCCGCTACGGCGGATTCGGGGCGGGAGGAGCGCACGAAGGCCGCGCCGTGGGCCAGCGCCGCGTTCAGGCCGTCGCCCGGCTCGTCGGGGACGATGTGGGCGCCCAGTGCGCCCAGCTCGCGGCCGGCCAGGGTGTCGTCCGTGACGACGGCCACATCCTTCACGGCGGGGCAGGCCAGTGCCGCTGTCACCGTGTCCTGCGCGAACGCGAGGGCCAGGCCCGGGCGCAGCCCGTCCGCCGCGGTGTCCGAGAGCCTGCTCTTCGCCCGCGCCAAGGGCTTCAGGGGTATGACCAAGGTCCACTGCACGAGCGTTACGTCCCTCTCTTGTCGCGGCCATTGTCACTCAGCCGTCACCAGGGGCATCTGGCGGTCACGGCGGCGAGGCGTACGGTGTTCTCGACAGACCGGCGGCCTGGGGCGACACTTGTGCGGCCCCCCGGCCCGATGTCCTTGATCCCTAGAGGAAGGTGTCCGCGTGCCCCGCCGCAGAATCGGCTTCTGGTATCGCTTCGCCGCGGTGCTCTGCAAACCGCCGCTGGTGGTTCTGATCAAGCGGGACTGGCGTGGAATGGAGCACATTCCGGCCGAGGGCGGATTTATCACCGCGGTGAACCACAATTCGCACATCGATCCCTTCGCGTACGCGCACTTTCAGTACAACACCGGCCGGGTCCCGCGATTCCTGGCGAAGAGCGGGCTTTTCAAGAAGGGGTTCGTCGGCGCCGCGATGCGCGGCACCGGGCAGATCCCCGTCTATCGGGAGACCACCGACGCGCTGAGCGCCTTCCGGGCCGCGATCGACGCCGTGGAGCGCGGCGAGTGCGTCGCGTTCTACCCCGAGGGCACCATCACCCGCGACCCGAACCAGTGGCCCATGACGGGCAAGACCGGTGCCGCCCGCGTCGCACTGCAGACCAAGTGCCCGGTGATCCCGGTCGCGCAGTGGGGCGCCAACGAGCTGCTGCCGCCGTACGCGAAGAAGGCCAACATCCTTCCGCGCAAGACGCACCGGGTGCTCGCCGGCCCGCCCGTGGACCTCTCGCGCTTCTACGACAAGGAGATGACCCCGGACCTGCTCAAGGAGGCCACCGAGGTCATCATGGCCGCCATCACCCGCCAGCTGGAGGAGATCCGCGGCGAGAAGGCGCCCGAGACGCCGTACGACCCGCGCCAGGAGCGCATCGAACAGCGGCGCAGGACCGCCGCGCAGAACCGGCAGGCGCAGCAGGTGAAGGCCGAGCAGGAAGAGGGGCAGGGCACGTGAGCAAGCCCGTCAAGGCGGCCGTCATGGGCACGGGATCGTGGGGCACCGCCTTCGGCATGGTTCTCGCCGACGCCGGCTGCGAGGTGACCCTGTGGGCCCGCCGCGCCGACCTCGCGGAAGCGGTCAACTCCACCCGTACGAACCCCGACTACCTCCCCGGCGTCGAACTCCCGGAGAACCTGCGGGCGACGCCGGACGCCGCCGAGGCCACGCACGGCGCCGACTTCACCGTCCTCGCGATCCCCTCGCAGACACTGCGCGGAAACCTCGCCGAATGGGCCCCGCTGCTCGCACCCGGCACGGTCCTCGTCTCGCTGATGAAGGGCGTCGAACTCGGCTCCGCGATGCGGATGAGCGAGGTCATCGAGGACGTGGCCAAGGTGGGCCAGGACCGCATCGCCGTCGTCACCGGGCCCAACCTCGCGCGCGAGATCGCGGCCCGCATGCCGGCCGCCGCGGTGGTGGCCTGCACGGACGAGGCCGTCGCCCAGCGACTCCAGTCCGCCTGCCACACGCCGTACTTCCGGCCGTACACCGAGACCGACGTGGTCGGCTGCGAGCTGGGCGGTGCCGTGAAGAACGTCATCGGCCTCGCGGTCGGCATCGCGGACGGCATGGGGCTCGGCGACAACGCCAAGGGCTCGCTCATCACCCGCGGCCTGGCGGAGACCGCCCGGCTCGGGGTCGCGCTCGGCGCCAACCCGCTGACGTTCGCCGGTCTCGCGGGTCTCGGCGACCTGGTGGCGACCTGCTCCTCGCCGCTGTCCCGCAACCACACCTTCGGCACCAACCTCGGCAAGGGCATGACCCTGGAGGAGACCATCGCGGTCACCAAGCAGACCGCCGAGGGCGTCAAGTCCTGTGAGTCCGTGCTGGATCTGGCCCGCCGGCACGGCGTCGACATGCCCATCACGGAGACGGTCGTGGGCATCGTCCACGAGGGCAAGCCGCCTGTGGTGGCCCTCAAGGAGCTGATGTCGCGCAGCGCGAAGCCCGAACGACGCTGAGCGAAGGGCACCGGCGCGCCCTTTGCCCACACGCGGCCCGGACGCTGACTCGGCCCCTACGGGCGGGTACGCTCATCGCGATATGAGCACCGAGAACCTCCCCCAGAGCCCTGGCCAGCCGCCCCGCAAGCCGCGTGTGGCCGTCGTGTTCGGCGGTCGCAGCTCCGAGCACGGGATCTCCATGGTCACCGCCGGCGCCGTACTGCGCGCGATCGACCGGGCGAAGTACGACGTCCTGCCGATCGGCATCACTCGGGAAGGCCGCTGGGTGCTCACCGCGGACGAACCGGAACGGATGGCGATCAGCGACCGCCGTACGCCCGAGGTCGAGGATCTCACCGACTCCGGCGAGGGCGGCGTGGTGCTCCCCGTCGACCCGGCCAACCGCGAAGTGGTCTACAGCGAGCCCGGATCGGTGCCCAAGGCCCTCGGAGAGATCGACGTGGTCTTCCCGGTGCTCCACGGCCCGTACGGCGAGGACGGCACCCTCCAGGGCCTCCTGGAGCTCTCCGGGGTGCCGTACGTCGGCTCCGGCGTGCTCGCCTCGGCCGTCGGCCAGGACAAGGAGTACATGAAGCGGGTGTTCACCTCGTTCGGGCTCAAGGTGGGCCCGTACGTGGTGATCCGGCCGCGCGAGTGGGAGCAGGACCAGTCCGCCGCCCGCAAGAAGATCGTCGACCTCGCCGGCGATCACGGCTGGCCGCTCTTCGTGAAGCCCGCGCGCGCGGGTTCGTCGATCGGCATCACCAAGGTCGAGGACCTGTCCGGCCTGGACGAGGCGATCGCCGAGGCCCAGCGGCACGACCCGAAGATCCTCGTCGAGGCGGCGCTGCGCGGCCGGGAGATCGAGTGCGGCGTCCTGGAGTTCGAGGACGGCCCGCGTGCCTCCGTACCGGCCGAGATCCCGCCGCCGGACGCCCACGCGTACTACGACTTCGAGGCCAAGTACATCGACTCGACCCCGGGGATCGTGCCGGCGCCCCTGACGGACGAGGAGACGGCCGAGGTCCAGCGGCTTGCGGTGGACGCCTTCGAGGCGGCGAGCTGCGAGGGACTGGTCCGGGCGGACTTCTTCCTCACCGAGGACGGGGAGTTCGTGATCAACGAGATCAACACGATGCCCGGCTTCACGCCGATCTCGATGTACCCGCAGATGTGGCAGGCGAGCGGGATCAGCTACCCGGACCTCGTGGACCAGCTGATCCAGGCGGCGCTCCGGCGGTCCACCGGGCTCAGGTAGGAGCCCGTACCGTCCGGATGCGCACCCTTCAGTCGGCGATCCCTTCCGGGATCGCCTTCTTGATGGCCGGAGCCAGGTCGATGAGCACACCCGAACTGTCCCGGCCCTCCGGCACGGTGACCTCGACGTACGCGAGGCGGCTCGCGGTCGTGAACCGGTAGTCCCCGCCGTCCTGCTTCTCCATCAGCCACTTGACGCCTTCCACCCCACCGGGCACCGCGTCCGGGTCCCGTCCCTCGGCCACCTTGGGGTCGAGCATCTTGGGCGGTCGCGGTACACCGCACCGCAGTATGATCGCCGGGTTCCCCCAGCCCGCGGTCAGCGCGGACGCGGGCGAGGGGTCCTCACGGCTCTCACCGTCCACCTCGGCCGGCAGTACCTTGTCGAGGTTCCGGCACAGCTGCCCGGCCTTCGCGCCGGGGCCGGGAACCGCCGCCGACGCGCTGTCGTCTGCTGATGAGCAGCCCGAGGCGGTGATCAGCAGGACGAGTGCGGGCAGCCCGAGGACAGAAGTGTGCCGGTGACGGAAAACGTTCACCGGCCAAGGGTAGACGGGGGCTACAGATGCACGACCGGGCAGGTCAGGGTGCGGGTGATGCCGTCCACTTGCTGGACCTTCGCGACCACCATGCGACCCAGGTCGTCGACTGTGTCGGCCTGGGCGCGCACGATGACGTCGTACGGTCCCGTCACGTCCTCGGCCTGGATGACTCCAGGGATCTTGCTGATCGTCTCGGCGACGGTCGACGCCTTGCCGACCTCCGTCTGGATCAGGATGTACGCCTGTACCACGGAACCTCCAGGGCGGCCACGAGGATCATGTGGGGAAAAGGAACGCCACGGTATCGCGTCGCCGCTCGCCGCGGGGAGACCTGCGGTGGCCACGGTCGCCGCGCCGGGGTGCAGGCACGACAGAAGTTGACGGACATCTCGACCGTAGCGAGGACAGTAGTGACGCGCGACCGGGTGCGGACAGGGACAGAAGGGGCGTAAGGGCAATGAAGGGCACTGTTGGTGAGCTCGGTGAGTTCGGGCTCATCAGGGAGCTCACCTCCCGTCTCACCACCACCCCGGCGGTCCGGGTCGGCCCCGGCGACGACGCCGCGGTGGTGGCCGCGCCCGACCGCAGGGTCGTGGCCAGCACCGACATCCTGCTGGAGGGCCGGCACTTCCGCCGCGACTGGTCCACGGCGTACGACGTCGGCCGCAAGGCCGCCGCGCAGAACCTCGCGGACATCGCCGCCATGGGCGCCGTACCGACCGCGCTGCTGCTCGGCCTGGTCGTGCCGGCCGAACTCCCGGTGACCTGGCCGAGCGAGCTGATGGACGGGCTGCGCGACGAGTGCCAGGTCGCGGGCGCCTCGGTGGTCGGCGGGGATGTCGTACGAGGTGACTCGATCATGGTGTCGATCACCGCGCTCGGCGATCTGCGCAACCAGGAGCCCGTGACCCGGGCCGGTGCGCAGCCCGGCGACCTCGTCGCGGTGACCGGCTGGCTGGGCTGGTCCGCCGCCGGATACGCCGTGCTCGCCCGCGGTTTCCGCTCGCCGCGCGCCTTCGTGGAGGCGCACCGGCGCCCCGAGCCGCCGTATCACGCGGGTCCGGCCGCCGCGGGGCTCGGCGCGACCGCGATGTGCGACGTGAGCGACGGGCTGATCGCCGACCTCGGGCACATCGCCGAGGCCAGCAAGGTCCGTATCGACATCCGCTCCGGCGCGATCGACATTCCGACCCAGATGAACGACATCGGGCAGGCCGTCGGCGTCGACCCCATGCAGTGGGTGCTGACCGGGGGAGAGGACCACGCGATCGTGGCGACGTTCCCGCCGGACGTGAAGCTCCCGGCCCGCTGGAAGGTCATCGGCGAGGTCCTCAACCCCTCGGCGCTGCCCCAGGTGACGGTGGACGGGGCGCCGTGGACCAAGAAGGGCGGCTGGGACCACTTCGGCGGGGACATCGAGTCATGATCCCCCATGTGCTGACGGTGGCGGGCTCCGACTCCGGCGGGGGAGCGGGCGTTCAGGCCGACCTGAAGACGATGCTCGCGCTCGGTGTGCACGGCATGAGCGTGATCACCGCGGTCACGGCCCAGAACTCCCTTGGCGTGCAGGGGGCCTGGGAGCTTCCGGTGGCGGCCGTGCGGGCGCAGTACCGCAGTGTCGTCGACGACATCGGCGTACAGGCGATCAAGACGGGGATGCTCGCCTCGGCCGAACTCGTCGAGACGGTTGCCGAGTTGCTCGGCGGGACGGACGCGCCGGCGGTGATCGACCCGGTGGGGGTGTCCAAGCACGGGGACCCGCTGCTCGCGGCTTCCGCGCTCGATTCGGTGCGTACGAAGCTGCTGCCGGTGGCGACCGTGGCGACGCCGAACCTGGACGAGGTGGCGCAGCTGACGGGCGTGCGCGTCGAGTCGGAGGAGCAGCTGCGGGAGGCCGCGGCGGCCGTTCTGGCGTACGGGCCGCGATGGGTGCTGATCAAGGGCGGGCATCTGCCCGGCGACGCCGTTGACCTCCTCACGGACGGCTCCGAGGAGCACTGGCTGCGGGCGCCCCGGCACGACAACCGGCACACGCACGGGACGGGGTGCACGCTCGCCTCCGCGATCGCCTCGGGGCTCGCCAAGGGGCTGCCGGTGCCGGAGGCGGTGGCCGCGGCCAAGGAGTACGTCACCGGGGCGATCAGGGCCGGGTTCGCGCTCGGCGGGGGCATCGGGCCGGTGGATCACGGGTGGCGGTTCAGGACGCCCTGATCCTGGGCTCGGCCGGTTCTGTGGGTCCAGCAAGTGGGTACAGCAAAAAGCCGGTCCACCAGAGGTGGACCGGCTTCGTGCGGCGAACCAGCGGTGGCCGCGCGCTCAGCTGAGCGTCAGCGCGAGACCTTGCCGGCCTTGATGCACGAGGTGCAGGCGTTCACGCGCTTCGGCGTCCCGCCGACCACGGTACGGACGCGCTGGATGTTCGGGTTCCAGCGGCGGGACGTACGGCGGTGCGAGTGCGAGATGTTGTTGCCGAAGCCCGGCCCCTTGCCGCAGACGTCGCAGTTGGCAGCCACGGGTCACTCCAAAGACTTCAGATGCACTTACGGTTAATCCCGGCAGGCCGGGATCGAGATCTAGGATCAGAGATCTGAGTGGCGTTGCCAGGGGAACGGCCCGATCTGGATCGGGCAACCGGAGCAGCATACAACGGCTGCGCCAGTAGAACGAAACTACCATGGCTGCTCAGGGGCCCGCTCCCGGCCCTCTTCCGGCGGGCACCGGTCCTGGGTCTACGCTGCGTCCCACGTCCAGCAGTCCGAGGAGGCGCAGGTGGCGCAGGTGCCGCAGACATTCTTCGATGCTCTCGCGGTGCGCACCTGGTGCGGCCTCGCGCTGGAGTCCCTCGGTCGCGCGCGTGAGGAGATCGACGCGATCAACGTCTATCCCGTGGCCGACGGGGACACCGGGACGAACCTGTATCTGACGGTGGAGTCGGCGGTCGCGGCGGTGGAGGCCGTGTTCACCGCGTACGACGTGGGCAAGCCCACCCTGGCGGACGCCGCCCGCGCGATGGCCCACGGGGCTCTGATAGGCGCCCGGGGGAACTCCGGGACGATCCTCGCCCAGCTGCTGCGCGGCATGGCTCAGGTGCTCGCCACGGACGGTGACAGCGCCCATACCGACGGCTCCGGTCTCCGCCTCGCCCTGCGGCACGCGGCCGACTCGGCCCGCGGGGCCGTGGCCCACCCCGTCGAGGGCACGGTCCTCACGGTCGCCTCGGCCGCCGCGGACGCGGCCGGCGGGGCCGACGGCGACGACTGCGGGGCGGTCGCGCGGGCAGCCTACGAGGGGGCGCGTGCGGCGCTCGCCGCGACGCCCGGACAGCTGGCGGTCCTGGAGCGCGCGGGAGTGGTCGACGCCGGCGGGCGGGGACTGGTCGCGGTGCTGGGCGCGCTGGTGGAGACGTTCACGGGGGAAGCGGTCGCCGCGGTACCCGGGGTGCACGCGCGCGTGGAGGGCGGTTCGTATACGGCCCCTGCTGTCGGTGACGGCCCCTCCCGCGCCGACGCCGAGGAGTGCACCGACGTCGTGCAGACGGGCGGCCCCGCCTTCGAGGTGATCTACCTGCTGGAGGCCGAGGACGCGGCCGTGGCACGGCTGCGGGAGCGGCTCGACGGCCTCGGGGACTCGCTGGTGATCGTCGGCGGGGACGGGCTGTGGAACGTGCATGTGCACGTCGACGACGCCGGGGCCGCCGTGGAAGCCGGGGTCGAGGCCGGGCGGCCGTACCGGATCCGGATCACCCACTTCGGCGCCGGTGATGTGCACACCACCGGCGCCGAGCGGCCGCCGCGCGAGCGGGTCCAGCGTGCCGTGGTCGCCGTCGTGCCCGGTGAGGGCCTGGACGGGCTCTACCGTGAGGCGGGCGCGACCACCGTCCTCGCGCGCCCCGGGGAGCCGCCCGCGAGCGGGGAGCTCGTGGAGGCCGTACGGCGCGCCCACGCGCGCGAGGTCGTGCTGCTGCCCAACGACCCCGAGCTGCGCCACACCGCGGCCGCGGCAGCCGAACAGGCCCGCGCCGACGGCATCCGCGTGGCGCTGATCCCGACCCGCTCGGCCGTCCAGGGCATCGCGGCGCTCGCCGTGCACGAGCCCGAGCGGCGCTTCGACGAGGACGTCGTGTCCATGACCTCGGCGGCCGGGGCGACCCGCTACGCCGAGGTCGCCGTCGCCGAGCGCCAGTCCTGGACCATGGCCGGGATCTGCCAGGCCGGCGACGTCCTCGGCCTCGTCGACGGCGACGTGGCCGTGATCGGCTCGGACGTCACGGCCACCGCGGAGGCCGTGCTCGACCGCATGCTCGCGGCCGGCGGTGAACTCGTCACCCTCGTCCTCGGCGACGAGGCGCCCGAAGCGATCGCCGCGCATCTGGAGGCACGCGTGCGGGAGTCGTACCTCGCCGTCGACACGGTGGTGTACCGGGGCGGGCGGCAAGGGGCGCTGCTGCTCATCGGCGTGGAGTGAGCGCCGCGGCGCGCGGTCAGCCGTTCAGCGGCGCTGTTCCGTGTCCCGTTCCTCCACCACCTGAAGCAGCTGCCCGGCCTCCGTCCGGCGCTCCTGAGCGGCCTCGTCCTCGTCGGCGCCGTCGTACGCCGCCAGCACCGCACGCGCGCGTGCCGCTGCCCGGTCCGGACGGCTCAGGTTGGCCTCCAGCCAGCCCGCCGCGAGTTCGGCTCCGGTACGGCTGTGCAGGGCGTCGTCGCCGAGCGTGGCGAACACCGTGACGGCTTCCGTCACCTGGGACAGCGCCTCCTCCAGAGCGGCCCGGATCGACTCGTCCTCGGCGTCCTCCGCGGCGGAACGGGCGAGGAGGTCGCCGAACTGCCGGTGGGTGTGGCCGAGCTCGGCGGTGAGCCGCTGCCGGCCCTCGTCGTCGGCCGCCGCGTCGAGTGCCGCGGCGCACTCCCGGACCGCGCTCGCCATCAACTCGTATGCCCTGTCGTCCCTGTCCTCCTCCCGCAACGCAAGCCACGCGCGTGCGCGCAAGGAGCGGACGAGGCCGTGGATGTTCCCGAGCTCGCGCCACAGGGCACCCGCGCGCGTGTAGGCCTGGTCCGCCTCGACGAGCAGACCGGCGTGGCCGAGGGACTCGGCGGCGAGGTGGGCGAGCGTGGCGTGGTCGTGCTGCTCGGGCCAGTGCCGGGCGATCTCGGCGGCCTGCAGCCGGCGTTCGGCCGCCGCGCGGTGTTCGCCGAGCTCGCTCAGACAGTCGCCGAGCCACCACTGCGTCTGGACGACCATCCCGTCGCCGTGCGTCGTCGCGGTCAGGTCGGGCAGCGTCGACTCCAGCACCTCGGCGGCCTCGGCGAACCGCCCCTGGCGCAGCAGGAACCCGCCGAGCTGATGCCGCGCCCAGGCGCCCAGCGTGCGGCTCTCGCCCGCCTCGTCGGCCCAGTGCGCCGCCTGAAGGGCGTGTTCGGCGGCCTCCTCGGACAACCCCCTGCCGCCCAGCACCTCGGCCAGCTGGAGGTGCAGCTGGGCCCGCCCCGGGGCCTCCAGATGCGGACCGCCGTGCTCCAGGGCCGCCCGCAGCGCCCGCTCGGCCTCCGCCGTGTCGCCGAGATGGTGCGCGAGCCCGGCCAGCCGGGCCTCGTACTCCACCGCGAACCACGGCAACCCCGCCCCGACGAACGCCGCCGAGGCCCGCGCGAACAGCTCGGCGGCCCCCTGCACGTCCCCCGTGAGCGCCGCCAGCTCCGCGAGCATCGCCTGCGCCTCCGCGGCCCGCGAGGCGAGCCGTACGTCGTCCCCGCCCCGCCCGTCGACGAGCGCGAGCACCTCCCGGGCGGCGGCCCTGGCCTCGGCGACTGCCGCTTCCTCCACCGCGTCCTCGGCCGTCTCGTGGACGCGCCGCATCAGAATCCGGGCCCGGCTCATCAGCACGGCCGCCGTCTGACGCACGCCCGTGCCGTCGTCGGCGTACAGCGCGAGGACCTGGTCGTACAGGTCGGCGATCGCAGTGAGGGCCTGCGCCACCTCCCCCGAGAGCGCGCGGACGTACGCTCCACGCGCGCGTGCCGCCAGAGCCTCCCCGGGATCGCCCGCCTCCGCGTACAGCCCGGCGGCCTCGTCGAACAAGGGGATGCCCTGCGGGCCCAGGTCCATCGCCCGGTGGTCGGCGATCTCGGCGCGGTCGAGGGCGGTCAGCTCGACGCCCTCGGCGGCCCGGGAGACGGCGGCCCAGGCCTCGATGGCGTTCGGCTGCAGGGTGTCCGACAGGCGTCGTGCCTCGGCGAGCAGCGCGGGCAGGTCGGCCTCGGAGGTCTCGGGCGCGTCGGCTGGAGCCGCCGCGGGCGCCGCCACAACCGTGGGCCGTACCGCCGTACGCACCCCCAGCGGCAGCCGCTCCACCAGCGGCCGCTGTGCCATACGCGCGCGTGCCCGTTCGCTGGTGTGCGCCGTGCCGTTGCGCTCGTCGAAGCGTGCCGCCAGCGCGAGGGCCTCCCCGCGCGCGCGGGCGGCGAGTTCACGAGCGGTCCAGTCACGGCCCGCCGGCCCGGGCACCTGCCGGCCGCCCAGCCCGAGTGCGGCCAGGCGCTCCATGAGCAGGGCCACCACGGTCATGAACTCCAGCTTGCTGCGCGGATGCCCGTCGTCCGTGAAGTACGCCGGCCGCTCCGCGAGCAGCTCCAGGCCGCGCGCCTCGTTGCCGGTCAGCGCACAGAACTCCACGTGATCGGCGTACGCCCCGCGCATGCTTTCCATGGGCCGCACGAGCCTGAAGCCCCGCAGATGGTTGGCGCGGGCCTCGTCCACGCGGCCCAGGCGCAGCAGCGGCACCAGGGAGGACGCGAGGACCGTGTGCGGCTCGTGGGCGCACGTGAACTCGCCCTCCAGGACGGGCTGCCACAGCTGGAGTGCCTCCGCGTCCCGGCCCCGCTCCGCCTGCCACCAGCCCTGCCCGTGCAGCTCGCACGCGTGGCAGTCGGCCATGCTGTCCCGGTCGGCGGCCAGCCAGGCGCCGTACGCCCGCTCGGCCCGCGCGACGTCCCCGACGTGCGCGGCCACGCTGAACTCTGCGCTGCGCACGGCCCGTTCGGAGTGCCCGGCGAGCCGGTAGCGGTGCTCCATCTCGCCGAGCCACTTCTCGATCGAGGCCAGCGGGATGTGCGGCTGGTCGAGCATGCCGGACGACATCCACTTGAAGACCCAGTGCAGCGAGTGCGTCTCGTACTCGTCGAAGTCCTCGGGCCGCTCGTCCCACATGCGCAGCAGCCGCGCGAAGGGGACGAACATCTTGTCCTTCTCGGAGCTGTAGTTGTAGACCTTCAGCTGGTGTCCGAGCGCCTCGATCACGGCGAGCGGGATGTTCAGTTTCTCGGCCTCGGCGAGCAGTTGCTCCGCGCGCGCGTTGCGGGCGGGGCCCTCCGGTTCGTCGGAGTTCTCCGCCATCGCCCGGCGCAGCGAGTCGAAGGCCGCGGTCCCGTCGATTCCGCTCATCAGCGGCCCTCCTCGCCGTTCGTGGCCCACTCCAGCAGACCGATGAAGGCCCGGTTCAGCAGCGCGGAATCGGCGGGCCTGAGCGGGCGCTGCGCCATCAGCAGGGCCTGCCCGTAGAGGGACTCGGTGGCAGTGCCGATCAGCTCGGCGTCGCCCAGGGAACCGATCCTGCGGATCAGTGGGTTGAGGTGGTTGAGCACGAGACGCGCGCGTGGGGCGCTGCCGCGCAGCGAGCCGAGGATGCCCGCCCACAGGTCGTCGGCCTGCTCCTGTGCCTCCGCACGCGCCTGCTCGTGCCGGGCGGCCCGGTCGTCGAGATGCAGCGCGGGCACGGACAGCGGATGGAAGGCGCGCAGGACGACATCACAGCCCAGCGGGTCGAGCTTCGCCCGCGCGGCCGCCAGGAAGCCGGACAGGGCCAGCTCCTCGGCAGGATCGACGGAGTCCAGGTGCGCGGTCACGGTGTCCGCGTCCAGTTCGGCGACCACCGTCCCGGGCCGTACCGAAGGCAGTGCCTCGACGAGCTCGCTGTCGTACGTGTAACCGCCGTTGATCACCCCGACGCCCTGCGCGGACGCGATCGGCGCCACCTGCCGGTACTCCTCGACGGTCCGCGTGAAGTGCACCACCGGGTGCCGCTGCGCGAACTCCTCCAGGGACAGCCGCCCGTCGCTCGTCTCGAACGGCAGCCACGGCAGCATCGTGCGCAGCATCTCCTTGTCGTGCCGCGCGAGGGACTTCACCCCCAGGTGGTGCACGGCCAGGAAGGCCGCCAGCCGTTCCGGATCACCGGCCGCGAGGCCGGTCAGCCAGGACCGAATCCTTTCGCCCAGCGCTTCCCGTACGGCCGCCAGCGTCTCGTCCTCGTAGAGCGCCTCACGCGAGGCCGTCGGCCGCAGGCTGTCCGTGTCGAGCACGCAGCGCACGAAGAACGCCCAGTCGGGCAGGAGCTGTTCGGCCCGTTCGGTCAGCAGCATGCCCTTGAGGTGGACACGGTGACCCGCCCGCTGGGCCGGGCTGACCGCCGAGGGAAGGACGTAGGCCACGCCCCGGACCCCCGCGAGCGGCACGTCCAGCGCGATCGAGTCCAGCGGCGTGAAACCGAACAGGTCGTGACAGTGCCGGGCCAGGGCCACCCGCCGGTTGGCGGGGGAGGGGTACGCCCGGTCCCAGGGCGCCGGCAGATCGGTGACCGCCTCGTCGCCGACCCGCACGTCGTACGGCAGCAGCGAACCGAAGTCCCGGGCCAGCGCGAGCACCCGGTCCTCGGCCAGCCACTCGGCCGCCCCGGCCCGCGCCACCAGGTGCACGGTGGTGCCCGGCTCGGGGCGGGCGTCGTCCGGCAGCGTCCGCACGGTGTACGAACCGTCGTCCGTCGCCGTCCACTCGACCGGCGCCGCGTCGGGCGTACGGGCGCTGCGGCTGACCACCCGGATCCGCTCGGCGACCACGAAACAGGCCAGCAGCCCGATGCCGAACTGCCCCAGGAAGTCGGACCGCGCTGCCTGGAGCCCCTCGGCACGCTTGGAGCTGCGCCCGATGGTCGCGAGGAGGGTGTGCACATCCGCCTCGGTGAGCCCGATCCCGGAGTCCTCGACCCGCAAGGCGCCCGACTCGGCGTACAGCCGGACGGCTGCCGGCGCGCCCGGCTCCTCGGCGCGTCTGGCGGTGATGGCGTCGACGGCGTTCTGCAGCAGCTCGCGCAGATAGACCTTCGGGCTGGAGTAGAGGTGATGGGACAGCAGGTCCACCAGACCACGCAGGTCGACCTGGAACGTATGAGGTGACTGGGACGGCTGAGGTGCCTGAGCTGACTGTGAGGTCTGGGAGTCCATCGTCGCTGCGCCGGCGGGGGGACTGTCGCGACGGCGCGGGGTCGGGCGGCCCCGGTGAGGCGGTGACCGCGGAAAGGATGGCCGGAGCGCGCCATCCTAGGGCCGGAACGAGCCGCCTGACCAGGGGTTTCCGGGACGTTTACCATCGTGGCCGGTGCGAGCTGTACGGCATTGTCAGTGCCGTGGTGTGGAATGGATCTCGTGCCCGCACTGGAAGAACCACTGAAGAAAGTGCTCGGCCCTCCCACCGCGAAGGTGATGGCCGAGCACCTCGGCCTGCACACCGTCGGCGACCTCCTGCACCACTACCCGCGCAGATACGAGGAGCGCGGCCAGCTGACCCACCTCGCCGACCTTCCCATGGACGAACACGTCACGGTGGTCGCCCAGGTCGCCGACGCCCGCCTGCACACGTTCGCCTCCACCAAGGCCCCCCGAGGCAAGGGCCAGCGCCTCGAAGTCACCATCACGGACGGCAGCGGCCGCCTCCAGCTGGTCTTCTTCGGCAACGGCGTGCACAAGCCCCACAAGGAGCTCCTGCCGGGCACACGCGCGATGTTCGCGGGCAAGGTCTCCGTCTTCAACCGCCGTCTGCAACTGGCGCATCCGGCGTACGAGTTGCTGCGCGGCGACTCGGACGAAACCGTGGAGACCTGGGCGGGCACCCTGATCCCCATCTACCCGGCCACCGCCAAGCTGGAGTCCTGGAAGATCGGCAAGGCGATCCAGACGGTCCTCCCCAGCGCACAGGAGGCCGTCGATCCCCTCCCGGACTCCCTGCGCGAGGGCCGGGGCCTGGTCTCCCTCCCCGAGGCCCTCCTCAAGATCCACCGCCCCCACACCAAGGCGGACATCGAGGACGCACGCTCGCGCCTGAAGTGGGACGAGGCCTTCGTCCTCCAGGTCGCCCTCGCCCGCCGCCGCCACGCCGACGCCCAACTTCCGGCCGTGGCCCGCAAGGCAGGCCCCGACGGCCTCCTGGCCGCCTTCGACGACCGCCTGCCCTTCACTCTCACCGAGGGCCAGCAGAAGGTCTCGAAGGAGATCTTCGACGACCTGGCGATGGAGCACCCGATGCACCGGCTGCTGCAGGGAGAGGTCGGTTCCGGAAAGACGATGGTGGCCCTGCGCGCCATGCTCGCCGTGGTCGACGCGGGCGGTCAGGCCGCCATGCTCGCGCCCACCGAGGTGCTCGCCCAGCAGCACCACCGCTCCATCGTCGAGATGATGGGCGAACTGGCCGAGGGCGGCATGCTGGGCGGCGCCGAGCAGGCCACGAAGGTGGTCCTGCTGACCGGCTCCATGGGAGCCGCCGCCCGCCGCCAGGCCCTGCTCGACCTGGTCACCGGAGAGGCCGGGATCGTGATCGGCACCCACGCGTTGATCGAGGACAAGGTGCAGTTCCACGACCTCGGCCTGGTGGTCGTGGACGAACAGCACCGCTTCGGCGTCGAACAGCGCGACGCGCTGCGCGGCAAGGGCAAGCAGCCCCCGCATCTGCTCGTCATGACCGCGACGCCCATTCCGCGCACGGTCGCCATGACCGTCTTCGGTGACCTGGAGACCTCGGTGCTCGACCAGCTGCCCGCCGGTCGCTCACCCATCGCCTCCCACGTCGTCCCGGCCGCCGACAAGCCCCACTTCCTCGCCCGCGCCTGGGAGCGGGTGCGCGAAGAGGTCGCGAACGGCCATCAGGGGTACGTCGTCTGCCCGCGCATCGGCGACGAGGAGGACGACCCCAAGAAGACCGGCAAGAAGAAGTCCCCCGAGGACGAGGCCGAGAAGCGCCCGCCGCTCGCGGTCCTCGACGTGGCCGACCAGCTCTCCAAGGGTCCGCTCAGCGGTCTCAAGGTCGAGGTCCTGCACGGCCGGATGCACCCGGACGACAAGGACGCCGTCATGCGCCGCTTCGCCGCCGGCGAGACCGACGTGCTGGTGGCCACGACGGTCATCGAAGTGGGCGTCAACGTCCCCAACGCCACGGCGATGGTGATCATGGACGCCGACCGCTTCGGCGTCTCCCAGCTCCACCAGCTGCGCGGCCGCGTGGGCCGGGGCTCGGCGGCGGGCCTCTGCCTCCTGGTCACCGAGATGCCGGAGGCCAGTGCGGCCCGACAGCGCCTGAACGCGGTCGCCTCCACCCTGGACGGCTTCGAGCTGTCCCGCATCGACCTGGAACAGCGCCGTGAGGGCGATGTCCTGGGGCAGGCCCAGTCGGGCGCCCGGTCCAGTCTGAGGGTCCTGACGGTCATCGAGGACGAGGAGATCATCGCGGAGGCGAGGGAGGAGGCGGCGAGGCTGGTGGCCGCCGACCCGGAGTTGACGCAGCTTCCCGGACTACGGACGGCCCTGGACGCCCTCTTGGACGAGGAGAGGGAGCAGTACTTGGAGAAGGGGTGAGGGAGACTCCCTAAGGGGCGCGGGGAACTGCGCGACCAGCCACACTGAACCTAAAGCCGCCCACGACCAAGGACCGAAGATGACCCGCGTGATCGCCGGCGCAGCCGGCGGACGTCGCCTGGCCGTCCCGCCAGGGACCGGCACCCGCCCCACCTCCGACCGCGCACGCGAAGGTCTCTTCTCCACCTGGCAGTCCCTCCTGGGCGGCCCTCTGGACGGCGAACGCGTCCTCGACCTCTACGCAGGTTCAGGCGCAGTCGGCCTGGAGGCCCTCTCCCGCGGCGCCGGCCACGCCCTCCTCGTCGAGGCCGACGCCCGTGCCGCCCGCATCGTCCGCGAGAACGTCAAGAATCTCGGCCTCCCCGGCGCTCAGGTCATCGCAGGCAAAGCCGAACAGATCATCCAGTCACCGCCGCCGACCGAGCCGTACGACATCGTCTTCCTCGACCCGCCGTACCGAGTCACAGATCACGATCTTCGCGAGATTCTGCTCACACTCCGCTCTGGGGGCTGGCTCACCCCGGACGCTCTCGTCACCGTGGAGCGCAGCACCAGAGGCGGCGAGTTCAGGTGGCCGGACGGTTTCGAGGCGATCCGGGCCCGCCGCTACGGCGAGGGAACGTTTTGGTACGGTCGCGCCGCCTCTACGTGCGAAGACGCACGATGACCGGACCGGAGAGCGAGGGATCACAAGTGCGCCGCGCCGTCTGTCCCGGGTCGTTCGACCCGATCACCAACGGACATCTCGACATCATTTCCCGCGCCTCCAGGCTGTACGACGAGGTCTATGTCGCCGTCATGATCAACAAGGCCAAGAAGGGCCTGTTCGAGGTCGACGAGCGGCTCGATCTGATCCGCCAGGTCACGGCCGAGTACGGGAACGTCCGGGTCGAGGCCTTCCACGGCCTCCTCGTCGACTTCTGCAAGCAGCGCGACATCCCGGCCATCGTCAAGGGCCTCCGTGCCGTCAGCGACTTCGACTACGAGCTGCAGATGGCGCAGATGAACAACGGTCTGTCGGGCGTCGAGACGCTCTTCGTGCCGACCAACCCGACCTACAGCTTCCTGTCCTCCTCCCTGGTCAAGGAGGTCGCCACCTGGGGCGGCGACGTCTCCCACCTGGTTCCCCCGGTGGTCCTGGAGGCTCTCAACAAGCGCCTGCGCAAGGACTGATGGGGCTACAGTCGTCCCGTCCGTCTCCAACACAGCTGTAGAGAGTGGCGAGCACAGGTGGACGTGCAGAAGAAGCTCGACGAGATCGTGGCCGCGGTCTCCGGCGCCCGGTCGATGCCCATGTCGGCCTCGTGCGTGGTCAACCGCGCCGACCTGCTCTCGATGCTGGAAGAGGTCCGCGCGGCCCTGCCCGGCTCCCTCGCCCAGGCCCAGGAGCTGATCGGCGACCGTGAGCAGATGGTCGAGCAGGCCCGCCAGGAGGCCGAGCGGATCATCCAGGGCGCCCATGCCGAGCGCGGCTCGCTGATCTCCGACACCGAGGTCGCCCGCCGCTCCCAGGCCGAGGCCGACCGCATCCTCGCCGAGGCCCGCAAGGAGGCCGAGGAGATCCGCGCGGAGGCCGACGACTACGTCGACTCCAAGCTCGCCAACTTCGAGGTCGTCCTCACCAAGACCCTCGGCTCCGTCGGCCGCGGCCGCGAGAAGCTCCTCGGCACCGGCCCCGGCACCGACGAGCAGGGCTACGAGGACGAGGACGCCCCCGAGCGCAGCCACGACCCCGAGACCCTGCGCCGCACCGCCGACGAGTACGTCGACGTCAAGCTCGGCGCCTTCGAAGCGGTCCTCGCCAAGACCCTGGAGGCCGTCGGCCGCGGCCGGCAGAAGCTGCACGGCCGTATCGCCACCGACGACCTCGGCGCCCTCGCCGACGACATGAGCACCGTCCAGCACTCCAGCGACGCCGACTACCTCGCCGACCTCGCCGCACTCGCGGAGCAGGACGCCCCGGCCGCCCCCGCCGAGCCGGCCGCGGCAGCCGTACCGCCACAGCCGCAGTACGACCCGCAGACCGCGCAGCCGGCGTACGGCTACCAGCAGCAGACCGCCGATCCGTACGGCGGCTACCAGCAGACGTACGGCGGCCAGCAGGACCCTTACGGCTACCAGCAGGCCGACCCCTACGGCTACCCCGGCTACGCCCCCCAGCAGGCCGCCTACGACCCGAACCAGGCAGCCCAGCACCAGGTCCCGCAGCAGACCGCGCAGGGCGGCCAGGGCTACGCCCTCGACGAGACCAGCCTCTTCGACACCAGCATGATCAGTGCCGAGCAGTTGCGGGCCTACGAGCAGGGGCGGGGCCAGTAAAGAGCCACCGGATTGGGCCGTGAGCGAAAGGTCCAGTATCCTGGCTCTTCGGTCGCGCGTACGTCCGCGATCAACGCTGCCCGGGAACACCGCAGGGCAGTGACCCCCTGAGCTCAGCAGATCGAAAGCAGGAATGGCGTGACAGCCCGCCTCGACCACCGCAACCCTCTCGTGTTCGACACACACGAGCTGGGCCGGCGGCCTGGTGCGCTGCAGCGCCTGACCCGCGAGGTCGACGCTCCCAAGGATCTCGGTATCCAGGGAGTGGTCGGAGTGCCGGAAGGCGCCCCGGTGGAGCTCGAACTCCGACTCGAGTCGGTCATGGAAGGTGTGCTCGTCACAGGCACCGCCCGTGCACAGGCCGAGGGGGAGTGCGTAAGGTGTCTGGAGCCGCTTCAGCTCGACGTCGAAGCGGACTTCCAGGAGATGTTCTCGTACCCTGACGCCGACGATCGGGGCCGTCACCACCACGGTGCGGAACCCGGCGACGACGCCGAGGACGACGAGGACAGGCTCTTTCTCGAGGACGGCCTGTTCGACCTCGAACCCGTGCTGCGCGATGCGGTGGTGCTCGCACTGCCGATGCAGCCGGTGTGCCAGGACGACTGCCCAGGTCTGTGCGCCGAGTGCGGCGCACGCCTTGCGGACGACCCGGACCACCACCATGACGCCGTCGACATCCGTTGGGCGGCACTGCAGGGACTCGCCGGTTCGCTCGAATCCGGCGATAAGGACGAGATGAGCGGCGCCGAAGCGGGCGTCGACGAGAAGCAGGAGAAGTAGCCGTGGCTGTTCCGAAGCGGAAGATGTCGCGCAGCAACACGCGCCACCGCCGGTCGCAGTGGAAGGCTGCGGTCCCCACCCTGGTTGCGTGCGAGCGCTGCCACGAGCCCAAGCAGCAGCACATCGCGTGCCCGTCGTGCGGCACCTACAACAAGCGCCAGGTCCTCGAGGTCTGAGCGGCTGGTGAGAGGCACTGTGTCCACCCCGAAGAAGGCGGATGACGCCAAGGCGGACCCAAACGCCAGGAAGAAGGCGGACAACCAGGCCTCGTCCCACACGCTGTTGGAAGGGCGGCTCGGGTACAAGCTCGAGTCCGCCCTTCTGGTGCGTGCGCTGACGCACCGGTCGTACGCGTACGAGAACGGCGGCCTGCCCACCAACGAGCGCCTGGAGTTCCTCGGGGACTCCGTCCTCGGTCTCGTTGTCACGGACACGCTGTACCGCACCCACCCCGACCTGCCCGAAGGCCAGCTGGCCAAGCTGCGGGCCGCGGTGGTCAACTCGCGTGCGCTGGCGGAGGTCGGCCGTGGGCTCGACCTGGGCTCCTTCATCCGGCTCGGCCGCGGTGAAGAGGGCACGGGCGGCCGGGACAAGGCGTCCATCCTCGCCGACACCCTGGAAGCGGTGATCGGCGCGGTCTATCTCGACCAGGGCCTGGACTCGGCGGCGGAGCTGGTGCACCGCCTGTTCGACCCCCTGATCGAGAAGTCCTCGAACCTCGGAGCCGGCCTGGACTGGAAGACCAGTCTCCAGGAGCTCACCGCGACCGAGGGGCTCGGCGTCCCCGAGTACCTGGTCACGGAGACCGGCCCCGACCACGAGAAGACCTTCACTGCTGCCGCCCGCGTCGGAGGCGTCTCGTACGGCACCGGCACCGGCCGCAGCAAGAAGGAGGCGGAGCAGCAGGCCGCGGAATCCGCGTGGCGGTCCATCAAGGCCGCAGCGGACGAGCGGGCCAAGAAGGCGGCCCAGGCTGCCGCCGAGCCCGACGCCGACGCGTCGGCCTCCGCCTGACCGAACAGCGCGATCCGAGCGCCCGTACCCCGCCGTGGGGCGGGCGCTCGGCCCATTGAGCGGCCTCGGCGGGCCGCGCAGGTGTAGAACGGGCCTTACGGGTCCACGCAGGTGTACGGGGGATCCCATGCCCGAATTGCCCGAGGTCGAGGTCGTCCGGCGCGGTCTGGAGCGGTGGGTCGCCCACCGTACGGTCGCCGACGCCGAGGTGCTGCACCCGCGTGCCGTACGCCGTCACATCGCGGGCGCTGACGACTTCGCGCACCGTCTCAAGGGGCACCGCATCGGCACCCCCAGCCGTCGCGGCAAGTACCTGTGGCTGCCCCTGGAGGACACGAACCAGTCCATCCTGGCCCACCTCGGCATGAGCGGTCAGCTGCTGGTGCAGCCGCACACGGCGCCCGACGAGAAGCACCTCAGGATCAGGGTGCGCTTCGCGGACGCCCTCGGCACCGAACTGCGCTTCGTCGACCAACGCACCTTCGGCGGCCTGTCGCTGCACGACAACACCCCGGGCGGCCTGCCCGACGTCATCGCGCACATCGCCCGCGACCCCCTCGACGGGCTCTTCGACGACGAGGCCTTCCACCAGGCCCTGCGCCGCAAGCGCACGACCATCAAACGGGCCCTGCTCGACCAGTCGTTGATCAGCGGCGTGGGCAACATCTACGCGGACGAGGCCCTTTGGCGCGCCCGCCTCCACTACGACCGCCCGACCGCGACCTTCACCCGCCCGCGCACCCTCGAACTCCTGGGCCACACGAGGGACGTGATGAACGCCGCCCTCGCGGTGGGCGGCACGAGCTTCGACAGCCTGTACGTCAACGTCAACGGTGAGTCGGGGTACTTCGACCGGTCGCTGGACGCGTACGGCCGTGAAGGGCTGCCGTGCAAGCGGTGCGGTACGCCCATGCGGCGCCGGCCGTGGATGAACCGGTCCAGCTACTTCTGCCCGAAGTGTCAGAGGGCGCCGCGCGTCTCGTCGTAACGGCGGCGTGCTTCCAGTACGCCGTCCATCTGCCCCTCCACGAAGTGGATGAGGCTCAGCAGCCGCTCGGCGACCTCGCGCCCCAATGGCGTCAGCTCGTAGTCCACGCGTGGCGGATTGGTCGGCTGTGCCTCGCGGTGCACCAGGCCGTCGCGTTCCAGGGCGTGCAGCGTCTGGGACAGCATCTTCTCGCTGACGCCGTCGACGCGGCGGCGCAGCTCGTTGAAGCGCAGCGAGCCCTCGTACAGGGCGCCGAGCGTGAGCCCGCCCCAGCGGCCCGTGACGTGCTCCAGCGTGCCGCGCGAAGGGCAGGCCTTGGCGAACACGTTGTACGGCAGGTCCTGGGTCGCCGTGCGGTCCTGCGTGATGTCCATACCTCAAGCGTACTCCAGTGCAGCGCTAACCAACAGGTTGCACTAACCAGAAGTTAGTGCTTTCCTTTCGTCATCGCCAGTGAGCTGCCTATTTGAGGAGTACGCACGTGACCACCCCTGTCATCTCCATCGCCTACCACTCCGGCTACGGCCACACCGCCGTCATCGCCGAGGCCGTCCGTTCCGGTGCCGTCGAGGCCGGTGCCGAGGTGCACCTGATCAAGGTCGACGAGATCACCGAGGAGCAGTGGGCGACCCTCGACTCCTCGGACGCCATCGTGTTCGGTTCGCCCACCTACATGGGCACCGCATCCGGCGCCTTCCACGTCTTCGCCGAGGCGACCTCGAAGCGCTGGGCCGACCAGGCCTGGACCGACAAGCTGGCCGCCGGCTTCACGAACTCCGCCTCCAAGAGCGGTGACAAGCTGCACACCCTGCAGTTCTTCCAGATCCTGGCCGCCCAGCTCGGCATGCACTGGATCAACCTCGGCCTGCTCCCCGGCTGGAACCACAGCGCCGGCTCCGAGAACGACCTCAACCGCCTCGGCGTCTTCGCCGGCGCCGCCGCCCAGACCAACGCCGACCAGGGCCCGGAAGCCGTCCACAAGGCCGACGTGGCGACGGCCGAGCACCTGGGGCGCCGGGTGGCCGAGACGGCGAAGGTGTTCGCGCGGGGCCGCGTGGCCGCCTGAGCGGCGTCGTAATGAACGCGCGCGAGGCGCCGCCCCCGCAGTAGCCTGCTCACCGAGCCGGCCACCGGGGGACGGCGCCTTGGCGTGGGGGGAAGTGTGTACGACGGCCCGTTCTACCGGGTGCGCAGGGACGCATACGAGATCTGCTTCGTCCCGGGCGCGGGGGAGGAACTCGACGAGGTCTGCGACGTCGACATGTGGGTGACGTTCGCCGACGGACAGCGGTGGTCCGGGACCGTCACCACCCTCGATGAGGCCCGCCGTCTGATGGACCGCTGGAAGGACACCGGGGAGAACCTCGGCGGCCGGTACTTCTACGGCTGGGACAACCTGATCGTCCGAGACCCCGGCATCCCCGCCATGGTCCACGTCATCGACAACCTCGTCACCACCGGCGACTACAGGTCGGCCCTGCGTCCGCTGGGGCCCGCCGAGGACTGACGGCCGGGACGCGGCGCGCTCCGACGCGTCCGGGGCCTGTCAGTACCCGAAGTCCTGCGTCCACCACGGCCCGCCGGCGCCGAAGTGCACGCCGACGCCCAGCGTCTTGAAGTCGCAGTTCAGGATGTTGGCCTTGTGGCCCGGACTGTTCATCCAGGCCTCCATCACCGCGGCCGCGTCGGCCTGGCCGCGGGCTATGTTCTCGCCGCCGAGGTCGGTGACGCCGAGCTTCGCCGCCCGGTCCCACGGGGACGCCCCGGTGGGGTCGGTGTGGTCGAAGAAGCCCCGCTGGGCCATGTCCTCGCTGAAGTTCTGGGCCAGGTCGGCCAGGGCGCTGTTGGCGGAGACCGCGCTGCAGCCCACCTGGGCGCGCTCCTCGTTGACGAGCTTGAGCACCTCGGCCGCGGCGGCGGTCTCCGCGGACACCACCACCGGAGCGCTGGTCTTCTGCTTCTCCGGCGCCTTCGTGGCCGTACGCGAAGGGGTCTCCTTCGGCTTCGCGCTGGGCGTGGCCGACGGCTTCTTCGACGGGGTCTTCGTCGGCGCGGCGGACGACGTCGACGGGGACGGCGAAGCGGGCCGCTCGACGTCGCGGCTGGTCGAGGAGCCGTCGTCATGGCTCTCGGCGCTGCCGGACGTGCCGCCCTGCTCGCTCGGCGAGTTGGTCGGGGTGTCGGCGGCCTGCACCTTGTCCGTGCCGCTGCTCCCGCCGAGCTGGTAGTTGTCGATGCCGGGCACCACGCCCGCGGCGACGGCGACCGTGCCCAGGGCGACCGCCGCGGAGACGCCGAGGAGCCCGGTCTTCACCGGCGCCGCGGCCTTCTTCTTGCGGCGGCGGTGCGAGCCGCTCGCGGGGCGCCGGGAGCCGGCGTCCGGAGTGAAGCCCTCGCTCGCGAAGGCCGCGGTGTCGCCGCGGAAGTCGAAGTCGGCGTCGGGCGGGAACGTCGCGGGATCGGTGAACGAGTCGTACTCGTCGTCCGTAGCGAAGAGGTAGGCGTCACTCCTCGCGTAGGCCTCGGCGTACGCCTCGGGGTTCAGATAGGGGGCGATGCCTCTGACGGGGCGGTCGCCCGTGTACGAGTCCAGCGGGTCGTGGCCCTCCGTATAGGAGCCGTCCGTATGTGTGATCCCCGTGGCGCGGCCCCTGGCGGCGCGGCCGGCGGCGGAGCGTCGGTGGCGTCCCATGTTCTGGCCTTCCTCGTCCGTGCAGTCTCAACGTCCTCACAGAACTCACACGATCGAGTGAGTTTCATATGAGATGCATTGGGTGGGGACGGTACCGCATGGCGCGCGAGGAGGAAGTGCTCGAAGAGACATTGGCCCGTTAGGTTGCACTCATGAGCGAGGATGTACGGCTGGTCGCCTGGGTGCGTGGACGCGTCCAAGGTGTGGGTTTCCGCTGGTTCACGCGGGCCAAGGCGCTGGAGATCGGCAGCCTGAGTGGTTTTGCTCTCAATTTGGCCGATGGTCGGGTCCAGGTGGTCGCGGAGGGTCCCCGGGAGGGCTGTGAGGGGCTTCTGGACTGGCTCCAGGGTGACGACACGCCCGGGCGCGTGGACGGCGTCACCGAGATCTGGGACACACCTCGCGGGGGTTACGACGGCTTCGCCATCCGCTGAGCCGGTTCTGCGAAGCGGCCCCGGTGCAAGCGGAGGGACGTGCCACCGGCAACTGCCCCGAGCAGAAATGAGCAGGTGGTTGCCAAGAACCCGGTTGCAGTGGCAGGCTCCCGCCGTAAGGATGATCGCCACGCCCTGAGGGCCCGCAGGAGTCGCAGCGCCGCCGCTTTCCGGCCGCGCGCCCCCGGGTTGCCCGCGAATACGGGGCGTGATCGTGTTGACCGTCAAACTTTTTGGTGAGACGCTGAAAGCCCCGCGCACCTTAGCTGTTTGGCATGGCTGAACGGCAGCACAACTCCAGGCCTGCCAAGCAACGGCGGGTGCGAATCCCTCACGACCCACACCGCATCGGTCGGTCACTCAGTGTGGAGGACCATCCATCATGGCAAAGGCGCTTCTCGGTTACGTCGGCGGCTCCGACCCTCGACTCCTCGCCGAGATGCGACGGCTCCAGCAGCGCGTCCAGGACCTCGAATCCGAACTCGTACGGATCCAGGCGGAGAAGGACGCTCTGCAGGCTGCCGCTTCTCACGACAGGATCATGGAGAGCATCGACGCACACCAGGCGGAGCCTGCGCTCACCTGATCACTGCATCGCTCCACGACAGCACAAGCAGTGGTTGGGCTGCCCGTATCCAACCGCTAAGTTGTCAGGCGACTGGCGAGCCAGCCGTCAGAAGTTGCAAGGGACGCTTCGGCGTCCCTTCTTTCTTGCCCCCGCCTTGATGGCCCGCGCATCCTTTCACCCTCTTTAACGTCTGGTGTGCCCTGGACGTTCACTGGTGAAACCGTGGGTTCATGGAGCGAGACACCCCCGGAAGGTAGAGTCCAGCGGCGTGCACCTGAAGGCCCTGACCCTCCGCGGGTTCAAGTCGTTCGCCTCGGCGACCACGCTCCGGTTCGAGCCGGGAATCACGTGTGTCGTCGGCCCGAACGGCTCGGGCAAGTCCAATGTCGTGGACGCGCTCAGCTGGGTCATGGGCGAGCAGGGCGCCAAGTCGCTGCGCGGCGGCAAGATGGAGGACGTCATCTTCGCCGGCACCACCGGCCGCCCGCCGCTGGGCCGCGCCGAGGTGTCGCTGACCATCGACAACTCCGACGGGGCGCTGCCCATCGAGTACTCCGAGGTCACCATCACGCGGATCATGTTCCGCAACGGCGGCAGCGAGTACCAGATCAACGGCGACACCTGCCGCCTCCTCGACATCCAGGAGCTCCTGTCCGACTCCGGCATCGGCCGTGAGATGCACGTCATCGTCGGCCAGGGCCAGCTCGACTCCGTCCTGCACGCCGATCCCATGGGCCGCCGCGCCTTCATCGAGGAGGCCGCCGGCGTCCTCAAACACCGCAAGCGCAAGGAGAAGGCCCTCCGCAAGCTGGACGCTATGCAGGCCAACCTCGCGCGCGTCCAGGACCTGACGGACGAGCTGCGCAGGCAGCTGAAGCCGCTGGGCCGCCAGGCCGCGGTGGCGCGCAGGGCCGCCGTCATCCAGGCGGACCTGCGCGACGCCCGCCTGAGGCTGCTGGCCGACGATCTCGTACGACTCCGCGAGGCGCTCCAGGCCGAGATCGCCGACGAGGCCGCGCTGAAGGAACGCAAGGAAGCCGCCGAGCAGGAGCTGAAGAAGGCCCTGCAGCGCGAAGCGCTCCTTGAGGACGAGGTACGGCAGCTCACGCCGCGCCTGCAGCGGGCCCAGCAGACCTGGTACGAGCTGTCCCAGCTCGCGGAACGGGTGCGCGGCACGATCTCGCTGGCCGACGCGCGCGTCAAGAGCGCGACGTCCGCACCGCCGGAGGAGCGCCGGGGCCGCGACCCCGAGGACATGGAACGCGAGGCCGCCCGCATCCGGGAGCAGGAGGCCGAGCTGGAAGCGGCCCTTGAGGCGGCCGAACGGGCCCTGGAGGACACGGTCGCCCACCGCGCCGAACTGGAACGCGAGCTCGCCCTCGAAGAGCGCCGCCTGAAGGACGTCGCCCGTGCCATCGCCGACCGCCGCGAGGGCCTCGCCCGGCTGAACGGCCAGGTCAACGCCGCGCGCTCGCGTGCGGCTGCCGCCCAGTCCGAGATAGAGCGCCTGGCAGCCGCGCGCGACGAGGCCCAGGAGCGGGCCTTCGCCGCGCAGGAGGAGTACGAGGCCCTGAAGGCCGAGGTCGACGGCCTGGACGCAGGCGATGCGGAACTGGCCGAGCAGCACGAGACCGCCAAGCAGCAGCTCGCCGAGGCGGAGGCCGCCCTCACGGCTGCCCGCGAGGCGGCGACGGCGGCGGAACGCAGGCGCGCGGCGACGCAGGCCCGACACGAGGCGCTGGCGCTGGGCCTGCGCCGCAAGGACGGCACCGGCGCGCTGCTCGGCGCGAAGGACCGCCTCACGGGGTTGCTGGGGCCGGCGGCGGAACTGCTGACCGTGACGCCGGGCTACGAGGTTCCGCTGGCTGCCGCCTTCGGTGCGGCGGCGGACGCGATCGCGGTGACGTCAACGTCGGCGGCGGCCGATGCGATCAGGCTGCTGCGGAAGCAGGACGGGGGTCGGGCGTCGCTGCTGCTGGCGGGTGCGCTTGAAGACACCGGTACAGCAGCCCACCCAAGGGGCGCGGGGAACTGGGCGCCCAGCCCCGACGAACCCGCAGACGCCGGACGACCATACGCGGCAGACCTGGTCCGCGCTCCCGCCGACCTCATGCCGGCAGTACGACGCCTCCTCCAAGGCATCGTCGTCGTAGCCACCCTCGAAGACGCCGAAGACCTCGTCCACGCCCACCCCGGCCTCACCGCGGTCACGGCCGAAGGCGACCTCCTCGGTGCCCACTTCGCCCACGGCGGCTCCGCGGGCGCCCCGAGCCTCCTGGAGGTACAGGCCTCCGTGGACGAGGCCGCCGCCGAACTCGAAGAGCTGGCCGTCCGGTGCGAAGCGCTCACCGAGGCGCAGCACGCGGCGCAGGAACGGCGTAAGGAATGCGCCGCCCATGTCGAGGAGCTCGGAGAGCGGCGCCGGGCCGCCGACCGGGAGAAGTCGGCCGTGGCCCAGCAGCTCGGCCGGCTCGCCGGCCAGGCAAGGGGCGCGGCGGGCGAGGCGGAGCGCTCCGTCGCCGCCGCCGCACGCGCGCAGGAGGCGCTCGACAAGGCTTTCCAAGAGGTCGAGGAGCTGGCCGAACGGCTCGCCGTCGCCGAGGAGATGCCGGTCGACGACGAGCCCGACACGTCGGTACGCGACCGTCTCGCCGCCGACGGCGCCAACGCCCGCCAGACCGAGATGGAGGCCCGCCTCCAGGCCCGCACGCACGAAGAACGCGTCAAGGGGCTCGCCGGCCGCGCCGACTCCCTCGACCGCGCCGCCCGAGCGGAGCGAGACGCACGCGCGCGTGCCGAGCAGCGGCGGGCGCGGCTGCGGCACGAGGCGTCCGTCGCGGAAGCCGTCGCCTCCGGTGCCCGACAACTCCTCGCGCACGTCGAGGTCTCCCTCGCCCGCGCCGACGAGGAACGCACCGCCGCCGAGGCCGCCAAGGCCCGCCGTGAGCAGGAACTCACCGTCGCCCGGAACCGGGGCCGCGACCTCAAGGCCGAGCTCGACAAGCTCACCGACTCCGTCCACCGTGGCGAGGTCCTCGGCGCAGAGAAGCGGCTGCGGATCGAGCAACTGGAGACCAAGGCCCTGGAGGAGCTGGGCGTGGAGCCGGCCGGGCTCGTCTCGGAGTACGGCCCCCACCAGCTCGTACCGCCGTCGCCGCCTGCCGAGGGGGAGCAGCTTCCCGACGACCCCGAGCACCCCCGCAACCAGCCCAGGTCTTTCGTCCGGGCCGAGCAGGAGAAGCGGCTCAAGGCCGCCGAACGCGCTTACCAGCAGCTCGGCAAGGTCAACCCGCTCGCGCTGGAGGAGTTCGCCGCGCTGGAGGAACGCCACAAGTTCCTCAGTGAGCAGCTGGAGGACCTGAAGAAGACCCGTGCCGATCTCCTCCAGGTCGTCAAGGAGGTCGACGAGCGCGTCGAGCAGGTCTTCACCGAGGCGTACCGGGACACCGCCCGGGAGTTCGAAGGCGTCTTCAGCAGGCTGTTCCCGGGCGGTGAGGGACGGCTGATCCTGACTGATCCCGACAACATGCTCACCACGGGTGTCGATGTCGAAGCGCGCCCGCCCGGCAAGAAGGTCAAGCGGCTCAGCCTGCTGTCCGGCGGCGAGCGATCGCTGACCGCCGTGGCCATGCTGGTGTCGATCTTCAAGGCCCGGCCCAGCCCCTTCTACGTCATGGACGAGGTCGAGGCCGCCCTGGACGACACCAACCTGCAGCGGCTGATCCGCATCATGCAGGAGCTGCAGGAGGCCTCGCAGCTGATCGTGATCACCCACCAGAAGCGCACGATGGAGGTCGCCGACGCGTTGTACGGCGTCTCCATGCAGGGCGACGGCGTGTCGAAGGTCATCAGCCAGCGGCTGCGTTGACGCCGGTCAGCGGGGCGATCACTCCACTCAGTCACCATTCACTTCAAGAAGTGAACACGCTTCACCTCGTCGCGTCTCGAAAGTCATAGCTCCGGGTCTATTGACTTCGAAACTTGAAGGCATAGTCTCTGCAACGTTGCTTTTACCTTCAGGTATCACTACTTGGAGCGGCTGACCCCCACCCGGCAGCGTTGCCGGGGCCCGAGGAGAACACGTGACCAGCACAGCGCAGGCCCCCACGTCAGGAGCCAGGACGGCGCACCCCGAACATCTCGGGCACGTCGTCTTCATCACCGCGGCGGCCGCCATGGGCGGCTTCCTGTTCGGCTACGACAGCTCCGTGATCAACGGAGCGAACGGCGGCATCCAGGCCCGGTTCGACCTCAGCTCCGGTGTCACCGGAACGGTCGCCGCCAGCGCCCTGCTCGGCAGCGCCGTGGGTGCCGCGGTCGCCGGCCGCATAGCCGACCGCATCGGCCGCATCCGCGTCATGCAGATCGCGGCGGTGCTGTTCGCTCTGAGCGCCGTCGGCTCCGGCCTCCCGTTCGCCGCGTGGGACCTCGCCGCCTGGCGTGTCCTCGGCGGCATCGCCATCGGCATGGCCTCCGTCATCGGCCCGGCCTACATCGCCGAGGTCGCCCCGCCCGCGTACCGCGGCCGGCTCGCCTCGTTCCAGCAGGCCGCCATCGTCATCGGCATCGCCGTGTCGCAGCTGGTCAACTGGGCCATCCTGAACATGGCCGACGGCGAGGAGCGCGGGACGGTCGCGGGCCTGGAGGCCTGGCAGTGGATGCTCGGCGTGATGATCGTCCCCGCCGTCGTCTACGGCCTGCTGTCCTTCGCCATCCCCGAGTCCCCGCGCTACCTGATCAGCGTCGGCCGTATCGACGACGCGAAGAAGGTCCTCGGCGACGTCGAGGGCAACGTGGACCTGGACGCCCGGGTCGCCGAGATCGACCAGGCCATGCGCAGCGACCACAAGTCCACGTTCAAGGACCTGCTGGGCGGCCGGTTCGGTCTGCTGCCGATCGTGTGGATCGGTATCGGCCTGTCCGTCTTCCAGCAGCTGGTCGGCATCAACGTCATCTTCTACTACTCGAACCTGCTGTGGCAGTCGGTGGGCGTCGACCCGTCGAGCTCGTTCTTCTACTCGTTCGAGACCTCGATCATCAACATCATCGGCACCGTCATCGCGATGATCTTCGTCGACCGCATCGGCCGCAAGCCGCTCGCCCTCATCGGCTCCGTCGGCATGGGCATCTCGCTCGCGGCGGCCGCCTGGGCCTTCTCCTTCCAGAACGGCAACGACCCGCTGCCGACCGCGCAGGGCTACGTGGCGCTGATCGCCGCCAACGCCTTCGTCCTCTTCTTCGCCCTGTCCTGGGGCGTGGTCGTCTGGGTCATGCTCGGTGAGGTCTTCCCGAACAAGATCCGCGCCGCCGCACTGGGCGTGGCCGCCTCGGCCCAGTGGATCGCCAACTGGGTGATCACGATCACCTTCCCGGACCTGTCGGACTGGAACCTGTCGCTGACGTACGTCATGTACGCGGTGTTCGCCTTCCTCTCCATCCCCTTCATCCTCAAGTTCGTGCCCGAGACCAAGGGCAAGAAGCTGGAGGAGATGGGCTGACCGGCCCCCGAACTCGGGGGGAAGGGCCAAGTCCCCGCTGCCCCTCTCCCCGTAACCCCGCCGCCGCCCCGGCTCGGCCACTGCCCGAGCCGGGGCGGCGGTTTCGCGTCCGGCCGGTCACCCCGTCCCGGTGTTCCTCACACAGCAGGGCGACCTCGTGCACTCGGCGAGCGCACCGACCCCGACCCCGCAGGGTCGTACGCCACGACTCGAAGCGTCCGGACCGAATATCCCCGCTGGTCAGCCGCCCAGCGCCGGAACCACGTGCTCCGCGAACAGCCGCAGGCTCCGCCACCCCTCCTCCACCGGCATCCCGCCCGACAACGGGTGCAGTACGTAGTTCTCGTGGCCCAGCGCCACGCACTCCTCGGGCGTCACGATCCGGTACACCCCCTCGGCGCGCAGCTCCGCCACGCTCGTCGCCGCCGACTTCACCGCGGAGCGGATGCCGCCGGACTGCCAGGAGGCGTACGTCCGCGCCTCGTGCAGGAAGTGACCGCCGTACTCGGCCCAGGCCCGGTCGGGATCCTCGGCCACGTGCAGCAGCGGCGTCTCGGCGGCCGGCATCATGGTCCAGCCCTCGGTGCCGTACTCGACGAGCCGCTCCTTGTAGTACGTCTCCAGCTCCGGCAGATGCGCGCTGGGGAAGAACGGCAGGCCGAGCCGGGCGGCCCGGCGGGCGGCCGCCTTCGAGGAGCCGCCGACCAGGAGCAGGGGGTGCGGGTCGGTGTACGGGCGCGGGGTGATCCGTACCGTACGGCCCCGGTACTCGAACTCCTCGCCGGTCCAGGCCCTCAGCAGCGTCTCCAGCAACTCGTCCTGGAGCCTGCCGCGCCGCTTCCAGTCCACGTCGAACAGGGCGTACTCCTCGGGCCGGTACCCGATCCCGGCGACCGTGACCAGCCTGCCGCCGCTGAGCAGATCCAGTACGGCGATCTCCTCGGCGAGCCGCAGCGGGTCGTGCAGCGGGCCGATGATCGCCGACACGGTGACCGCGATGCGCCGCGTGGCGCCGAAGACCGCGGCCGCGAAGGCGAAGGGGGAGGGGAGCCAGTTGTTGTCGGCGCCGTGGTGCTCCTCGGTCTGCACGGTGGTGATTCCGTGCTCGTCGGCGTACGCGGCCATCTCCAGGGCCGCCCGATAGCGGGCGGCGAGCGAGGCGGGCGTCGCGTCGGGCTCGACGAGGTTGAAGCGTACGACCGTGACGGGCATGGGGGTCCCCCTTCACCGGGCGGGTGTGAAGGCGGACGTTAGCTGACGGTGTGTCAGACATCCATAGGGGTGTCGCGGGACTCCATGGCCGATACTGGACGCGTTATGGACATCGTCATCCTTGCTGTAGTCATCGCCGTGGTCGTGCTCGGCGCGCTCGGCGGGCTCATTGTCGGCACCCGCCGCAAGAAGCAGCTGCCCCCGCCGCCGCCCGCCGCCCCCGACATCACCGCCCCTCCGGCCGAGCCGCACGTCGGCGACGAGGCCGAGACGCCGCGCGACGAACCGCGCCGGACCATAGAGGAGGTGGACCTTCCCGGCGGCGGGGCCCCGACCGCCGTCGAGGAACCGCCCGTCGTCGAAGAGCTCCCGCCCGTCGAGATCGAGGTCCCGGAACCCACCGCCGGCCGCCTGATCCGGCTGCGCGCCCGGCTCTCCCGCTCGCAGAACGCCCTCGGCAAGGGGCTGCTCACGCTCCTGTCGCGCGAGCACCTCGACGAGGACACCTGGGAGGAGATCGAGGACACCCTCCTGACCGCCGACGTCGGTGTGCAGCCCACCCAGGAACTGGTCGACGGGCTGCGCGAGCGCGTGAAGGTCCTCGGCACCCGCACCCCCGAGGAGCTGCGCGGCCTGCTGCGCGAGGAGCTGCTCAAGCTGGTCGGCACCGACATGGACCGTACGGTCCGCACCGAGCCGGAGACCAGCAAGCCCGGCATCGTGATGGTCGTCGGCGTCAACGGCACCGGCAAGACCACCACCACCGGCAAGCTGGCCCGTGTCCTCGTGGCCGACGGGCGCTCCGTCGTCCTGGGCGCGGCCGACACCTTCCGCGCCGCCGCCGCCGACCAGCTGCAGACCTGGGGCGAGCGCGTCGGCGCCTACACCGTGCGCGGGCCGGAGGGCGGCGACCCCGCCTCCGTCGCCTTCGACGCGGTGAAGGAAGGCAAGGAGATGGGCTCCGACGTCGTCCTGATCGACACCGCGGGGCGCCTGCACACCAAGACCGGCCTCATGGACGAGCTCGGCAAGGTCAAGCGGGTCGTGGAGAAGCACGCGCCGCTGGACGAGGTGCTGCTCGTGCTGGACGCGACCACCGGGCAGAACGGCCTGGTCCAGGCCCGCGTCTTCGCCGAGGTCGTCGACATCACCGGCATCGTGCTCACCAAGCTGGACGGCACGGCCAAGGGCGGCATCGTCGTCGCTGTGCAGCGCGAGCTGGGCGTGCCGGTGAAGCTGGTCGGGCTGGGCGAGGGCGCCGACGACCTCGCGCCGTTCGAGCCGGAGGCGTTCGTTGACGCCCTTATCGGAGAGTGAACCACCTACCGAATTCGGTAGGTGGTGCAAGAAACGCCCGTTCCCCAAGGTGCAGTTGGGGGACGGGCGTTTCGCTGTGTACGTCTGTGACGTTCGGGACGTGTGTTACGCCCGCGACCGATGCGCCACATAGGCCAGCGTGCCCAGCAGCAACCGCGCGGCCGGTGGTCTCGTCGCCGTGTCCAGCTCCGGTGGCCGCAGCCACCGCACCGGCCCCAGCCCGCCCCGGTCGGAGGGCGGTGCCGTGATGTGTGTATTGGGGCCTAGGCCGCGCAGGTCGAGGTGGGTGGGGTCGTCCCAGCCCATGCGGTAGAGGAGCTCGGGGAGCTCGGCGGCGGCGCCGGGGGCGACGAAGAAGTGGGCGCGGCCCTCGGGGATGGCGGCGACCGGGCCGAGGGGGAGCCCCATGCGTTCGAGCCGGGTCAGCGCACGGCGACCGGCGGGCTCGGCCACCTCGATCACGTCGAACGCACGCCCGACGGGCAGCATCACCGCCGCGCCAGGGACCTCCGCCCATGCCTTGCCGACCTCGTCGAGCGTGGCCCCGGCCGGAACCTCGGGAGCGAAGTCGAGGGGGTGTGCGCCCGGAGCGTCACAGTCGGAACGGCCGCATGAACAGGCGCCCGCCGCGGCCCGCGCGCCGGGCACCACGTCCCAGCCCCACAACCCGGTGTACTCGGCGACGGCGGTGCACTCCGAGGAGCGGCCGCGTCGACGCGAGCCGGATCGGATCTCCCGGATGCCGCCGATCGTGAAGCCCATGCCCCCTCCAACGGGTCCAACGCGCCGGTGGTTACGACGCGGAAGCGGATCGTGACCCTCTGTGTTCATGGCGGCCGGTTACCCCGTCGCGCCGCTCGGTCCACGTGGCGCCCGGAAGTACGCCGGGTTGTGGACTTGGCGATGCGCGCCCCTGAGTGCTTCGCTCCGCCACTCCCGGCCGTCCTATGTCAAGTGAATCGCGTGGAGGCCACCGTTAGTTCATTCGAAGGGGTGGCGAATGGTGGCGATTCCGGGATCGCCATGGCTGGAGGCGTGATCGTAGGATTACCGTGTGTGCACGGGCCTCTGGGGCACATGCACTCGTGGGTATGCCGGGGGCAAGTCGGCTTTCCGTTCGAAGAGTGGAACCGCCGGACGGACGACCGTATGTACCGGCATTCTGATAGGGCTTGGCGCACTCGGTGAAAAGTGGTCCAAGGGATGGGGGCGTTCCAGTGAGCGGCAACAGCGGAAGCGGTACGAGTGCTGGTGGCGCATCGCACGCTGACAAGCGCCCGAACGAGCTGCTCGCCTCCTGGTTCGTGCGCAGCGGCTGGTCGAAGGGCGAGCTCGCCCGCCAAGTGAACCGCCGGGCCCGCCAGCTGGGCGCCAACCACATCTCCACCGACACCTCCCGCGTACGCCGCTGGCTGGACGGGGAGAACCCCCGCGAACCCATCCCGCGGATCCTGTCCGAGCTGTTCTCCGAGCGCTTCGGCTGCGTCGTCTCCGTCGAGGACCTCGGCCTGCGCGCCGCCCGCCAGTCACCCTCCGTGTCCGGCGTCGACCTGCCCTGGACGGGCCCGCAGACGGTGGCGCTGCTCAGCGAGTTCTCGCGCAGCGACCTGATGCTGGCGCGGCGTGGCTTCCTCGGGAGCTCGCTGGCCCTGGCCGCGGGCCCGGCCCTCATCGAACCGATGCAGCGCTGGCTCGTCCCCGCGCCGCCCGCCCCGCACCAGGAGCCCCGGCCCATCCCGTCCTCCCGCGCGCGGGGCCGCCTGTCCAAGCCCGAGCTGGACCTGCTGGAATCCACCACCGTGATGTTCCGGCAGTGGGACGCCCAGTGCGGCGGCGGCCTGCGCCGCAAGGCGGTCGTCGGCCAGCTGCACGAGGTGACCGACCTGCTCCAGGAGCCCCAGCCCGAGGCCACCACCAGGAAGCTGTTCAAGGTCGCCGCCGAGCTGGCGGAGCTGGCCGGCTGGATGTCCTACGACGTCGGGCTGCAGCCCACCGCACAGAAGTACTTCGTCCTCGCGCTGCACGCCGCCAAGGAGGCGGGTGACCGGCCCCTCGGCTCGTACGTCCTCTCCAGCATGAGCCGCCAGATGATCCACCTCGGCCGGCCCGACGACGCCCTGGAGCTGGTCCACCTCGCGCAGTACGGGAGCCGGGACTGCGCGAGCCCGCGCACCCAGTCCATGCTGTATGCGATGGAGGCCCGCGCGTACGCCAACATGGGCCAGCCCGGCAAGTGCAAGCGGGCCGTCCGGATGGCCGAGGACACCTTCGCCGAGGCCGACGAGTGGGACGAGCCGGACCCGGACTGGATCCGCTTCTTCTCCGAGGCCGAGCTGTACGGCGAGAACTCCCACTCCTACCGCGACCTGGCCTATGTCGCCGGCCGCAGCCCGACGTACGCCTCGCTGGCCGAACCCGTGATGCAGCAGGCCGTGGACCTGTTCGCGAAGGACGGCGAACACCAGCGGTCGTACGCGCTGAACCTCATCGGCATGGCCACGGTGCATCTGCTGCGGCGCGAGCCGGAGCAGAGCGCGGTCTACGCCGAGCAGGCCATGCGGGTCGCCAAGAAGGTGCGCTCCGAACGCGTCAACACTCGTATTCGAAAGACGGTCGACACGGCCGTACGCGACTTCGGGGATCTCGCCGAGGTCGTGGACCTCACCGACCGGCTCGCGGTGGAGCTGCCGGAGAGCGTCGAGGCGGTCTGAGCCCGGCGGAATCCTGCAAACCCCCAGAACCCCGGCCGCGGCCGGCCCTCCCGAACTGCCCGACTCGGCTCCCCCATGCCAGGTCATCGGAAGGCCCGCCGCGGCCGGTTTATTTCCTTCACCGAAGGTTGCGCCACGATAACGATCGAGCGGCGCAACATCTCGGAGTTCATCAACGCGTAACACGCAGGGTGCCTTCGTCACGGCGGCGAAACAACGAGGGGCTTCCACCGAAACGGCGCTGCGCCAATCTCATGGCGCATAACCGGCCCACCCCTCAATCCGCTCAGGCTTCGCCCGCACGGGGCCGTACCACATGACGAGGAGACGCCGATGGCACCAGCCATCACGCTTGCGGCAGACGCTCCGGAGCTGTCCGCCGCCAACACAGGTTTCATGCTCATCTGTTCCGCCCTGGTGATGCTCATGACCCCGGGCCTGGCCTTCTTCTACGGAGGCATGGTCCGCGTCAAGAGCACCCTGAACATGCTGATGATGAGCTTCATCAGCCTGGGAATCGTCACCATCCTGTGGGTGCTGTACGGCTTCTCCATGGCGTTCGGCACCGACTCCGGCAGCATCATCGGCTGGAACTCGGACTGGCTCGGCCTCAGCAACATCGGCCTCACGGAGCTCTGGGACGGCTACACCATCCCGATCTTCGTGTTCATGGTCTTCCAGCTGATGTTCGCGATCATCACGCCCGCCCTGATAAGCGGTGCTCTCGCGGACCGTGTGAAGTTCTCCGCGTGGGCGCTGTTCATCGCCCTGTGGGCCACGGTCGTCTACTTCCCGGTCGCGCACTGGGTCTGGGGCACCGGTGGCTGGGCCTTCGAACTGGGTGTGATCGACTTCGCCGGTGGTACGGCGGTCCACATCAACGCGGGTGCCGCGGCGCTCGGCGTGATCCTGGTCATCGGCAAGCGCGTCGGTTTCAAGAAGGACCCGATGCGCCCGCACAGCCTGCCGCTGGTCATGCTCGGCGCAGGGCTCCTGTGGTTCGGCTGGTTCGGCTTCAACGCCGGCTCGTGGCTCGGCAACGACGACGGCGTCGGCGCGCTGATGTTCGTCAACACGCAGGTCGCCACCGCCGCCGCCATGCTGGCCTGGCTCGTCTACGAGAAGATCCGCCACGGCGCGTTCACCACGCTGGGCGCCGCCTCGGGCGCGGTCGCCGGTCTGGTCGCCATCACCCCGTCCGGTGGTGCGGTCACCCCGATCGGCGCGATCGCCGTCGGTGCCATCGCCGGTCTGCTGTGCGCCATGGCCGTGGGCCTGAAGTACAAGCTCGGCTACGACGACTCGCTCGACGTCGTCGGCGTCCACCTGGTCGGCGGTGTCATCGGCTCCCTGCTCATCGGCTTCTTCGCCAGCGGTGAGGGCCAGTCCAAGGTCGAGGGCCTCTTCTACGGCGGCGGCCTGACCCAGTTCTGGAAGCAGTGCGCCGGTGTCTTCGCCGTCCTGGCCTACTCGCTGGTCGTCTCCGCGATCCTCGCCTTCATCCTCGACAAGACGATCGGGATGCGGGTCACCGAGGACGAGGAGGTCGCCGGCATCGACCAGGCCGAGCACGCCGAGACCGCATACGACTTCAGCGGCGCCGGCGGTGGTGCCGCCGCCCGGACCGCCGCTCCGGCCGCGGTCGCCGAAGCTGCGAGCAAGAAGGTGGACGCATGAAGCTCATCACCGCAGTCGTCAAGCCGCACCGGCTCGACGAGATCAAGGAAGCCCTCCAGGCCTTCGGAGTGCACGGCCTGACGGTCACCGAGGCGAGCGGCTACGGTCGTCAGCGGGGCCACACCGAGGTCTACCGCGGTGCCGAGTACACCGTCGACCTGGTCCCGAAGATCCGTATCGAGGTCCTGGCCGAGGACGACGACGCCGAGCAACTGATCGACGTCATCGTCAAGGCCGCCCGCACCGGCAAGATCGGTGACGGCAAGGTCTGGTCCCTGCCGGTCGAGACGGCCGTACGGGTCCGTACCGGCGAGCGCGGGCCCGACGCGCTCTGACAGAGAAGAACAGGAGCTGCTGGGTGTCGAGTACGGACGTGCACAACGAAGCAGAGGACTCGGGACCCAGCGGCTACGCGGCGGCCCGGCTGCGCCTCCTCACCGAGGGGGCGCGGTCCGGGCCGCCGCGCCGTGCCGCCCTCGCGGAACTGACCGACGACTGGCTGACCGGCCTGTTCGCGGCCGGTGCCGAGGGGATGCGCGGCGTCTCCCTGGTCGCCGTCGGCGGCTACGGCCGCGGCGAGCTGTCCCCGCGCAGTGATCTGGACCTGCTCCTGCTGCACGACGGCGGCGACGGCAAGGCGGTGGCCGCCCTGGCCGACCGCATCTGGTACCCCGTGTGGGACCTCGGCCTCGCCCTGGACCACTCCGTGCGCACGCCCGCCGAGGCCCGCAAGACGGCCGGCGAGGACCTCAAGGTCCAGCTCGGGCTGCTGGACGCCCGGCACATCGCGGGCGACCTCGGCCTCACGGCCGGACTGCGTACGGCGGTCCTGGCCGACTGGCGCAACCAGGCGCCCAAGCGTCTGCCCGAACTCCAGGAGCTGTCCGCCGAACGCGCCGAGCGCCAGGGCGAGCTGCAGTACCTCCTGGAACCCGATCTGAAGGAGGCGCGCGGCGGCCTGCGGGACGCCACCATCCTGCGCGCCGTCGCCGCCTCCTGGCTGGCCGACGCCCCGCGCGAGGGCCTCGCCGACGCCCGGCGCCGGCTGCTCGACGTACGGGACGCGCTGCACCTGACGACCGGGCGGGCGACCGACCGGCTGGCGTTGCAGGAGCAGGACCAGGTCGCGGCCGACCTCGGCCTGCTCGACGCCGACACGCTGCTGCGGCAGGTGTACGAGGCGGCGCGGGTCATCTCGTATGCGAGTGATGTCACGTGGCGCGAAGTAGGGCGCGTGCTGCGGTCGCGCGCTGTGCGGCCACGGCTGCGCGCCATGCTGGGGGGTGCGAAACCCACTGCGGAAAGGTCTCCTCTCGCCGAGGGCGTGGTGGAACAGGACGGCGAGGTGGTGCTCGCCCGAGCGGCGCGCCCCGAACGCGACCCCGTGCTCCCCTTGCGCGCCGCGGCCGCCGCCGCGCAGGCCGGACTCCCGCTCTCCCTGCACGCCGTACGGCGCATGGCGGCCACCGTGCGTCCCCTGCCCACGCCCTGGCCCGCCGAGGCGCGCGAGCAGCTCGTGACCCTGCTGGGCTCCGGGCGGCCGACCGTCGACGTGTGGGAGGCGCTGGAGGCCGAGGGGCTGATCACCCGCTTCCTGCCCGACTGGGAGCGCGTGCGCTGCCGTCCGCAGCGCAACGCCGTACACATCTGGACCGTGGACCGGCACCTCATCGAGACGGCCGTCCGCGCCTCGGAGTTCACCCGCCGCGTCCACCGCCCCGACCTGCTCCTCGTCGCCGCGCTGCTGCACGACATCGGCAAGGGCTGGCCCGGCGACCACTCGGTGGCCGGCGAGATCATCGTCAAGGACGTGGCCGCGCGCATCGGCTTCGACCGCGACGACGTGACGGTGCTCTCCACCCTCGTACGTCATCACCTGCTGCTCGTGGAGACGGCCACCCGGCGCGACCTGGAGGACCCGGCCACCGTGCGCTCGGTCGCCGACGCGGTCGGGTCGCAGTCCACCCTGGAGCTGCTGCACGCCCTGACCGAGGCGGACGCCCTGGCCACCGGCCCGGCGGCCTGGTCGTCCTGGCGGGGCTCGCTCGTCGCCGACCTGGTGAAACGGGTCGCGGCCGTGCTCGCCGGGGACGACCCGGACGAGCCCGAGGCCGCCGCGCCCACGGCCGAGCAGGAACGGCTCGCCATCGAGGCGGTCGCCACGGGCAGCCCCGTCCTGGCCCTGCGCGCACAGACCGAGCCGCCGACGGACGAGCAGCCCTCCGGTGCCCCCGAACCCCTCGGCGTGGAGCTCCTCATCGCCGTACCGGACCAGCCGGGCGTCTTGCCCGCGGTGGCCGGCGTCCTGGCGATGCACCGCCTGACCGTCCGCACCGCCGAACTGCGCACCCTGGACCTGCCCGACGGCGTCGACGGCTCGGTCCTGCTGCTGAACTGGCGGGTCGCGGCCGAGTACGGCTCCCTGCCGCAGGCCAGCCGGCTGCGCGCCGACCTCGTACGGGCCCTGGACGGCTCGCTGGACATCGCCGGCCGCCTCGCCGAGCGGGACGCGGCGTATCCGCGCCGCCGCGGCGTCGTGGCGCCGCCGCCGAGGGTGTCGGTCCACCCCGCCGCCTCACGCCTCGCCACAGTGATCGAGGTGCGCGCCCAGGACGCGCCGGGGCTGCTGTTCCGGATCGGCCGGGCGCTGGAGGACGCGAGCGTACGGGTGCGCAGTGCGCACGTCAGCACGCTGGGCGCCAACGCCGTCGACGCGTTCTATGTCACAGGGCCCGAGGGAGCGCCGCTGCCCGGCGAGGAGGCGGCGTCCGTGGCGCGGAAGCTGGAGGAGACGCTGCGGGGGTAGGGCCTGTCTTTCGGCTCAGGTCCGCTGCAAAGGGACGAAGGAGCCGGCGACCGACGGCGACGCGGCAGATGTGCGTGCCGGGCCCGCGACGCCGAGCCGATCCGAAAGACAGGCCCCGAACCCGGGGATCCCGGCAACCCGCGCCGCCGGGATACCCTGGAGGGCGATTGCCAGCCGCCACCGACCCCGAGGACCGCGAGCGCCGTGTTCGATACTCTTTCCGATCGCCTCTCAGCGACTTTCAAGAACCTGCGCGGCAAGGGACGGCTCTCCGAGGCGGACATCGACGCCACAGCGCGCGAGATCCGCATCGCCCTCCTCGAAGCGGACGTGGCGCTGCCGGTCGTCCGGACGTTCATCAAGAACGTCAAGGAGCGTGCCCTCGGCGCCGAGGTGTCCCGTGCGCTGAACCCGGCCCAGCAGGTCCTGAAGATCGTCAACGACGAGCTCGTCACGATCCTCGGCGGCGAGACCCGCCGCCTGCGCTTCGCCAAGCAGCCGCCCACCGTGATCATGCTGGCGGGTCTGCAGGGTGCCGGTAAGACCACCCTCGCGGGCAAGCTCGGCCACTGGCTGAAGGAGCAGGGCCACTCGCCGCTCCTGGTCGCCGCCGACCTCCAGCGCCCCAACGCCGTCAACCAGCTCAGCGTCGTCGCCGAGCGCGCCGGCGTCGCGGTCTACGCGCCCGAGCCGGGCAACGGCGTGGGCGACCCGGTCAAGGTCGCCAAGGACTCCATCGAGCACGCGCGGACCAAGGTCCACGACATCGTGATCGTGGACACCGCCGGCCGCCTCGGCATCGACCAGGAGATGATGCAGCAGGCCGCGGACATCCGCGACGCGGTCTCCCCGGACGAGATCCTGTTCGTCGTCGACGCGATGATCGGTCAGGACGCCGTCAACACCGCGGAGGCCTTCCGCGACGGCGTCGGCTTCGACGGCGTGGTGCTCTCCAAGCTCGACGGTGACGCCCGCGGTGGTGCGGCCCTGTCGATCCGGCAGATCACCGGCAAGCCGATCATGTTCGCGTCGAACGGCGAGAAGCTCGACGACTTCGACGCCTTCCACCCGGACCGGATGGCCTCCCGCATCCTCGACATGGGTGACCTGCTCACCCTGATCGAGCAGGCGGAGAAGACCTTCGACCAGGCCGAAGCCCAGAAGATGGCCGAGAAGCTGGCCTCCAAGAAGGGCCAGGACTTCACCCTCGACGACTTCCTGGCCCAGATGGAGCAGGTCAGGAAGATGGGCTCCATCTCCAAGCTGCTCGGCATGCTCCCGGGCATGGGCCAGATCAAGGACCAGATCAACAACCTCGACGAGCGCGACGTCGACCGCACCGCGGCGATCATCAAGTCGATGACGCCGGGCGAGCGCCAGGACCCGACGATCATCAACGGCTCGCGGCGCGCCCGAATCGCCCGTGGTTCCGGCGTCGAGGTCAGCGCGGTGAAGAACCTCGTCGAGCGGTTCTTCGAGGCCCGCAAGATGATGTCCCGCATGGCCCAGGGCGGCGGCATGCCCGGTATGCCGGGGATCCCGGGCATGGGCGGCGGCCCCGGCCGCGCCAAGAAGCAGCCGAAGAAGGCCAAGGGCAAGCAGCGCTCCGGCAACCCGATGAAGCGCAAGCAGCAGGAGCAGGAGGCCGCCGCACGCCGGGCCGCCGCCGCTCAGGCGGGCAACGCCCTCGGGCTGCCGGGCCAGCAGGGCGGGCAGGACTTCGAGCTGCCGGACGAGTTCAAGAAGTTCATGGGCTGACGGTTCGGTTCACCGGCGGTTCGGTTCGCCGACGGTTCGGACGGTTTCATACGTCACTGGGGGCGCTCCTCTTGATGGGGGGCGCCCCCAGCGCATGCCGTAGCCGGGTATCTGCCGTAACGTCCAGATATGAGCAATGCCGCGCCACCACGCAAGGCCCCTGACCAGCCGTGGCGCACCGAGGGCACGCCGGACGAGCCCCCCGGGCGGCCCCGTGCCCGACGGGGACGCGGTCGCTGGTGGGGCTTGGCCCTCACCGCGGTGATCGTGTTCCTGCTCGCCTATGTCGGGCTGACGTACCTCGACCGGGGCAACGAGCCGACGATCTCCTACACCGAGTTCAGCAGGCAGGTCGACGCCGGGAACGTCGAGAAGATCTACTCCAAGGGCGACGCGATCCAGGGCGAGCTCAAGAGCGCGCGGGACAACCCCGAGGGCGACGGCGACTACACCAGGTTCAAGACCCAGCGCCCGGCCTTCGCGGACGACGACCTCTGGCGGCAGCTGAGCAGCCACGACGTGACGGTGACCGCCCGGCCGGTCGTCCGGGAGCGGGGCGTCCTGTCCAACCTGCTGTTCTCCCTGATCCCGATCGCGTTCCTGGTCGCGGTCTGGATCTTCTTCGCCCGGCGGATGAGCGCGGGCCTGGGCGGCGCGGGCGGCATGCTCGGCCGGAAGGCGCCGCCCAAGCCCGTCGAGCTCCAGCCGGGCAAGGAGCGCACGACGTTCGCCGACGTGGCCGGCATCGACGAGGTCAAGGGTGAGCTGGACGACGTCGTCGACTTCCTGGAGCATCCCGACGTCTACCGCAGGATGGGCGCGAAGATGCCGCGTGGCGTGCTGCTCGCGGGGTCGCCCGGCACCGGCAAGACGCTGCTGGCGCGGGCGGTGGCGGGCGAGGCGGGCGTGCCGTTCTTCTCCGCCTCCGCCTCCGAGTTCATCGAGATGATCGTCGGAGTCGGCGCCTCCCGCGTGCGGGAGCTGTTCGCCGAGGCCCGCAAAGTGGCACCGTCGATCATCTTCATCGACGAGATCGACACCATCGGACGGGTGCGCAGCGGCGGTGCCTCGGTCAGCGGGCACGACGAGCGCGAGCAGACCCTGAACCAGATCCTCACCGAGATGGACGGCTTCTCCGGTTCGGAGGGCGTGATCGTCATCGCGGCGACCAACCGCGCCGACATCCTGGACCCGGCGCTGACCCGGCCCGGCCGCTTCGACCGGGTGGTCAACGTCGCCCCGCCGGACCGCGGCGGACGCGAGGCGATCCTGGGGATCCACACCCGCGAGATCCCGCTCGCCGACGACGTGGACCTGGCCCAGCTGGCCCGCACCACCCCGGGCATGACAGGTGCGGATCTGGCCAATCTCGCCAACGAGGCCGCCCTGCTCGCGGTCAAGCGGGGGCAGGACAGGGTGTCCCAGGCGGACCTGTCCGAGGCCCTGGAGAAGGTGCAGCTGGGCGCCGAGCGCACCCTCGTGATGCCCGAGGAGGACCGCCGGCGCACCGCCTACCACGAGAGCGGACACGCCCTCCTCGGCATGCTGCAGCCGGGCGCCGACCCCGTGCGCAAGATCACCATCGTGCCGCGCGGCCGGGCGCTCGGGGTGACGATGTCGACCCCCGAGGTGGAGCGGTACGCGCACTCGGAGGGCTACCTGCGTGGCCGCATCATCGGCGCGCTGGGCGGCATGGCCGCGGAACAGGTGGTCTACGGCGTCGTCACCACGGGCGCCGAGAACGACCTCGAACAGGTCACCAACATCGCGCGCGGAATGGTCGCCCGCTGGGGCATGAGCGAGCGCGTCGGCCGGCTGTCGGCCCTGCCGAGCGACTCCCAGCAGGCGTACGGGCTCGCGGCCGCCCCGCAGACCCTCGACGTGATCGACGCCGAGATGCGCCGGATCGTCGACGAGTGCTACGAGGAGGCGTGCCGCAAACTCACCGACCACAGGGGTCAGTTGAACGCCCTGGCCGAGGCGCTGCTGGAGAACGAGACGCTGGAGGAGGCCGACGCGTACCGGATCGCGGGGATCACTCGGCTGACGAAGGACGAGGCCCCGTAGGCGAATTCCGGCTCAGGGCACGCGGGCGATCAAGTACCGGAAGACGTTCGGCATCCACACCGTCCCGTCCCGCCGCTGGTGCGGGTGCAGTGCCTCCTCGACCTCCTTGTCCACCTGCGCCCGGTCGGTCGCGGAGATCGCCGCGTCGAAGAGCCCCGTCGACAGCAGTCCCCGCACGGCGCTGTCGACGTCCGCGTATCCGAAGGGGCAGGCCACCCGCCCGGAACCGTCGGGTCGCAAACCCGCGCGCTGGGCGACTTCCTCCAGGTCGTCACGCAGCGCCGGACGCCAACTCCCCGTGCTGCGCAGCGGATCGGCCAGCTTGGTGGCGACCCGCAGCACCGACGAGGTGGCACAGCGCTCCGGCGGACCCCAGCCGGCGAGCACCACGGGGGCCCCGCGCTCGGCCAGCGGCGTCGCGGCCGCGAGCGCCTCGCCGAGCCCCTCGGAGTCGCCCGCGAGGCACCCGATCGGCTCGAACGCGGTCACCAGGGTGTACGCAGGCGCCGCCGCGTCGGCCGCGTCACCAGGTGAGCCGTCGACCAGCCGGGTGGCGGCACGCGCGCGCGTGTCCCACGCCTCGGGCAGCAGACGCCGCCGTGCGAGGGCCAGTCGTTCGGGTGAGGCGGACTCGACACCGGTGACGGCCGCGCCTCTGGACGCAGCCATCACCAGGGCGAGCCCGCTCCCGCAGCCGAGGCCCAGCAGCCGGGTGCCGGGGCCCACTTCCAGTCGTTCGTAGACGGCTTCGTAGAGCGGAACCAGCATCCGCTCCTGGATCTCGGACCAGTCACGCGCGCGTGCACACAGGTCCACGCGGGGCGCGGGGCCCGCGTGAGGCAGGTGCTGTCGCACGAGCGTAGGTGTCATCTAAAGCGCCCCAATCCGCCGAGAGTTGCCGCTGTGCCCGATTCCATGGCCCCCGTGACATGCGCTCGCATCCCCCCGTATGCCAGGAAACTCCGCCCTCGACGTGCCGTCCAGTGGAAAGCGGCCGCGGCTTGAGAGTTGCATGTGCCGCTGGCGAGATTTCACATTCCGGCAACGTGGGCCCGTACGATCGCGCCATGGCAAAGGCACCCGTACTCACGCCACGGGCGGACGACTTCCCGCGCTGGTACCAGGATCTGATCGCCAAGGCGGAGCTCGCCGACAACGGTCCGGTGCGGGGCACCATGGTCATCCGACCGTACGGGTACGGCCTCTGGGAGCGGATGCAGGCCGAGATGGACGCCCGCATCAAGGCGACCGGCACCCAGAACGCGTACTTCCCGCTGCTGATCCCGCAGTCGTATCTCACGCGTGAGGCGGAACACGTCGAGGGATTCGCGCCGGAGCTCGCCGTCGTCACGCACGGCGGCGGCAAGGAGCTGGAGGAGCCGGCGGTCGTCCGCCCCACCTCCGAGATGATCATCAACGACTACTTCTCGAAATGGGTGCAGAGCTACCGCGACCTGCCCCTGCTGATCAATCAGTGGGCGAACGTGGTCCGTTGGGAACTCAGGCCGCGCCTGTTCCTGCGTACGACCGAGTTCCTGTGGCAGGAGGGCCACACCGCGCACGCCACCTACGAGGACGCCCGCGACTTCGCCGCGCACATCCACCGCGAGGTCTACGAGGACTTCATGGTGAACGTCCTCGCCATGGACGTCGTCCCCGGCCGCAAGACCGCCAAGGAGCGCTTCGCCGGCGCCGTCAACACCCTCACGCTCGAAGGGATGATGGGCGACGGCAAGGCCCTGCAGATGGCCACCAGCCATGAGCTGGGCCAGAACTTCGCCAAGGCCTTCAACACCTCGTACCTGTCGAAGGACGGCACCCAGGAGCTGGTCTGGCAGACGTCCTGGGGCTCGACCACCCGCATGATCGGCGCCCTCGTGATGATGCACGGCGACGACCACGGCCTCAGGGTCCCGCCGAGCCTCGCGCAGATCCAGGCCGTCGTCCTCGCCATCAAGGGCGACGACGCGGTTCTGGCCAAGGTCCGCGAGATCGGCGAGCAGCTGACGGCGGCCGGCATCCGCGTCCACGTCGACGACCGCACCGACACCCCCTTCGGCCGCCGTGCGGTCGACTGGGAGCTCAAGGGCGTGCCCGTCCGCATCGAGGTCGGGCCCCGTGACCTGGAGAACGGCACCGCGATGCTGGCCCGCCGCATCCCGGGCGGCAAGGAGCCGGTGGCCGTCGACTCGCTCGTACGGCTGCTCCCCACGGTCCTCCAGGAGGACCAGGCGCTGCTGCTGGCCCAGGCCCGCGAACGCCGCGAGTCCCGCACCACCGATGTGTCGACGATCGACGAGGCCGTAGAGGCCGCCGTCTCCGGCGGCTGGGCGCGCGTCCCGTGGGCGGTGCTCGGCGAAGAAGGCGAGGCCAGGCTGGCCGAGCACGCCGCGACCGTACGGTGTCTGGTCGCCGAGGACGGGTCGGTGCCGGACGCCGACGACGCCCCCGGTAACGTCGCGGTCGTCGCGCGCGCTTATTGAGATGACGCCCATGGGGAACGAGAGCGGCCGAATCGCCTCTTGCGCTTCCGCGGACCACAGGGACAGCGGCGCGTGGACGCCGTCTACGCGCCGGGGCGTACGTGTGGCTACGCACCGGCTTGGTAGGAGCTGTGAGGCTTCTCCGCAGATCGGCGCACCCGCCCTCGTCAGGGCGCATCATTCGCAACTGACGGGTACGTGCAAATTATTTGGGATGGCCCGGAATCGGAACACAGCGGCACTCCGGCTCGTTGTCATTACGTGAGCACGACACAGACACCACCTGTTCTCGCCGCAGAGCTGGCACAGGCGTGGGCCGACATTCAGCGGTACCACCCCGAGCTGCCGGATCTCGCCGCGCCAGAGTCCCTGATCGGGGAGTCGTCGTCCGCGTGCGGTCACGAGCTCTCCTTCGAGCGACTGCTTCATGAGGCAGTCCATGGCATCGCCGCCGCGCGCGGCGTCCGCGACACCTCCCGCGCCGGCCGTTACCACAACCGCAGATTCCTCGCCATCGCCGAGGAGCTGGGCCTGGACCACCCCGAGGAACCGCACCCCAGCAGCGGCTTCTCCCTGGTCACGCTCAACCCCGAGGCCAAGCGCCGCTACCGCCCGACCATCGAACGCCTCCAGCGCGCCCTGAAGGCCCACACCGCGGCGACCTCCGCCGACACGAGCCGGACCTTCCGCGGCCCGGCGGCCCGGCACGGCTCCTCCGGCGGCGGCGTCCGCGTCAAGGCCGTGTGCGACTGCGGCCGTAACGTCCGGGTCGTCCCGTCGGTCCTGGCCCAGGCACCGATCGTGTGCGGCGGCTGCGGAAAGCCGTTCCGGATTCCGGAGGTCATGGGCGCGGCGTAACGCGCAGCCGCGGAAACGTCCAGCACCGGCATCTCGTGGCTGCCGGTCGGGGACGTAAGGCGCCGGGGTGCCGCCGTGGTGCGGCACCCCCCAGCGCGGGCCTGCGCGACCGACCTTCACGGCACCCGAATCGCCGGGTGCCCCTCAGTCATGCCCAAGCGCCCTTCACCGGCCCCTCGGCGCAAAAGCGACCGGCAGGGTGTGGCACAATGGCTAGCTGTACTCGACAGCCGCACAGGACCCCTCTCTCCTCCGGCTGACGCGTCCATCGGGCACTCGGGTACCGCAACCCCACGCGGCATTCTCGCCGTGCCCAACCACGTCAAATCCAGGAGAACCCACTCCCGTGGCAGTCAAGATCAAGCTGAAGCGTCTGGGCAAGATCCGTTCGCCTCACTACCGCATCGTCGTCGCCGACTCCCGCACCCGCCGTGACGGCCGTGCGATCGAGGAGATCGGCAAGTACCACCCGACCTACAACCCGTCGGTCATCGAGGTGGACGCCGACCGTGTGGCCTACTGGCTGGGTGTCGGCGCGCAGCCGACCGAGCCCGTCCTCGCCATCCTGAAGAAGACCGGCGACTGGCAGAAGTTCAAGGGCGAGCCCGCCCCGGCTCCGCTGCTCGTCGCCGAGCCGAAGAAGGCGCGCCCGTCGTTCGAGGCCCTGGGCGGCGACGACGAGGGCAAGGGTGAGGCGATCACCCAGAAGAAGAAGGCGGAGAAGAAGGACGAGGCTGCCGCCGAGTCCGAGTCGGCCGAGGCCTGAGCATGCTCGAGGAGGCTCTCGAGCACCTCGTGAAGGGCATCGTCGACAACCCTGACGATGTGCAGGTCGCCTCGCGCAACCTGCGTCGCGGGCGTGTGCTGGAGGTCCGGGTCCACCCCGACGACCTCGGCAAGGTGATCGGCCGCAACGGCCGCACCGCACGCGCTCTGCGCACCGTCGTGGGTGCCATCGGCGGCCGCGGTGTCCGCGTCGACCTCGTCGACGTGGACCACGTCCGCTGACGCCGAACGCAGCACCGGCTCGGGCCGGGGAGGGCCACTGGGCCGTCCCCGGCCCGTAGTCGTATGACAGGAGATTTGGACACGTGCAGCTGGTAGTCGCACGGATCGGCCGTGCCCATGGCATCAAGGGCGAGGTCACCGTCGAGGTACGCACCGATGAGCCGGAGCTGAGGCTCGCGCCCGGAGCCGTACTCGCCACCGATCCCGCCTCCGCGGGACCCCTCACCATCGAGACGGGCCGCGTGCACAGCGGCCGCCTCCTCCTGCGCTTCGAGGGCGTCAAGGACCGCACCGCGGCCGAAGCCCTGCGCAACATCCTCCTGATCGCCGAGGTCGACCCGGACGAGCTGCCCGAGGAGGAGGACGAGTACTACGACCACCAGCTGATCGACCTGGATGTCGTCACCGCGGACGGCGTCGAGGTCGGCCGGATCACCGAGATCTCGCACCTGCCCTCCCAGGACCTCTTCATCGTCGAGCGGCCCGATGGGAGCGAGGTGATGATCCCGTTCGTCGAGGAGATCGTCACCGAGATCGACCTCCAGGAACAGCGGGCGGTCATCACCCCGCCGCCCGGCCTGATCGACGACCAGGCAGAGATCGCGTCGACCAGGGAAGAGCCGTAATGCGCCTCGACGTCGTCACGATCTTCCCCGAGTACCTGGAGCCCCTGAACGTCTCCCTCGTCGGCAAGGCACGCGCGCGTGGACAGCTGAACGTGCACGTGCACGACCTGCGGGACTGGACCTACGACCGCCACAACACGGTCGACGACACGCCGTACGGCGGCGGCCCCGGAATGGTCATGAAGACCGACCCCTGGGGCGACGCGCTGGACTCGGTCCTCGCGGACGGGTACGAGACGGGCGCCCGCGCGCCCTCCCTGATCGTCCCCACCCCCAGCGGCCGCCCCTTCACCCAGGAACTCGCCGTCGAGCTCTCCGAGCGACCTTGGCTGATCTTCACGCCCGCCCGCTACGAGGGCATCGACCGCCGCGTCATCGACGAGTACGCGACCCGGATGCCCGTCCATGAGGTGTCCATCGGCGACTACGTCCTCGCCGGCGGCGAGGCGGCCGTCCTGGTCATCACGGAGGCCGTGGCGCGCCTGCTGCCCGGCGTGCTGGGGAACGCCGAGTCGCACCGCGACGACTCCTTCGCGCCCGGCGCCATGGCCAACCTCCTGGAGGGCCCCGTCTACACCAAGCCGCCCCAGTGGCGCGGCCGGGACATCCCGGAGGTGCTGCTCAGCGGCCACCACGGCAGGATCGCCCGCTGGCGCCGCGACGAAGCCCTCAGGCGTACGACGGCCAACCGGCCCGACCTCATCGAGCGCTGCGACCCCAAGGCCTTCGACAAGAAGGACCGCGAGATGCTCTCCATCCTGGGCTGGATGCCCGACCCGGAGGGGGAGCGGTTCGGCCGATTTTGGCGCAGGACCGAGGGCGTGGAAGAATAGGCCGCTGTTGTGCGCCGTCCGGCGTGCGCCCCTGCCACAGGGGGACACGACGCCCGCCCCGACGCGGACAGCATCCTTCTGGAACACCTAGCTCCCGTTGATGACCTGTGGCATCAGCGAAGAAAGCAGACGAAATGTCTCACCTGCTCGACTCCGTCGACGCCGCGTCGCTGCGCAGCGACGTCCCGGCCTTCCGCCCGGGTGACACCGTCAACGTCCACGTCCGCGTCATCGAGGGCAACCGCTCCCGTGTGCAGCAGTTCAAGGGCGTTGTGATCCGCCGTCAGGGTGCCGGCGTGCGCGAGACCTTCACGGTCCGCAAGGTCTCCTTCTCCGTCGGCGTCGAGCGCACCTTCCCGGTGCACACCCCGATCGTCGAGAAGATCGAGCTCGTCACCAAGGGTGACGTCCGTCGCGCCAAGCTGTACTACCTGCGTGAGCTGCGCGGCAAGGCGGCGAAGATCAAGGAGAAGCGCGAGAACTGAGCGCTTGAGGGGGCTCGCCCCCGTGGGGTCCACAGCGGGGCCGGATAGCATCTGGCCTCGATGGACACCGAAGCACAGCAGACGGAGCGCGACCGCTCCTCCCGCCCTTCCGACTCCGAGGAGATCTCGGACACAGAGGGACAGGAGGAACGGTCGCGTTTCGCGTTGGTCTCGCGGATCACGCAGTGGCTCCCGGGCGGGCGGATCAGCCTGACCCTGCTGGTCTTCCTGGTGCTCCTGCTGCTGCTCAACACGTTCGTCCTGCGGCCGTTCCAGATTCCCAGCGGATCCATGGAGTCCGGATTGAGGATCGGCGACCGCGTTCTCGTAAATATGTTGGCGTACCGTTTCGGTGCCGAGCCGCGGCGCGGCGATGTTGTCGTGTTCGACGGAACCGGGTATTTCGGGGATGCGGACTACATCAAACGCGTTGTGGGTGTGGGGGGAGACCACGTGGTCTGCTGTGACAAGGAGGGGAGGATCCAGGTGAACGGCCGCTCGGTCGACGAGTCGACGTTCCTGTACCCCGGCGACAGTGCGTCCAGGGTGCGTTTCGACGTCGTCGTGCCCGACGGCACGCTGTTCCTCCTCGGCGACCACCGCAGCGATTCCAGCGACTCCCGCGACCATCTGGGCTCGCCCGGCGGCGGCATGATCCCGGTCGACGACGTCATCGGCCGCGCCGACTGGATCGTATGGCCGACCGCCCACTGGACCCGCCTGCACCGTCCCGACGCCTACGCGCGCGTGCCGGCGGCTGCCGAGGCCGAAGGGGCGGGGGCTCATGGGTAACCGTGGCAAGCCCCGCGGCGTGTCCGGCAATCCCGCCGACAATCTGCTCCCCACCGGCGCCCGGCGAGCCGCCAGTCCCGCCGGCGGGCGGACGCGCGCGGAGCGGCGCAAGCTCCAGCGCAAGGTCAAACGGCGCCGCAGGCGCTCCGCGATGAAGGAGATACCTCTCCTCGTCGGTGTCGCCGTCCTCATAGCGCTCGTCCTGAAGACCTTCCTCGTCCAGGCCTTCGTGATCCCGTCCGGCTCCATGGAGCAGACGATCCAGATCGGCGACCGCGTCCTGGTCGACAAGCTCACTCCCTGGTTCGGCTCCAAGCCGCAGCGCGGGGACGTGGTCGTCTTCAAGGATCCCGGCGGGTGGCTCCGGGGCGAGCAGACGACGGTGAAGAAGGAGGATCCCGTCGTCGTCAAGCAGGTCAAGCAGGCGCTCACCTTCATCGGTCTGCTGCCCTCCGACGACGAGAAGGACCTCATCAAACGCGTCGTCGGCGTCGGCGGCGACCGCGTCAAGTGCTGTGACACGCAAGGACGGGTCACCGTCAACGGCGTCCCCCTGAACGAGGACTATCTGTATCCCGGCAACGCCCCCTCCAACGCGCAGTTCGACATCACCGTCCCGCAGGGACGGCTGTGGGTGATGGGTGACCACCGCGCCGACTCCGCCGACTCCCGCGCGCACCAGGACCAGGACTACGGAGGCACGGTCTCCGAGGACGAGGTCGTCGGACGGGCCATGTGGATCGCGTGGCCGCTCGGTCACTGGACCTCCCTGGACGAACCGAAAACCTACGCATCGGTGTCCGACTCGGCGACCGGGTCGACCGCCTCGGCCCAGCTGTCGCATAGGGTTGCTCCCAACGATTCGAACGGAACTGTCCAGCTCCCGAGCCCTGCGGAACTCCCGCTCGTTATGGGAGTGGTGGGCCTGCGCCGCGCATGGGGCAGGCAGCGGCACAGAGTAAGGAGTTGGCGTGGGGGATGTGGCGGTTGGCGCACGGTCCGGGCACGACGGCGAGGAGCACCGCGGACACCCCGTGGAAGCAGCCGACCCGGCCGCGGAAGGCGCCGTGACCTCCGGGAATGACCACCCCGGAGCAGCCGGCGACGGCGAAGGGTCGGGCGGGCAGCCCCCGGCCGACGGTCAGGGCTCGGGCGGCGCCGCGCCCAAGCCGAAGAAGCAGCGTTCCTTCTGGAAGGAGCTGCCGATCCTGATCGGTATCGCGCTCGTCCTCGCGCTGCTGATCAAGACGTTCCTGGTCCAGGCGTTCTCCATCCCCTCCGACTCGATGCAGAACACCCTCCAGAAGGGTGACCGCGTCCTGGTCGACAAGCTCACCCCCTGGTTCGGCTCCGAGCCCGAGCGCGGCGAGGTCGTCGTCTTCCATGACCCCGACAACTGGCTGGCGGGCGAGCCGACCCCCGACCCGAACGCCCTGCAGACCTTCCTCAGCTGGATCGGCCTGATGCCGTCCGCGGAGGAGAAGGACCTCATCAAGCGCGTGATCGGTGTCGGCGGCGACACCGTCGAGTGCAAGAAGACCGGCCCGCTGATGGTCAACGGCAAGGCGCTGAACGAGCCGTACGTCTACCCGGGCAACACCCCGTGCAGCCAGGACGACCAGGGCGGCCAGTTCAAGGTGAAGGTCCCCGAGGGCTACATCTGGGTCATGGGCGACCACCGGCAGAACTCCCGCGACTCGCGCTACAACCAGTCCGACAAGAACCACGGCATGGTCCCCGTCGACAAGGTCGTCGGCCGTGCCATCGTGATCGCCTGGCCGGTCAACCGCTGGGACAACCTCCCGGTCCCGGACACCTTCGAGCAGGACCTGAGCGCCCGGTCCGCCGCGCTGACGGTCGCACCGCAGGGGATCGCGCTGGCCGGTGCGGTGCCGCTCGTGCTGTGGCGCCGGCAGCGGATCAAGGCGGCCGAGACCCGCTGACGGCTCGACGCCCTTCCTGTTCCCGTCCTCCCTGCTCCTGCCCATCCCGTTGAGCCCCTCCTGGAGCCGCGATCTTGGGCAAGCTTTGCCGAGCGTGAGCGGTCTGGCGTTCGGGAGGGGCTGCCTCGTGTCGGTACCGCCGGGTAGGGTGCGGACCCATGGGTGGCGAGAGCACGACACGTACGGCGCCGCGTGACGGTGGCGCAAGCAGGGGCCCGGCGGGCAGCCGGACCGGACAGCGGTTGTCCGGGCTGGCCGTGGCGCTGGGCCTGGTGCTGTTCCTGGGCGGTTTCGCCTGGGGAGCGGTGGTCTACCGGCCGTACACCGTGCCCACCAGCTCGATGGCGCCGACGATCGGCGCGGGCGACCGGGTGCTGGCCCAGCGCGTCGACGGCGGTGAGGTACGCCGCGGCGACGTCGTCGTCTTCACCGACAAGAACTGGGTGAGCAACGCGCCCGTCGTCAAGCGCGTGGTCGCCGTCGGCGGCGATACGGTCGCCTGTTGTACGAGCGGCCGCCTGACCGTCAACGGCAAGAAGATCGACGAGCCGTACCTGGCCAAGGACGGCCTGGCCGAGCTCCAGAACTTCCCGACCGTGACAGTGCCGGAGGGCCGGCTCTTCCTGCTGGGCGACGAGCGCAGCGGCTCCCTGGACTCCACGGCCCATCTCACGGACGCGGCCAGCGGCACCGTGGCGCGCAGCGCCGTGTCGGCCCGTGTGGAGGCCGTCGTCTGGCCCATGGACGGCATGCTGCAGCGCCCCACAGGCTTCGAACCTCTGGGCGCGCTGTCGTCGCCGGGGCCGCTGCGGACGATCCTCGCGCTGGTCGTGGTGGGCGGTGTGCTCGTGCTGGCCGGCGGGGCGTACGGGCCCGTGGCGAACAGGCTGGGCAAGCGCTCCACGCCCCGGACGGAGCCCGCGGGTGCCCGCTGAGGCGACCGGCGTGGGGTGCGGGGAGAGCCCGTACGGCGACTCGTACGACGGCGGGCTGCGCAAGGTCGCACGCGTGGTGCTGCTCGACCCGGGGGACCGCATTCTGCTGCTGCACGGCCACGAGCCGGAGGATCCGGCCGACGACTGGTGGTTCACGCCCGGCGGGGGCGTCGAGGGCGCGGAGACGCGCGAGGAGGCCGCGCTGCGGGAACTCGCCGAGGAGACGGGCATCACGGAGGTCGAACTCGGCCCCGTGCTGTGGCGGCGGATGTGCTCCTTCCCGTTCGCGGGGCGGCGCTGGGACCAGGACGAGTGGTACTACCTGGCCCGCACGACGCAGACGGCGACCAGGGCCGTGGGCCTCACCGAGCTGGAGCGGCGCAGCGTCGCCGGAGCGCGCTGGTGGACGTGTCAGGAACTTGCCCGGGCACATGAGACGGTGTATCCGACCAGACTCGCCGAGCTGCTGCGCACGCTGCTCGACGAAGGTCCCCCCGCCGGGCCCGTGACCCTTGACCCCGAAATTGTCTAGGTGCTGACGGGACTGGCGCACAATGGTGGGATCGCACGGCTGAAGGGGAACACGCCATGAGCGCCGAAGACCTCGAAAAGTACGAGACCGAGATGGAGCTCAAGCTCTATCGGGAGTACCGCGATGTCGTCGGTCTGTTCAAGTACGTGATCGAGACCGAGCGGCGCTTCTACCTCACCAACGACTACGAGATGCAGGTGCACTCGGTCCAGGGCGAAGTGTTCTTCGAGGTGTCCATGGCGGACGCCTGGGTGTGGGACATGTACCGGCCGGCGCGTTTCGTGAAGCAGGTCCGTGTGCTCACGTTCAAGGACGTGAACATCGAGGAGTTGAACAAGAGCGATCTGGAGCTCCCGGGCGGGTGATGTTCGCTCGGGTTCACTCGCAGGGGTGAGTAGGTTGTCCACAATCGCGGACTTGTCCACCAAGATCCAATAGCTCGCTGAGCTGGCCTCAATGTTGGCGCCGGAGGTGGTGCCGACATGAACGCACGCAGTGCACTCGGCAAGTACGGTGAAAATCTCGCCGCACGGTGCCTGGTCGAGGCCGGGATGGCGGTTCTGGGGCGCAACTGGCGCTGTGGCAGGACCGGAGAGATCGACATCGTCGCCAGGGACGGCGACGTGCTGGTCGTCTGTGAGGTGAAGACCCGCAGGACCGGCGGCTACGAGCATCCGATGGCCGCGGTCACGCCCGAGAAGGCCCAGCGACTGCGGGGCCTCGCGGAACGATGGATCCACGCGCACGGAGGGGCTCCACCCGGAGGCGTCCGCATCGACCTGGTGGGCGTCGTCCTGCCCGACCGCGGCGCGCCGGTGGTCGAGCACGCCCGGGGGGTGGCCTGACATGGCCTTCGCGCGTACGTGCTCGGTGGCCCTGGTGGGCGTCGAGGGGGTTGTGGTCGAGGTCCAGGCGGACCTGGAGCCGGGGGTGGCGGCGTTCACGTTGGTGGGGCTGCCGGACAAGAGTCTGTCGGAGAGCCGCGACCGGGTGCGGGCGGCGGTGGTGAACTCGGGCGGTGAGTGGCCGCAGAAGAAGCTCACGGTCGGGCTCAGCCCGGCCTCGGTGCCCAAGGCGGGCAGCGGCTTCGACCTGGCCGTCGCCTGCGCCGTGCTCGGTGCCGCCGAGCGGATCGATCCGCGCGTTCTCGCCGACATCGTGATGATCGGAGAGCTCGGCCTGGACGGGCGGGTGCGTCCTGTGCGCGGCATCCTGCCCGCGGTGCTGGCCGCCGCGGACGCCGGCTACGAGCAAGTGGTCGTCCCGGAGTGCGCCGCCGCCGAGGCTTCGCTGGTACCGGGCGTGTCCGTCCTGGGCGTGCGCAGCCTGCGCCAGCTGATCGCCGTCCTCGCGGACGAACCCGTGCCCGACGAGGAACCCGAGGCGCAGGGCCGCCCGGATCCGCTCCTCGCGGGTCTGCGCGTGCCGGGAACAGGCGCGGCCACGGGCATGCACAGCATGGGCGCCGCCCAGCCCGACCACGGGCACGACCTCGCCGACGTGGTGGGCCAGATCTCGGCACGGACGGCCGTGGAGGTCGCCGCGGCGGGCGGGCATCACCTGTTCCTGGAAGGGCCGCCCGGCGCCGGCAAGACGATGCTCGCCGAGCGGTTGCCGGCCATCCTGCCCCGGCTCAGCAGGGAGGAGTCGCTGGAGGTCACGGCGGTGCACTCGGTGGCAGGCCTGCTGCCTGCGGGCAAGCCCTTGATCGACGTGGCCCCCTACTGCGCCCCGCACCACTCGGCCACGATGCAGGCACTCGTCGGCGGAGGCGCCGGCATCGCGCGGCCCGGCGCGGTGTCACTCTCACACCGAGGTGTGCTCTTCTTGGACGAGACACCGGAGTTCAACAGCCAGTCCCTCGACGCCCTGCGCCAACCACTGGAAGCCGGGCACGTCGTCATCGCACGCAGCGCGGGCGTCGTGCGCTTTCCGGCGAAGTTCCTGATGGTGCTCGCGGCCAACCCCTGTCCCTGCGGCCGTTTCTCGCAGACGGACACTCTGTGCGAGTGCCCGCCCTCCGCCATCCGCCGCTATCAGGCACGGCTGTCCGGGCCGCTGCTCGACCGAGTCGACCTCCGGGTCGAGGTGGACCGTGTCACCCGCGCCCAGCTGACCGAGCGCGGGGCCCGGGGTGAGTCCACCGCGGTGGTCGCCGACCGGGTGCGCGCGGCCCGCGAGCGGGCATCCACCAGGCTCGCCGGTACTCCGTGGCGGTCCAACAGCGAGATCCCCGGACGCGAGCTGCGAAGCCGCTGGTACGCCGCGATCGGCGCCATGGACGAGGCGGAACGCAACCTTGAGCGCGGCGTACTGACGGCCCGGGGTCTCGACCGCGTCCTGCGCGTCGCCTGGACCGTCGCCGACCTCGTCGGTCACGACCGGCCCGACGCGACGGACGTCGCCCTGGCCCTGCAACTGCGCACCGGTGTGCCGCGGGGCGTGCCCATGGCCATCGGGGCGCTGACATGAGCGGCTGTGAGGATCAGGAGGGCGAGCGGCTCGGCCGGGTCCTCCTCAGCCGGGTCGTCGAGCCGGGGGACGAGGTCGCCGGGCGGTGGGTGCGGGAGTACGGGGTGGGGGAAGTGGTGCGGCGGTTGCGGGAGGGGGTGGAGGCCCTGCCGGGGGTGAGTTACAAGCGGTGGGACGGGTTGCTGGCCCGGGCACTGCGGGCCGAGCCCGGTCGGGATCTCGCCGTCGCCCGGGATGCCGGGGTCCGGTTCGTGTGTCCGGGCGATGTCGAGTGGCCGGGACAGCTCGATGATCTGGGGGATGCCCGGCCCGTCGGGTTGTGGGTGCGGGGGCGGCCCAGTCTGCGGATGTGGGCGCTGCGGTCCGTGGCCGTCGTCGGGGCGCGGGCCTGCACCGAGTACGGCGCACACATGGCGGCCACGCTCGCCGGCGGGCTTGCGGAGCGGGGCTGGGTGGTGGTGTCCGGCGGCGCCTACGGGGTCGACGGCGCCGCCCACCGGGGCGCCCTGGGCGCCGGTGGGGCCACTGTCGCCGTCCTCGCCTGCGGGGTCGACCGGCCCTATCCACGCGGGCACACCCAGTTGATCAACAGAATCGCCGAACAGGGGCTCGTGATCGGGGAACTGCCGCCGGGCGACCATCCGACGCCCAGCAGATTCATCGTCCGCAACCGGGTGATCGCGGCGCTGACCCGGGGCACGGTCGTCGTCGAGGCCGCCCATCGCAGCGGCTCACTCGTCACCGCTCGGGCGGCCCAGCGGCTGGGGCGGCACACGATGGGGGTGCCGGGCCCGGCCACCAGCGGCCTCTCCGCGGGCGTGCACGAACTGCTGCGGTCGGACGCCGTCCTCGTCACCGACGCCGCGGAGGTCGTCGAACTCGTGGGCGACATGGGTGAGCTGGCACCCGAGCGGCGCGGACCCGTCCTGCCGCGCGACCTGCTGGAGCCGGCGGTGCGCCGGGTCCTGGCCGCGCTGCCGGGCCGCCGTGCGGCGCGGGCGGACGAGGTCGCGCGCGGCGCGCAGACCACGGAGGACGACGCGATCGCGCGACTGTACGAACTTCGCGCACTTGGTTACGTCGAACGACACGGCGACGGCTGGAAGTTGACACGCCAGGCGATGATCTCCGTTCGGGCCGGTCGGAGTCCATGCTGACCGAGCGTGTTCGGCCGTACGGGGGAACACGGATGCCCTTGGGAATTCCCCCAGTTGGGGTGTTCGGGTGATCACGTAGAGCGATCGCCGTGCCCCGGTGGGGCGTCCAGCGGAACGTATCTGCGCACGGCTTGTGCTCCATCCTTCGCGCACCGCGACACCGCAGTCACGCTACGCTCACGTGAATTCCGGCGCAGAACGGCACCTCGACCCCCGAACGGCACCAGAACCACGTCAGACCGGGCAGCTCCCCCAGGCGGCCCCACTTCACGGCAGAACGGCACAAGGCAACGAATGCCCCAGCACACCTCCGGGCCCGACCGGGCGGCGATCCCCCCAACCGCCCGTGACGGTGGCAGCGTGCGGCCGCCCGCTCCCTCGACACTCGACGAGCTGTGGCGGTCGTACAAGGCGACGGGAGACGAGCGTCTGCGCGAGCAGCTGATTCTTCACTACTCGCCGCTCGTCAAGTACGTGGCGGGCCGGGTGAGCGTCGGTCTGCCGCCCAACGTGGAGCAGGCGGACTTCGTGTCGTCCGGGGTGTTCGGGCTGATCGACGCGATCGAGAAGTTCGACATCGACCGGGAGATCAAGTTCGAGACGTATGCGATCACGCGGATCCGGGGCGCGATGATCGACGAGCTGAGAGCGTTGGACTGGATCCCGAGGTCCGTGCGGCAGAAGGCGCGGAATGTGGAGCGGGCGTACGCGACGCTGGAGGCGCGGCTGCGGCGGACGCCGACGGAGGGGGAGGTGGCCGCCGAGATGGGGATCGCCGTGGACGAACTCCACGCGGTCTTCAGCCAGTTGTCACTGGCCAACGTGGTGGCGCTGGAGGAATTGCTGCACGTCGGCGGTGAGGGCGGCGACGGGCTGAGCGTCATGGACACGCTGGAGGACACCGCCGCGGACAATCCGGTAGAGGTGGCCGAGGACCGGGAACTGCGGCGGTTTCTGGCGCGGGCGATCAACACGCTGCCCGAGCGGGAGAAGACCGTGGTGACGCTGTACTACTACGAAGGGCTCACCCTGGCCGAGATCGGCAACGTGCTCGGTGTGACCGAGAGCCGGGTGAGTCAGATCCACACCAAGTCGGTGCTGCAGCTGCGGGCGAAGCTGGCCGGCTTCGGGCGCTGACCCGGCGCCGTCGGGCGTTGACCTGGCCGGACGTGTGAGGGGATCCGTGCCGAGACTCCCGTCCACGGTGGTGCGTCCGTACAGTGGTTGGCGTGCCAAGGATTCGAGCGGCCTCCGTGGCCGAGCACCGGTCGATGCAGCGAGCCGCCCTGCTGGACGCGGCTCGTTCCCTGTTGTCCGAGGGCGGGACGGAGGCGCTGACCTTCCCGGCTCTCGCCGAGCGGACGGGTCTTGCGCGGTCGTCCGTGTACGAGTACTTCCGGTCGCGGGCCGCCGTGGTCGAGGAGCTGTGTGAGGTCGACTTCCCGGTGTGGGCCGGCGAGGTCGAGGCGGCGATGGCCGCGGCGGACAGGGCCGAGGCCAAGGTCGAGGCGTATGTGCGCAAGCAGCTGGCACTGGTCGGGGACCGGCGGCACCGGGCCGTCGTGGCGATCTCCGCGAGTGAGCTGGATGCCGGGGCGCGGGAGAAGATCCGGGCGGCGCACGGGGGGCTGGTGGCGATGATCGTCGAGGCGTTGGAAGAGATGGGGCACGCGCAGCCCCGCTTGGCGGCGATGCTGGTGCAGGGGGTTGTGGACGCGGCCGTCCGGCGGATCGAGCTGGGGGCGGCCGAGGATCCGGCCGTCATCACGGACGCGGCGGTTGCCATGGCGCTGCGGGGGGTTCGGGGCTGACGCCGACTGGGACCGGGTGCAGGCAGGGCGGGCTGTACGGCTATGCGGGCAGCGGCACCCGGAGTACCGGTAGCAGCCTCGACGGGCCCCGGTGCAGCAGCCACGGGGGCAGCAGGGACAGCGGGTCCAAGTAGGCGTCGCCGCTCCGCAGGCCCCAGTGCAGGCAGGTGACGTCGCAGTGCGAGCCCGTCGCCTCCAGCGCGCCCACCACCTTTCCCGCCGCCACCTCGTCCCCCTTCCGCACCGACGCCCGCACCGGCTCGTACGTCGTCCGCAGGGGTGGGGCACCCGTCCCTGCCAGCTCCACCGACACGACGCCTCTCCCCGCTACCCGGCCCGCGAACGAGACCCGGCCCGCCGCCACCGCTCGTACCGGTGTGCCGGGCTGGGCCGCCAGGTCGATGCCGCGGTGGCCGGGACCGTAGGGCGTCGCCGGGGGCTCCCAGCCTCGTAGGACCCGGGGCCGTAGCCCCACGGGCCAGGCCCGGCCGACCGCGGGCACGTCGACGTCCGGGCCGGACGGCGCGCCGTCGTCCATGGCCGTCGGGGCGGGGGTGGCCGCGGTCGTCAAGGTCAGTCGCGGTGCCGGTGCCAGCAGCACGGCCGCTGTCAGGAGCAGCAAGAACAGCAGCCGGCCGGTTGTCCTCACGTATCGGTTCGCTCGCATGGCAGAACCGTCCCGCAACTCCGCCGATCATGGCCGGGATCTGTGGACAACTCCCGGGTTGTGGACAGCGGCGTCACCCGGCACCTCGCCGGTCCCGTACACTTCTTCTGGCGATCCGGGTCACCGGGTCGACTTCGCACGCCCCGATACGGCCACCGGAAACGGTCCGTATCAGCGCCCCTCGGTCCTTCGTGGCACGGCGCATGTGGGCGTCAGGCGCGGGAGCCGTCCGGCATCCGCGGCACAACCGAGAACATTCAAGGAGATACGGCCATGGCCGTCGTCACGATGCGGGAGCTGCTGGAGAGCGGCGTCCACTTCGGTCACCAGACCCGTCGTTGGAACCCGAAGATGAAGCGCTTCATCTTCACCGAGCGCAACGGCATCTACATCATCGACCTGCTCCAGTCGCTGTCGTACATCGACCGCGCCTACGAGTTCGTCAAGGAGACCGTCGCCCACGGCGGCACGGTCATGTTCGTCGGCACCAAGAAGCAGGCGCAGGAGGCCATCGCCGAGCAGGCCACCCGCGTCGGCATGCCCTACGTCAACCAGCGCTGGCTGGGCGGCATGCTCACCAACTTCTCGACCGTCTACAAGCGTCTGCAGCGCCTCAAGGAGCTCGAGCAGATCGACTTCGAGGACGTCGCCGCGTCCGGTCTGACCAAGAAGGAGCTTCTCGTGCTCTCGCGCGAGAAGGCCAAGCTGGAGAAGACCCTCGGCGGTATCCGCGAGATGCAGAAGGTGCCCAGCGCCGTCTGGATCGTGGACACCAAGAAGGAGCACATCGCCGTTGGTGAGGCCCGGAAGCTGAACATCCCGGTCGTCGCCATCCTCGACACCAACTGCGACCCCGACGAGGTCGACTACAAGATCCCGGGCAACGACGACGCGATCCGCTCCGTCACCCTGCTCACCCGCGTCATCGCCGACGCCGTCGCCGAGGGCCTCATCGCCCGCAGCGGTGTCGCCACCGAGGGCAAGGGCGAGAAGGCCGCGGGCGAGCCGCTCGCCGAGTGGGAGCGCGACCTGCTCGAGGGCGAGAAGAAGACCGACGAGGCCGAGAAGCCGGCCGAGGCCGCTGCCGAGGCTCCGGCCGCTGAGGCCCCCGCTGCCGAGGCTCCGGCCGCCGAGGGCGAGCAGGCCTGACCGTCCCGTCAGCGTTGACGGCGGGGGCGGTGACATGAAGTCCGCCCCCGCCGTTCACCCGTAGGTCAGCGGAGTGACTTCGGCCCCCGCCTTCATGGGGGCGGTAGACCCCGTAGATCTCCGATCTTCCAGACTTCGAGAAAGATTCACAGACTCATGGCGAACTACACCGCCGCCGACGTCAAGAAGCTCCGTGAGCTCACGGGCGCCGGCATGATGGACTGCAAGAAGGCGCTGGACGAGGCCGACGGCAGCGTCGAGAAGGCCGTCGAGGCGCTCCGCATCAAGGGCCAGAAGGGCGTCGCCAAGCGCGAGGGCCGCTCCGCCGAGAACGGCGCCGTGGTCTCGATCATCGCCGACGACAACTCCTCCGGTGTCCTCGTCGAGCTGAAGTGCGAGACGGACTTCGTCGCCAAGGGTGACAAGTTCCAGGCCGTCGCCACCGCGATCGCCGAACACGTCGCCAAGACCTCCCCGGCCGACCTCGAGGCCCTGCTCGCCTCCGAGATCGAGGCCGGCAAGACGGTCCAGGCGTTCGTGGACGAGGCCAACGCGAACCTGGGCGAGAAGATCGTCCTGGACCGCTTCGCCCAGTTCGCCGACGGCTTCGTGCTCGCCTACATGCACCGCACGATGCCCGACCTGCCCCCGCAGATCGGTGTCCTCGTCGAGCTCGACAAGCCGAACGCCGAGGTCGCCAAGGGCATCGCCCAGCACATCGCCGCCTTCGCGCCGAAGTACCTCTCCAAGGAGGACGTGCCGGCCGAGGTCGTCGAGTCCGAGCGCCGTATCGCCGAGGAGACCACCCGCGCCGAGGGCAAGCCCGAGGCCGCGATCGCCAAGATCGTCGAGGGTCGCCTCAACGGCTTCTTCAAGGACGCCACGCTGCTCGGTCAGCCGTACGCGCTCGACAACAAGAAGTCCGTCCAGAAGGTTCTGGACGAGGCCGGTGTCACCCTGAAGCGCTTCACGCGTATCAAGGTCGGCATCTGAGTCCGTACCGCGATCGGCGCCCGACCCCGATAGGGTCGAGGGCAGTCGTCCGCGGACGCCGTCACCACGCACGCGCGCGTGACGGACGACAGCAGATCTGACGAGGAGGCCATTGCCGCGCATGGGATGCGAAACACGCCCCAACCGGCAGTGGCCTTCTTCGTATGTGCATCACGTAACAAAGGCGGGATCTCGATGACCACCAAGGCCCAGAAGAGCGACGACGGCAAAGTACGCGGCCGGTTTCTGCTGAAGCTGTCCGGAGAGGCCTTCTCCGGTGGCGGGGGCCTCGGCGTCGACCCGGACGTGGTGCACAAGATCGCCCGCGAGATCGCCTCCGTCGTACGCGACGGGGCGCAGATCGCGGTCGTCATCGGCGGCGGCAACTTCTTCCGCGGCGCCGAACTCCAGCAGCGCGGCATGGACCGGGCCCGCTCCGACTACATGGGCATGCTCGGCACCGTGATGAACTGCCTCGCCCTCCAGGACTTCCTGGAGAAGGAGGGCATCGACAGCCGGGTCCAGACCGCCATCACCATGGGCCAGGTCGCCGAGCCGTACATCCCGCTGCGCGCCGTACGGCACCTGGAGAAGGGCCGCGTGGTCATCTTCGGCGCCGGTATGGGCATGCCGTACTTCTCCACCGACACCACCGCCGCGCAGCGCGCCCTGGAGATCGACGCCGAGGCGCTGCTCATGGGCAAGAACGGCGTGGACGGGGTCTACGACTCCGACCCGAAGACCAACCCCGACGCGGTCAAGTTCGACTCCCTCGGCTACGGCGAGGTCATCACCCGCGACCTCAAGGTCGCCGACGCCACGGCGATCACCCTGTGCCGCGACAACAAGCTCCCGATCCTCGTCTTCGAGCTGCTGGCGGAGGGCAATATCGCCCGCGCCGTCAATGGTGAGAAGATCGGCACGCTTGTGGGTGAGCAGGGCAGCCAGGGCTGACGCCCCAGAACGACCCCGTCCGGGGGACGGACGGGACGGACCCTGACCGGGGGATGGACAATGTCCTGCTGGTCGGGAACCGTGCAGGAAGAAGACGCGACGCAGCCGGCCGCCGCCCCACCCAGGAACCGCAGCCGGGCCTTTACTCAAGACGCAGGAGCAAGTGGTGATCGAAGAGACCCTCCTCGAGGCCGAGGAGAAGATGGAGAAGGCCGTCGTGGTCGCCAAGGAGGACTTCGCCGCGATCCGCACCGGCCGTGCGCACCCGGCGATGTTCAACAAGATCGTGGCCGACTACTACGGCGCGCCGACGCCGATCAACCAGCTGGCTTCGTTCTCCGTGCCGGAGCCGCGCATGGCGGTCGTGACCCCGTTCGACAAGACCGCGCTGCGCAACATCGAGCAGGCGATCCGGGACTCCGACCTGGGCGTCAACCCGAGCAACGACGGCAACATCATCCGAGTGGTGTTCCCCGAGCTCACCGAGGAGCGCCGCCGCGACTACATCAAGGTCGCCAAGGGCAAGGCCGAGGACGCACGCGTGTCCATCCGCTCCGTCCGCCGCAAGGCCAAGGACGCCATCGACAAGCTGATCAAGGACGGCGAGATCGGTGAGGACGAGGGCCGCCGTGCGGAGAAGGAGCTCGACGACACCACGCACAAGTACGTCGCCCAGGTGGACGAGCTCCTGAAGCACAAGGAAGCGGAGCTGCTCGAGGTCTGATGAACGACTCTTCCTGGGGGGCGCCGCCGGGGACCGGGCAAGCCGGGTACTGGGGGGCCACCGAGCGTGGACCGGTCCAGGGGGCTGCCCCGGCGGGTCCCGCGTACGATGCGCCTGAGGCGCAGCAGACTCGCCCCATGCCCATGGTGCCGGACGGACCCGCGTATGGCGGAGACCAGGATGACGACGACCGGGGGGCCGCTCGGCTGAGCGGCCCCTTGTTCCGCGAACGGCCGCCGCATGCGCGGCCCTACGACACGCCGCATGCGCGGCCCTACGAGGCGGCGCAGCAGAATCCGGAGCCCATGCCCGACGCCCCGCAGCCGGCGCCCCAGCCGCAGAAGAAGAGCGCGGGGCGCGACCTGAGCGCTGCCATAGGGGTCGGCGTCGGGCTGGGCGTGGTGATCGTCGCGTCGCTGTTCGTCGTCAAGGCCGTGTTCGTCGGTGTGATCGCGGTCGCGGTGGTCGTGGGTCTGTGGGAGCTGACCAAGCGGCTCGAGGAACGCAAGGCCATCAAGGCTCCGCTCGTCCCGCTCGCGCTCGGCGGCGCGGCCATGGTCGTCGCCGGGTACGTCCGGGGCGCCGAGGGCGCCTGGGTGGCGATGGCGCTGACCGCGCTGGCCGTACTGGTCTGGCGCATGACCGAGCCACCGGAGAACTACCTCAAGGACGTCACCGCGGGCGTCTTCGCGGCGTTCTACGTGCCCTTCCTGGCGACGTTCGTCGCGATGATGCTGACGGCCGACGACGGGGCCTGGCGGGTCCTCACCTTCCTGCTCCTGACGGTCGTCAGCGACACCGGCGCCTACGCCGTCGGCTGGCGCTTCGGCAAGCACAAGCTCGCCCCGCGCATCAGCCCCGGCAAGACCCGCGAGGGGCTGCTCGGCGCGGTCAGCTTCGCGATGGTGGCGGGCGCGCTGTGCATGGAGTTCCTGATCGACGACGGCGCCTGGTGGCAGGGCCTGCTGCTCGGCCTCGCGGTCGCCGCCAGCGCCACGCTGGGCGACCTCGGCGAGTCGATGATCAAGCGTGACCTGGGCATCAAGGACATGGGCACGCTGCTGCCGGGCCATGGCGGGATCATGGACCGGCTGGATTCGTTGCTGCCCACGGCGCCGGTGGTGTGGCTGCTGCTGGTGCTGTTCGTGGGGTCGGGCTGAGGGCCCGTAAGCATGGGCGTCAGGAGCCTCCGCTCGTTGCCGAGTGGGGGCTCCTTGCTTGCTGCTCGCCGCGCGATGGTGCCGCGGGGAATCTGGTGGGACGATTCCCGTGTACGCCCTCAGGACACCTCAAAGGGGGTCACCATGACCGCCATCCGAGAAGTCATCGACATCGACCGGACGCCGGACGAGGTCTACGCGTATGTCACCGACCCCTCCCATCTGCCGGAATGGCAGCTGAGTGCCGTCTCCGCGGATCTGCTCGACGAGGGGCCCACCCACACCGGCTCCCGGGTCAAGGTCACCCGGCGCGTCGGCAGCCGAGAGATTCCGATGACCGTGGAGTTCACCCAGCTCGACCCACCGCACAGCTGGGATCTGCACGGAATCGAGGGCCCCGTCAGGCCACGGGCCCACGGCGAGATCGAGCCGCTCGACGACGGGCGGCGCTCCCGCGTGACGATCGAGCTCGACTTCGACGGGCACGGCCTCGGCAAGGTCCTGGTGCCCCTTGTCGTCCGCCCCCAGGTCCGCAAGGAACTGCCGCGCGACGAGCAACTCCTCAAGGAGAGGCTGGAGGGTACGGCCGACTAGGACGTGCCCGGCCGATCATGTGACTGCGGATGCGGATGCGGATGCGGATGCGGATGCGGATGCGGAGAGCGGGCGCCTGCGGCCCTTGCCGGCAGCCGGTGGTGGTCAGCTAGCGGTCCGGGAATCGAGACACTCCGAGCAGGGCTGTGCCGGTGAGGAACACACCGGCGCCGGCCGCGAGGAGCGTGAGCAACACGTGTCCTGTCGGAGTGAAGACGAAAATACCCGCGAAGCAGCCAAGACCACTTCCCGTGAGTACCAGACCGAGCCCATGGGGCACGGGCCGCAGGACGCCGGCTCGCTCCCAGGGATGGATCCAGCCGGTGAGCAGCTCGGCTACCCCGCTCACCGCAACAGCCGAGCTCAATGCGATGAGCGCCCCCAGCACCACGTACCGCATCCCACCTCCCGGCGGGCATCGTCGCACAGGAGGGCTTCGGCGACCACAGGTCCTAGCTGCCGTGACGACGAAGGACCGGAGCGCTGTCTCCACCGGTCAGCAGCTGTACGTGCGCCAATAGTTCATGGCGTTGGTACGCACGCGCAGTAGGTTCGCCGGCCATGGCATGCATGCGTTCACGCGCCTGATCGCGGTACGGCGCGCCGAGCTCGCTCAGGGCTGCCACTGCGGCGTAACGATCGTCGAAGGTGTTTGTTGTGTCGGCCGACAGTTCCAGCAACACCTCGGCCACCTGAGACAGATACTCGCCGTCGAAGTCCAGTAGTGACTCCGCTGCGTGAATTCGCTTCGCAGGGCCGGCAGCGGGCGAGTTCATGATCTCGAACATGTGCTGGGTCGCATGATCGGCCCACTCAGGAGCCATGGCGTGAAGGGTGTCGATGAGCGTCATGCGGTCCACGACGGACTCGAGTTCCAGGTTGCACACCAGCGAGCAGAAGAGATCGGTGTCGTCACCTGGCTTGGGTTGCTGAGTACAGCCGAGCGTACTGAGCAGATCCCTGACGACCGACTGTTCGCGGATGTCCAGTGGCTCGTCTGCGACCGGGCAGGGGGCGACCTCCTCGGTATGGGTGAGGACCTGCGCCACCGGGACTTGCTCGGCGAGATATGCGCGGGCCAGGGGGTCCGACATCCGACCGGCGACGCGCCGGCTCGCCGCGGGCAGGCTGGGCAGGAGCGACAAGAACGTCCTCAGCTGGGCCGGCGCGTACGGGCAGCCCTCAGCCATCAGGACCCCCGCGGCATGCTGATGCCCTGCGCTGCCCTCCAGCAGCCAGGTCAGCAACGCATCCGCCGCCAAAGGGCGCCGATGGGCGTAGTGAACGAGTGCGGTGCGGTGGTCGCGCCCCTTGCGCCCTGTGAAGCGCGCGGCCTCGAATGCGAACGTCTGCCATTGCTCGGAGCTTCCGTCGAAACGATCGGGAAGATCCATGGCACGAGCCTCAGCCGCAAGGAATTCGGCGAAACTCGCATGCAGGAACCGGATCGATCCCTCGGCCGCCGCGAGGAGCCCACTCGATGTCAACAGGGCTGCCACGGACTCACCCCACCCAGGAATGCCGGTCTGCGCGCGGGGGCCGACCTTCGGACGCAGCCACTCCAGCGCGACCGTCAGGAGGTCGAAGGGGGCCCGCTGATCGGATTCGTCGGAGTGGCCTGCGGGTACGGAAAGGTGCCGAACCGCCTGAGTGGCGATATGCCGCAAGACACCGTCGAGGTTCTCCTCGAGAAACCGGACGGCCTCCAGGGCCCATGGGGCCATGCCCGCGTGCGCACGCATCTGGCGGAACAGATGGTCGCGCTGTGTGGCTTTCGCGCTCGTGAGATAGGTCCGGTACTGGTCGAAGAGAGCGTACTGATTGTTCGGCAGCCTCTGTTCGGGCCAAGCTTCGAACACGGCGGCGGCCACGGCCGCCAGCAGCGGGACCGCCACCAGATCGCGCAGTTCCGCTGCGTCGACCTGCTGCAGGAACTCATGGGCCTGACGGCGTCCACGATCATGGGTCCCGAACCAGCGCTCGGCGAACGTCTCCAGCTGTGAGCGGTCGAAGGGGGCCATGGTGAAGACGAGGAAGCCGCTTTCGACGAAGCGGTTCCGTTCCACCGGGTGCAGCGGACGGCACGATGCGATGATCTTGATGTGGCCGGCGCGGCCGGCCTCGCTCCCGGCGATGGTGGTGAGGTGGTGGGCCAGGCGGTTACGTGCCTCCATGGGAATCTCGTCGAACCCGTCCACCAGGAGCAGCCAGGAGTAGCCGTCGGGGAGCAGTCGTTTCGTGGCGTCGACGAACCGCCGTTCGTGGTGCTCGGTCCCCGCGAAGACGAGCCGGGACAATGCCCGGTCCACGCCGCCCGGGCCAGAGGTCAGCTGTTCGGCCGTCGCCCAGACCGGGACGCTGGCGTTCCGCTTCAGTGTCGCGTTGAGGAGTCCGGCGGACAGGTTCCCGGCGAGTCTGGCCAGCAAGGTCGACTTCCCGCTGCCCGGACCCGACTCCAGGAGGAGATGGCAGCCGGCGGGATCTTCGAGGATGTCCTCGATGTGTCCTCGCTTGGCTTCTGCCACCGGTTCACCGGCCGGGTGGGATGCCTCCAGCTGCTGCTGGACGTGTACGGCCGACAGCGGTCTTCGCGCGCCGGTGCCGCTGTGAACGACGTAGGGCCATGCCTCTCCCCGCTCCATCTGTTCCACGAGCAGGGGGAGCAGGGGAGACGGAACCGGCGGCGACGGAGCCCTGACAGCATGCCGGACGGGTTGGGCCGATTCGAGGAGTTCGTTGAGGTGTCGACGGCTGGGCTGCTCCCCGGCCCAACGTGACCAGAGCCGTACCAGGGCCCAGAGTTTCGGCTCGTTGGCCACCGTCGGTGCCTGGCGGCTCCGCGGCTCGTCGGTCAGCCAGTTACTCAGACGGCGTGCGTCCAGATCGACCTGGAATTCCCTGCTGAGGATTTTCGCGGTCTCGCGACGGGAGTACGCAATCCCCAGCCCCCTCCGATTCGCCTTGGCCCTGCGTTCCAGGCCGCGCAGGTACGCATGGAGTGCGTGGTCCGGATAGTCCACGTCCTCCCGTCCCCTCCAGACGACCCTTCACTGCCCGCTGCGGGCACCGCCGGGCAGCCCGTGAACTGCAGGGTAAGAGCGCGGCCGCCCGGCCCGCCCGCACTTTCCCGGGATTCGGTCCTCGACCGCGCACCGTCTGGAGGGAGACGTACAACGCCACCCGGGAGGAATCATGAGGCGCACCAGCCGCCCCACCATTGAGCGCCTGTACAAAGCCGCGCTGTTTGCGGCGGTACGCGGAGCAGCCGCCGCAGCAGGGTCGTCAGTGGTGGCCCTCGCGGTGTGGGCATTCCAGCGTTGACTGGGAGGGGCGATGACCTGCGCAGATGCCTCGTGCCGGCCGAGGGGCGATCCGTCCGTGGGCCGTCCCCAGGCCGGCCGAGGGGCCCACGACGGGGGAGGCGACCGGCAACGACCACCGCGCACGGCACGGTCCCCCAGGTCACCCGATTGGATCTGCGACACTGGACGGGCCATGCCTAAGCCCGGAGAACTCACTTTCGTCGCCCCGCGCGGAGCCAAGAAGCCGCCGCGGCACCTTGCCGACCTCACGCCCGCCGAGCGCAAGGACGCTGTCGCCGCGATCGGCGAGAAGCCGTTTCGTGCCAAGCAGCTCTCGCAGCACTACTTCGCGCGGTACGCGCACGACCCGGAGCAGTGGACCGACATCCCCGCTGGTTCGCGCGCCAAGCTGCGGGAGGAGCTCTTCCCGGAGCTCATGACCGTCGTACGGCATCTGTCGACCGACCAGGGCGACACGCGCAAGACGCTGTGGCGGCTGTTCGACGGGACGCTCGTCGAGTCGGTGCTGATGCGGTACCCGGACCGGGTGACCATGTGCATCAGCTCGCAGGCGGGGTGCGGGATGAACTGCCCGTTCTGCGCCACGGGGCAGGCGGGGCTGGACCGGAATCTGTCGACCGCCGAGATCGTCCATCAGATCGTGGACGGGATGCGGGCGCTGCGCGACGGCGAGGTCCCGGGCGGGGCGGCGCGGCTCTCCAACATCGTCTTCATGGGCATGGGCGAGCCGCTCGCCAACTACAACCGGGTCGTGGGGGCCATCCGGCGCCTCACCGATCCCGAGCCCGACGGGCTGGGGCTGTCGCAGCGCGGGATCACCGTCTCGACCGTCGGTCTCGTCCCGGCCATCCACCGGTTCGCCGACGAGGGCTTCAAGTGCCGGCTCGCGATCTCGCTGCACGCGCCCGACGACGAGCTGCGCGACACCCTCGTCCCCGTGAACACGCGGTGGAAGGTGCGCGAGGTGCTCGACGCCGGGTTCGAGTACGTCGAGAAGAGCGGCCGTCGGCTGTCCATCGAGTACGCCCTCATCCGGGACATCAACGACCAGGCCTGGCGCGGTGACCGGCTCGGGCGGCTGCTCAAGGGCAAGCCCGTGCACGTGAACCTGATTCCGCTGAACCCGACGCCCGGCTCGAAGTGGACCGCCTCCCGGCCCGAGGACGAGAAGGCGTTCGTCGAGGCCATCGCCGCGCATGGTGTACCGGTGACGATCCGGGACACCCGTGGCCAGGAGATCGACGGGGCCTGCGGTCAGCTCGCCGCCACCGAGCGGTAATCTGAGCGCGTACCACCACGTACATCCGTACGAACATCTGCATATTCCGACAGGGGAGCGCCACAGCGCTGAGAGTGCGGCACCGGCCGCAGACCCTCTGAACCTCGCCCAGGTCATTCTGGGTAGGAAGTTCGGTCATCACTCAAGCTGTTGCGCCCTGCCCAGGAGCCGAAAGGACTCGTGGGCAGGGCCGCGTCTCTTCCTGGTCCACCCCAGGAGGAATTTCGTGAGCACCACCAAGAAGTTCGCGGCCGTGGCCGTCGGGCTGGGCCTCGTCACGCTGTCCGCGTGCGGTTCGTCCGACTCGGGCAGCGACACCGGCGAGTCCAAGAGCAAGAACATCACGCTCGTCAGCCATGACTCATGGGCCGTCTCCAAGGGCGTCCTCGCCGCCTTCGAGAAGCAGTCCGGCTACCAGGTCAAGGTCCTGCCGAACGGCGACGCCGGGCAGGCCGTCAACAAGGCGATCCTGACCAAGGACAACCCGCAGGGCGACGTCTTCTTCGGCGTCGACAACACCCTGCTCTCGCGGGCCCTCGACAACGACCTGTTCCAGTCGTACGAGGCGAAGGGCGCCGACAGCATCAAGCCCGAGTACCTCGCCGACAAGGACGAGCACCGGGTCACGCCCATCGACACCGGCGACATCTGCGTCAACTACGACAAGGCGTACTTCAGCGAGCACAAGCTGACCCCGCCCGCCTCCTTCGACGACCTGATCAAGCCCGAGTACAAGAACCTCCTGGTCACCGAGAACGCCTCCACCTCCTCTCCCGGCCTCGGCTTCCTGCTCGGCACCGCCGCGAAGTACGGCGATGGGGGCTGGCAGGGCTACTGGAAGAAGCTGAAGGCCAACGGCGTCAAGGTCGTCGACGGCTGGGAGCAGGCCTACAACGACGAGTTCTCCGGTTCCGCCGGCGGCAAGAAGGCCAAGGCCGACCGGCCGCTCGTCGTGTCGTACGCCTCCTCACCGCCCGCCGAGGTGATCTACGGCGACCCGAAGCCGGCCACCGCGCCCACCGGCGTCGCGACCGGCACCTGCTTCCGCCAGGTCGAGTACGCGGGTCTGCTGAGCAACGCCAGGAACGCCGAGGGCGGCAAGGCGCTCATCGACTTCCTGCTGACGAAGACCTTCCAGGAGGACATGCCGCTCAACATGTTCGTCTACCCCGTGGTCGAGGGCGCCCAGGTGCCCGAGGAGTTCACCGAGTACGGCCCGCAGGCCGAGGACCCCGAGACCATGGACCCGGCGAAGATCGCCGACAACCGTGACGACTGGGTCAAGTCGTGGACGTCGCTCGTACTGAAGTAGAGCCGCGCAAGGCCCGTACGAGGGCCTTCAAGGCCGGCACGGCGGTGCGGCTCGGCCTCATCGCCGTGCCCGTCGCGTTCTTCGCGGTCTTCTTCGCCTACCCCGTCTCCGCGATCGTCGCGCGCGGTCTGAAGGTCGACGGCGCCTGGCAGTTCGGGCGCCTCACCGAGGTGCTCGGACAGTCCGACATCCGGCACGTCCTGTGGTTCACCACCTGGCAGGCGCTCGCCTCGACCGCGCTGACCCTGCTGATCGCGCTGCCGGGCGCCTATGTCTTCGCCCGCTTCGACTTCCCCGGCAAACAGGTCCTGCGGGCCGTGGTGACCGTCCCCTTCGTGCTGCCGACGGTCGTCGTCGGGACGGCGTTCCTCGCGCTCGTGGGCCGCGGCGGGCTCCTCGACGAGCTGTGGGGCGTACGGCTCGACACCACCGTGTGGGCGATCCTCCTCGCGCACGTCTTCTTCAACTACGCCGTCGTCGTGCGCACGGTCGGCGGGCTCTGGTCCCAGCTCGACCCGCGGCAGGAGGAAGCCGCGCGGATGCTCGGGGCGTCGCCGCTGAAGGCCTGGCGCCAGGTCACCCTTCCGGCCCTCGGGCCCGCCGTGGCCGCCGCCGCGCTCATGGTCTTCCTGTTCACCTTCACCTCCTTCGGCGTCGTCCAGATCCTCGGCGGGCCGACCTTCTCGACTCTCGAAGTGGAGATCTACCGCCAGACCTCCGAGATCTTCGACCTGTCCACGGCCGCCGTCCTGACGATCATCCAGTTCGTGGCCGTCGGCGCGATCCTCGCCGTGCACGCCTGGACGGTACGGCGGCGGGAGAGCGCCCTGCGCCTGGTGGACGCGTCCGTGACCGCGCGTCGGCCGCGCGGGGCGGGGCAGTGGGCGTTGCTGGCCGGTGTCCTGGCCGTCATCGTCGTACTCCTGCTGCTGCCGCTGGCCGTGCTGGTGCAGCGGTCGCTGGACGCGCCGGACCTCGGCTACTACCGGGCGCTGACGAGCGCCGACGGCGGGGTCTTCCTCGTGCCGCCGATCGAGGCGATCGGCAATTCGCTCCAGTACGCCGTCGTCGCCACCCTCATCGCCGTGCTGATCGGCGGTCTCGCGGCGGCCGCGCTGACCCGGCGGGACGCGGGCCGGTTCGTACGGGGCTTCGACGCGCTGCTGATGCTGCCGCTCGGGGTGTCGGCGGTGACGGTCGGTTTCGGGTTCCTGATCGCGCTGGACGAGCCGCCCCTCGACCTCCGCAGCACGTGGATCCTCGTGCCGCTGGCCCAGGCGCTGGTCGGGGTGCCCTTCGTCGTACGGACCATGCTGCCGGTGCTGCGGGCCGTGGACCAGCGGCTGCGGGAGGCGGCGGCGGTGCTGGGGGCGTCGCCGTGGCGGGTCTGGCGGGAGGTGGATCTGCCGATGGTGCGGCGGGCGCTGCTGATCGCTGCCGGGTTCGCGTTCGCGGTGTCGCTGGGGGAGTTCGGGGCGACCGTGTTCATCGCGCGGCCGGACAATCCGACGCTGCCGGTCGCCGTGGCCCGGCTGCTGGGGCGGGCAGGCGAGCTCAACTACGGCCAGGCGATGGCCCTTTCGACGGTACTGATGGTGGTGTGCGCGGTGGCGCTGCTGGTGCTGGAGCGGCTTCGTACGGATCGGACGGGGGAGTTCTAGATGGTGCCGAGTATGCCGAGTATGTCGAGTGTCCAGAGTTTGCTGAGTCTTGAGCGCGCGACCGTACGGTTCGGCGGGCGGGCCGTGCTGGACGGCGTCGATCTCGATGTCGCCGAGCACGAGATCGTGTGCGTGCTCGGACCGAGCGGCAGCGGCAAGTCGACGTTGCTGCGGGCGGTGGCCGGGCTGCAACCCCTCGACGGCGGGCGGGTGGTGCTCGACGGACGGGACCAGACGGCCGTACCCGCACACAAGCGTGGGGTCGGGCTGATGTTCCAGGACCACCAGCTGTTCCCGCAGCGGGACGTCGGCGGCAATGTGGCCTTCGGGACGCGGATGCACGGTGCCTCGAAGGATGAACAGCACGAGCGCGTACGGGAGTTGCTCGACCTGGTCGGGCTGCCGGGGGCCGCACGTCGTGCCGTCGCCTCCCTGTCCGGCGGGGAGCAGCAGCGGGTGGCGCTGGCCCGTGCGCTCGCGCCCCGGCCGCGGCTGCTGATGCTGGACGAGCCGCTGGGGCAACTCGACCGCTCGCTGCGGGAGCGGCTCGTGGTCGAACTCCGGGAGCTGTTCGGGCAGTTGGGTACGACCGTGCTGGCCGTGACGCACGACCAGGGGGAGGCCTTCGCGCTGGCCGACCGGGTCGTGGTGATGCGGGACGGGCGGATCGCGCAGACGGGGACGCCGCTGCAGGTGTGGCAGCGGCCGGCGGACGCGTTCGTGGCGCGCTTCCTCGGGTTCGACAACGTGGTCGAGGGCACGGTCGTGGGGGAGGCCGCGGACACGCCCTGGGGCAAGCTGCCGGTCGGCGAGGCTGCGGCGCAGGGCACGCGGACGCTGCTCGTACGGCCGGCCGGGGTGCGGCTCGTGGCCGCCGACGCGGGACTGCGGTGCACGGTCGCGGCGCGGACGTTCAAGGGCACCCACGTCGCCGTGCACCTCCAGCCGGAGGACGCGCCCCGTTTGGAGGCGGCGTGCGCGCTGCGGGATGCGCCTGGGGTCGGGGACGTGGTCGGGGTGGAGTTCGACGCTGCTGAGGTTGTCGTGCTCGGTTGATCGGCCGGTCGTGGGGTGAGCGGGGTTGCGTCGGCCGGACATGCCACGGCCCGCCCCCCGGAGAACGGGGACGGGCCGCGGCGGTGTTGCTGTGCGGGTGTGTCAGCTGTCGCTGCTCGCCCCGCGTCGGCGCAGGCCGAAGAAGACCGCGCCGCCGCCGATCGCGACCAGGGCGACCGCGATGCCGGCGATCAGGCCGGTGTTGGAGCTGGCACCGGTCTCGGCGAGGTTGGAGTCACCGGCGGCCGGGGACGGAGCGTTGCTCTCGGTGTCCGCAGGAGGGGTGCTCTCGCTCTCCGACGGCGTCGGGGTCGGCGTGCCGGTCTCCTCGGCCGGGGTCGAGGCGGAGTCCGACGGGGTCGGGACCGGAGCCGGCGGCTCCTCCTCTTCCTTCTTGCAGGCCGTGGACGGCGTCGTCAGGTTCGGCTTGATGTCCTCGTCGACATAGCCGGCGGCCTTGATGTGGACGCGGTACTCCGCGTCCGGCTTCCAGTTCTCGTCGAAGGTGATGGTGACACCCTCGCGTGAACCCTTGACCACCTGCTCGCCGACCTTCTTCAGGTCGGCGCCGTTGTTCTGCAGGAAGACGGTGACGGTCGCCGGGACACCGCTGGGGTCCACGTCGGTGACGGTGATGACGCCCTTGTCGCCGTCGCACTTGGCTTCGGCGGAGAATTCACTGATGTTGCAGGCGAGCGCGTTGCCCGCGAGACCGAGAGCGAGCGCGGCCGAGGCGGAGGCAACACCCAGAGCGCGCACGGAACGCGCGACAGTACGGCGGTTTATGGACACGTTTGTCCTTACGAGTTGCACCACTGAGGGGGGTTGAACGGAGTCGGTGATGCGACATCACCGTCCCCACGAGTCTCACAGGTTTATAAGCGTGACATAAGCAGTGTCAACGTGTAGGCACCCTACAGCCGTTGGCTTTGCCCTCTTATTAACCGCCGAGACGTTTCAACGCCTCCGGAGCCTCCTCGATCCGGTCAACGAGGGCGATACGGGACTCCATCGAGCGGTCCCGCGCGAGCGACTGGAGCAGAGGCCAGGTCGGCAACTTCTGCGTCCAGTGCGTGCGGTCGACCAGGACCATCGGGGTGGGCTCACCGCGCGACTCGTAGTAGTTCGGCGTCGCGTTGTCGAAGATCTCCTGTACGGTGCCGGCGGCGCCCGGCAGGAAGACGACACCCGCGTTCGAGCGGGCCAGAAGTCCGTCCTCGCGGGTGGCGTTGGCGAAGTACTTGGCGATGTGGGAGGCGAAGGGGTTCGGCGGCTCGTGGCCGTAGAACCAGGTCGGGATGCCGACGGAGCGGCCGCCCTTCGGCCAGCGGCCGCGCACCTCGAAGGCGGCCGTCGCCCACTCGGTGATCGAGGGGGTGAACCCGGGTGCCTTCGCCAGGAGTTGCAACGCGTCGGCGAGCATCTCGTCGTCGTACGGGGCGGCGTACGCCCCGAGGTTCGCCGCCTCCATCGCACCCGGTCCGCCGCCGGTGGCGACCGTGAAGCCCGCGCGGGCCAGCTCCCGGCCGAGCCGCGCTGCACCCTCGTACGCCTGAGTGCCGCGGCGCATCGCGTGGCCGCCCATGACGCCCACCACCCGGGCGCCGGCGAGGAGTTCGTCGAGGGCGTCGGAGACGGAGTCGTCGTGGACCGCGCGGAGCATGGAGGCGTAGATGTCGCCGTCCGCCTTGGTCTGCTGGAACCACGCGTACGCGCGCGCGTCGGGTGTGGCCTCGTAGCCGTCCACCAGTGACGCGAAGAGCTCGTCGGGGGAGTAGACCAGGCCGCGGTACGGGTCGAAGGGCAGGCCCGGGACCGGTGGGAAGACCAGGGCGCCGTCGGTACGGATCTTCGCGGCCGCTTCCTCGCGCATCGGGCAGCCGAGGAAGACGGCGCCCGCCGTGTCCGTGGTGAGCAGTTCGCGCGTACGGTCCGTCAGGTCGACGGCCTGGACCCGGAATCCGGCCAGGGTGCCGCGTGCCGAGACGGTCGCGTCGAACTCCTCCAGCGTCTCTATCTCACGGTCGTTGTGGTGGGCCGCATGGGCGGGCATCGTCTGCACCCGCCCATGCTAGGCACTCCGTTGGTGGTGCCGCGCTGTGCCGTCTTTCGTCTGCGGCTCCGTCGTGGCTGGTCGCGCCCACGCGGCGGAGCCGCATATCGACACAGCCCCGCGCCCCGTGGGGACGCTGCCGAACCGCAGTCGACTTCGCCAGGCCCCTCGGGCACCGTGCACGCGGTGGCGGAACCCTCAGCCCTCGATGGCCGACGGGTCCATCCACACGACCTCCCAGGTGTGGCCGTCGAGGTCGTCGAAGCCGCGGCCGTACATGAAGCCCATGTCCTGGACCCTGGGCGAGGCGGTACCGCCGGCGGCGACGGCCTTCTCGACCAGTTCGTCGACCTTCTCGCGGCTCTCGGCGCTCAGACAGACCAGCACCTCGCTGGTCTTCGCGGCGTCCGCGATCTCCTTGTCGGTGAAGGTCGCGTAGAACGGCTTGGTGAGCAGCATCGCGACGATGGTGTCGCTGATCACGACGGAGGCCGCGTTCTCGTTGCTGAACTGCGGGTTGATCGAGTAACCGAGCTCCGTGAAGAACTTCTTCGAGGCGTCGAGGTCGTTCACGGGCAGGTTCACGAAGATCATCTGCTGGTACGTGGGCGCGGTCATCGGGGTCTCTCCCATCGGGTTCGCTGCTGTTCGGTGGGGTAGACCGGGGTGCCGCGCGGAACTCATCGCCGCGTGGAGATTTTTTTCTCCGGGGTTTTCGGCGGGGGCTGCTAGAGGGCCTCAACGGGCCAGGGGCAGTGCCGCCAGCTCGGCCACGATGAGGGTGAGCGGACCGAAGAAGGCCACCAGGACGCCGGCGCGCAGCGCCGCCGCGCTGCGCAGGATCGAGGTGGGTGCGCCGAGGCGGAGCAGTGCGCCCGTGGTCTCGGAGCGGGCCTGCTTGGACTCCACGGCGGCCGTGAGGAGGGTGGCCGTCGTGCAGCCGGTGACCAAGGTGACGCCGACCGTGGTGAGGGGGCCGAAGGCGGAGGTGGCGGCGAGGGCGGAGAGGGTCGCCATGGCGTACGCGCCGGAGATCGCGGCGCACATGATGCCGAGGGGGCGGCCGATGCGGACGGCTTCCGCCATGAGTACGCGGCCTGCCAGGAGGCGGAGCGCTCCGGGGCGGGCGGACTGCAGGAGGCGGCCGCAGAAGTGGGTGAGTCCGGGGGCGGACAGGGTGAGACCGAGGGCGGTGAGCAGCCAGCCGGTCAGGACGCCCGCCGGGCCGGTGGGGAGGGCGGCGGGCATGGCGAGGGCGGTGCCGTTCGCTGCGCGGACGGCGTAGGCCTCCACGGTCAGGCCTGCGGCGATCACTGTGATGCCCCAGGGGAGGCCGGTGGGGGGTTTGCGCGGGGCCGCGGGGAGAACGACGTACGGGTCGGTGGCGGGGTCGGCCGCTGCTTCGGTCCCGTCCGTCGTCGCGTCGCCCGGGGCTGGAGCCGGCGTCGGGGTTGGGTCGCCTACCCGCGCCTGCGGGGTGACGTCTCTCTGCGGGCCGGGAGCCGCCCCGGCGGCACGACTGCCCGCAGACGGCGCGGCGGGAGTGCCGTCGCCGCCCGCCGCAGAGCCGCCTCGCCCGCCCCGCCGCAAGTGCGCCCCGAACCTGCCGTACGTCCCGAACGTCTCCCGTGCCAGTGATCTGCCGTGCCCGCCGAAGCGGCCGTACGTCCGTCTCACGGCCCTTGTCTCGGCGTGCTGCTCCTTCGGGCGCAGGGCCCAGGCCACCGTCACCGACGCGATCACCGGTACCACGCTCAGCAGGGTCAGCGTGGCCGGGAGGGGCAGGGAGGTGTCCGCGGCGAGGAACTCCGCGGCTGCGCCGTCGAAGGGCATGCCGGTCAGGTCGCCGCGGAGGTGGAGGAAGAACAGCAGGGCCGCCGTCGAGCCGAGGGTGCAGGACAGGGCCGTGGTCGTCGCGGAGACGGCCATCAGGTGGAGCGGGCCCAGGCCGATCGCCGAGAGGCCGGGGCGGGGTCTGGTGCCGGGGTCCGTGCGGGCGACGGCCACCGCGAAGTGGACCGTGGCGGCCAGCGGGGGCGCGCACCAGGCCAGGCGCAGGAGGGACGCGCCGGGGGAGTCCGGGTGGGCCAGGGCGTAGCCCAGCGCGCACAGGAGCAGAAAGCCCGTGCCCGCGGACGCCGTCGCCACCAGGAGGCGGCGCAGCTGTACGGCCGCTCGGGCGCCGCGCGTCAGACGGAGAGCGAGCACGCGGCCCGGCCTTCCGTCTCACCGACCGGGGGCAGATGCACCGTGTTCACGCGCCGCCCGTCCAGGAGCGTGACCCTGCGGTCGGCGAGGGGCGCCGCGTCCGCGTCGTAGGTGGCCAGGACGACCGTGATGCCGTGCGAGCGGGCCGCCGTCGTCAGGGTGCGCAGCACCTGTGTGCGGTCGGTGCGGTGCAGGGGCGCCGTCGGCTCGTCGGCGAACAGGATCGTGGGCGAGGGGGCCAGGGCCCGGGCGATGCAGACGCGCTGGCGTTCGGCCTGGACCAGCTGGTGCGGGCGCTTGCGGGCCACCTCGCCGACGTCCAGGCGCTCCAGCCACTCCAGCGCGGCCGTCTTGGCCCGCCGGCGGCTGGTGCCGCGCAGCATCAGGGGCAGGGCGGCGTTCTCCCAGACGTTCAGTTCGGGGACGAGGGTCGGGACCGGGTCGATCCAGCTGAAGCGGTCGCGACGGAGCCGCTCGCGGGCCATCGGGAGCATCTTGTGCACGGGAACGCTGTTGAACCAGACCTCGCCGCGCCGCACCGGAAGCAGGCCGGACAGACACTGCAGCAGAGTCGTCTTGCCGCTGCCGCGCGGGCCGATGACGGCGATGACCTCGCCCTCCTGGACACCGAGCGAGACGCCGCTGAGCGCGGGTGAGCCGTCGTTGTGCGTGAAGTGCAGGGCGCGCGCCCAGAGCACGTCGTTGTCCGGCGGGGCCACCATGACGTACACCTCGCTTCTGATCCGTTTCCCGTACCTGATCCCCCGTGCGGGGGAACGAAGGCTCGGCCGATCGGTCACAGGCACGCTAGGCAGCCGTCACCCGGACCCCGGACAGCACACGGCCCCGGGCCGCCGTTTCTCACTCGAACGGGCGGCACCGGGGCCGGTGTTGATCATCCAGACGGAAGATCAACTTCCGCTGGGCAATCCGGTTAATCCGGGGGTCACAGCTTGGTCCACGCCTCCGACAGCGTCGCGCGCAGGATCTGCTCGATCTCGTCGAACGTCTCCTGGTTGGAGATCAGCGGCGGCGCGAGCTGGACGACCGGGTCGCCGCGGTCGTCGGCGCGGCAGTACAGGCCGTTCTCGTACAGCTTCTTGGAGAGGAAGCCGTACAGGACGCGCTCGGTCTCCTCGGCGTTGAAGGACTCCTTCGTCGCCTTGTCCTTCACGAGCTCGATGCCGTAGAAGAAGCCGTTGCCGCGGACGTCGCCGACGATCGGAAGGTCGTACAGCTTCTCCAGGGTGGCGCGGAAGGCGCCCTCGTTGTCGAGGACGTGCTGGTTGAGGCCCTCGCGCTCGAACAGGTCGAGGTTGGCGCAGCCCACGGCCGCGGAGACCGGGTGGCCGCCGAAGGTGTAGCCGTGCAGGAAGGTGTTGTCGCCCTTGTAGAACGGCTCGGCGAGGCGGTCGGAGATGATGCAGGCGCCGATCGGGGAGTAGCCCGAGGTCATGCCCTTGGCGCAGGTGATCATGTCCGGGACGTAGCCGAACTTGTCACAGGCGAACATCGTGCCCAGGCGGCCGAAGGCGCAGATGACCTCGTCGGAGACCAGGAGTACGTCGTACTGGTCGCAGATCTCGCGCACGCGCTGGAAGTAGCCGGGCGGGGGCGGGAAGCAGCCGCCCGCGTTCTGCACGGGCTCCAGGAAGACCGCGGCGACCGTGTCCGGGCCCTCGAAGAGGATCTGCTGCTCGATCTGGTCGGCGGCCCAGCGGCCGAAGGCCTCCGGGTCGTCGCCGAAGATCGGGGCACGGTAGATGTTGGTGTTCGGGACCTTGTGCGCGCCGGGGACCAGCGGCTCGAAGGGGGCCTTCAGGCCCGGCAGGCCGGTGATGGACAGGGCGCCCTGCGGGGTGCCGTGGTAGGCGACGGCACGCGAGATGACCTTGTGCTTGGTGGGCTTGCCGACCAGCTTGAAGTACTGCTTGGCGAGCTTCCAGGCGGTCTCCACCGCCTCACCGCCGCCCGTGGTGAAGAAGACCTTGTTGAGGTCGCCCGGCGCGTAGTCCGCGAGCCGGTCGGCGAGCTCGATCGCCTTCGGGTGGGCGTAGGACCAGACCGGGAAGAACGCCAGCTCCTGCGCCTGCTTGAAGGCGGTCTCGGCCAGCTCCACGCGGCCGTGACCGGCCTGGACCACGAACAGACCGGCGAGGCCGTCGAGGTAGCGCTTGCCCTTGTCGTCGTAGATGTAGGTGCCCTCGCCCCGGACGATGGTGGGCACGGGTGCCTTCTCGTACGAGGACATGCGCGTGAAGTGCATCCACAGGTGGTCGTACGCGGTCCTGCTGAGGTCCTGAGGGGTGTCGGTGCTCACGGTTATCGGGTCCTCACGGTTATCGGGTTCCCCACATGTAGGTCTGCTTCTTGAGCTTGAGGTAGACGAAGCTCTCGGTGGAGCGCACTCCGGGCACGGCCCGGATGCGTTTGTTGATGACCTCCAGGAGGTGGTCGTCGTCCTCGCAGACGATCTCCACCATCAGGTCGAAGGACCCCGCGGTCATCACCACGTACTCGCACTCGGACATGGCGGTCAGCGCGTCGGCCACGGACTCCACGTCGCCCTCGACGTTGACCCCGACCATCGCCTGGCGCCGGAAACCCACGGTGAGCGGGTCCGTGACGGCGACGATCTGCATCACGCCCTGGTCGAGCAGCTTCTGGACGCGCTGGCGCACGGCCGCCTCGGACAGGCCCACGGCCTTGCCGATCGCGGCGTACGGCCGACGGCCGTCCTCCTGAAGTTGTTCGATGATGGCGAGGGAGACGGCGTCCAGCTGGGGACCGCCGTTCCTGGACTCGCGGGAGTCCCTGTGCTCTGCGCTTCGACTGGCCACGACGTCACTGTGCACGACGTCCTGATAGTTCCGCAAGGCCGTATCGATGAAATCCGTTGTTTATGAGGCTGAGACTTGCGGATTTCGCAGAAGTGGCGGGAGTAGGGGTGTTGAAAACGTGGGCAGGCCGATTAGGGTGGGTGTCTCAGAGAATGGACAGCTCGACCTGACAGGAGGCCGGCAGTGAGCACCGAGCTGCGTCGTCTGCGCAACTACATCGACGGTGAGTTCCGGGACGCCGCCGACGGACGGACCACCGAGGTGGTCAACCCCGCGACGGGCGAGGCGTACGCGACCGCGCCGCTGTCGGGGCAGGCGGACGTCGACGCCGCGATGGAGGCCGCCGCGCGGGCCTTCCCCGGCTGGCGTGACACGACCCCCGCTGAGCGCCAGAAGGCGCTGCTGAAGATCGCGGACGCGTTCGAGGAGCGGGCCGAGGAACTCATCGCCGCCGAGGTGGAGAACACCGGCAAGCCGGTCGGGCTCACCCGGTCGGAGGAGATCCCGCCGATGGTGGACCAGATCCGCTTCTTCGCGGGCGCGGCGCGGATGCTGGAGGGCCGCTCGGCCGGTGAGTACATGGAGGGGATGACCTCGATCATCCGCCGTGAGCCGGTCGGCGTCTGCGCGCAGGTCGCGCCCTGGAACTACCCGATGATGATGGCCGTGTGGAAGTTCGCCCCGGCGATCGCGGCGGGCAACACGGTCGTACTGAAGCCGTCGGACACGACGCCCGCGTCGACGGTCCTGATGGCCGACATCATCGGCTCGATCCTGCCCAAGGGCGTCTTCAACGTCATCACCGGTGACCGGGAGACCGGCCGCCTGATGGTCGAGCACCCGATCCCGGCGATGGCCTCCATCACCGGTTCGGTGCGCGCGGGCATGTCGGTCGCCGAGTCCGCGTCCAAGGACCTCAAGCGGGTCCACCTGGAGCTGGGCGGCAAGGCGCCGGTCGTCGTCTTCGAGGACACCGACATCGCCAAGGCCGTCGAGGACATCTCGGTCGCGGGCTTCTTCAACGCCGGGCAGGACTGTACGGCCGCCTGCCGCGTCCTCGTCCACGAGGCCATCCACGACGAGTTCGTCGCCGCGCTCGCCAAGGCCGCCGCCGACACGAAGACGGGGCAGCCGGACGACGAGGACGTCCTCTTCGGCCCGCTCAACAACCCCAACCAGCTCAAGCAGGTCGAGGGCTTCATCGAGCGGCTGCCGGCGCACGCGCGCGTGGAGGCCGGTGGCAAGCGGGTCGGCGACAAGGGCTACTTCTTCGCGCCGACCGTCGTCTCCGGCGTCAAGCAGGACGACGAGATCATCCAGAAGGAGGTCTTCGGACCGGTCATCACCGTGCAGTCCTTCTCCGACGAGGCGCAGGCCGTCGAGTGGGCGAACGGGGTGGAGTACGCGCTCGCCTCGTCGGTGTGGACGAAGGACCACTCGCGGGCGATGCGGATGTCCAAGGCGCTGGACTTCGGGTGCGTGTGGATCAACACGCACATTCCGCTGGTCGCGGAGATGCCGCACGGCGGGTTCAAGAAGTCCGGGTACGGCAAGGACCTTTCGGCGTACGGGTTCGATGACTACACGCGGATCAAGCACGTGATGACATCGCTGGATGCCTAGGTCGCATGTCGGCCGCGGGCGCGTGGGGGTTGTTCGCGCAGTCCCCCGCGCCCCTCGGGGTGCGCCGTCCCGCCGGACGTTGTTACGCACCCTCGGCACGGGCGCCCTGCTGGGCGGGCTCGCCGGCTGCGGTGTGCCCGCCGCCTACGTGCCGCCCGGCGAGCGGGCCGCCGCCGATCTGTCCGCCGCCGAAAAGCGGCTCACCTGGGCCAACTGGCCGCTGTATATCGACACCGACGACTCCGACGAGACCCGGCGGCCGACGCTGGAGGCCTTCGAGGAGCGCACCGGCATCTCCGTCGAGTACGTCGAGGAGATCAACGACAACGACGAGTTCTTCGGCAAGATCAGCCCCGCCCTGATGAACCATCAGCGCACCGGTCGCGACCTCATCGTCATCAGCGACTGGATGTGCGCCCGGTTCGTACGGCTGGGCTGGGTGCAGGAGATGGACCGGGCGCGGCAGCCGAACGTGGCCGAGTACCTGGATCCCCTGCTGCGTTCACCGGCGTTCGACCCGGGGCGGAAGTTCACCGTGCCGTGGCAGTCCGGCATCACCGGCATCGCGTACAACCGCCGCAGGCTCGGCCGTGAGATACGCCGCGTGTCCGAGCTGTGGGCCGGCGACCTGAAGGGCCGGGTGACGCTGCTCTCCGGGCTGGACGAGGCCTTCGCCCTGCTCATGCAGGGCAACGGCGTCGACATCACCCGGTGGACCGCGGACGACTTCCACACCGTCTGCGACCAGGTCGAACGGCAGGTCCGCAAGGGCCAGATCCGCCGCTTCACCGGCAACGACTACATCAAGGACCTGTCGAGCGGCGACGTACTGGCCTGCCAGGCGTACTCGGGCGACGTCATCCAGCTCCAGGCCGACGACCCCGACATCCGCTTCGTCGTCCCCGAGGAGGGCGCCGAGCTCTGGTCGGAGTCCCTGATGGTCCCCGACCTGGCCCGCCACAAGACCAACGCCGAGCGGCTGATCGACTACTACTACGAGCCCGAGGTCGCCGCCGAACTGGCCGCCTGGGTCAACTACGTCTGCCCGGTCCCGGCCGCCCAGGACGTGCTCGCCTCCTCCGACGACGAGGAGACGGCCGCCCTGGCCGAGGACCCGCTGATCTTCCCGGACGCGGCGATGCGGAGGCGGTTGGCGATCGCACGGGACATCACGGCCGGGGAGCGGGTGGAGTTCGCGAAGCGGTGGAATGCGATCGCGGGGTTGTAGTCGTGCTCACCGGGTTCCCTTCGCGGCGAATTCGGCGACGGCGTCGACGTTGTCCTTGGTGATGAAGGCGGGGCCGGTGAGGACGGGGGCGGTGCCGCCGCCGCTGAAGTTGCCGTTGGTCCTGTACAGCCACAGGGAGTCCACGGCGAGGTAGCCCTGGAGGTAGGGCTGCTGGTCGACGGCGAACTCGACCTTGCCGTCCTGGACGGCGGTGACGAGTTCCTTGTTGAGGTCGAAGGTGGCGACCTCGGCCTTGCCGGCGGCGTCGGCGGCGGACTGGACGGCGGTCAGGGCGAAGGGGGCGCCGAGGGTGACGACCTGGTCGATGCTGGGGTCCTGCTGGAGCTTGGCGGTGATGGTGGACTTCACCGAGGGCATGTCGGTGCCGTTGACGTAGAGGTTGTCGGTGGTGCCCTTGAAGCCCTTCTTCACGCCGGCGCAGCGGGCTTCGAGGGCGACGTGGCCCTGTTCCTGGATGACGCACAGGGCGTGCTTGGCGCCGGTGGCGTTGAGCTTTTCGCCGAAGGCCTGGCCGGCGAGGTTCTCGTCCTGGCCGAAGTATTCGAGCATGCCGAGGTCCTTCCAGTCGTCGAGGCCGGCGTTGAAGCCGACGACGGGGATGCCGGCGGTCCTGGCCTTGGCGATGACGGCCTTCATGGCGGAGGGTTTGGCGGCGGTCAGGGCGATGCCGTCGACCTTCTGGTCGATGGCGTTCTGGACGAGGTTGGCCTGGTTGCCGGCGCTCGGGTCGGCGGAGTAGACGAGTTTGATGTTGTCCTTGGCGGCGGCGGCTTCGGCGCCCTTGCGGATGAGGTCCCAGAAGGTGTCGCCGGGGGCGGCGTGGGTGATCATGGCCACGGTCATGCGAGGTGTGGTGGCCTTTCCGGCGGCGGCGCCGGTGGTGTCGTCCTCGGACTTCTTGCCGCCGGAGCTGCTGGAGCAGCCGGTGGCGAACAGGGCGCCGGCCAGCACCGTGGCGGTCAGAGCGGCGGCTCGGTGGTGTCTGTGCATGTCCCTTGCACCTCACTGTGCTGATCAGGGGGGAATGGGCCGTGCGGCCCGGACGAAGGCACTCACGCGGCGGTGCTGCCCGGAGGTGACTAGAGCGCGTTACTAGCGCGCTCTAGTTGCCCGTACTATTGAACGCCCCCCGAGTGATGTCAATAGGTTTGTCAGGACGTATCGACAAGCTGGTGGCCTCAGCTGAAGGGACCCCTCCGGTGCACCGCCGCCGTGCGCCCCACCGTCGCCGCCAGCTTGCGCAACCGGCGCCAGTCAAGGCGTGGCGCGCGCTGCGGGACGCCGGGGCGCTTGCGCGGGACGCGGACGCGCAGGGCGCCCGGGGTGATGCGGCAGTGGACCGGCGTGGGGAGCACGAGGGCCTCGCCGTCCATGCCCGCCTCGATCTCGGCGCGGTCGGCCTCGATGATCACCTCGGTCGCGGTGAGGATGGTGAGGCCGTCCGGCGCCGGGTCGAGGAGCAGCGCCGCGGCCTCGGCCGCGCTGTCCACCCTGATGCCGAGGACGCCGAGGACGGCGGCGTCGAGGCGGTCGCGGCGGCCCAGCCCGAACGGGTCGTCGGTGCGGTAGGGGTTGTTGCTGACCAGCACGGCGTGCGGGGCGTCGAGCGTCGTGCCCGCCGCCCGGGCGGTCAGCCGCGGACCCTGCTGCCGGGTGAGCAGGTCGGGCAGCAGCTCCAGGCTGGTGCCGATCTTGTCGGTGCGGTAGCCGGGGCTCTGCACGATGGCCGCGTACGCCCCGAAGGAGGCGTTGTTGACGAAGGGCCGGCCGTTCGCGAAGCCGAGGTCGACGCGCAGCTCCACGCCGTCGGTGAGCGCGTCGAGGCACGCGGCGGGGTCGTCGCGGTCGAGGCCGAGGTCCATGGCGAAGTGGTTGCGGGTGCCCGCGCTGATCACCAGGAACGGGATGTCGTACGCGGCGGCGACGGCCGCGACCAGCGCCTGGGTGCCGTCCCCGCCCGCGACGCCCAGCAGGTCCGCGCCGTCCGCCACGGCCTTGCGGGCCAGGGCGGTGACGTCCTGGTGCTCGTCGGGGTCGAGGAGGACGACCTGGGCGCCGAGCCGTTCGGCCTTCTCCTTGAGCGCGAAGCGTTCCACCTTCCCGTCGCCGGAGCGCGGGTTCATGATCAGCACCGCCCGCCGCGGCGGCGCCGCCTTGCGCTCCCGCATCACCCGCACCCGCGCGCTCCCCGTGCCCCGCAGCGCGTACCGGCCGCTCCAGACGGCCACCGTCCACAGCGCCACGGACGCCAGCAGCGCCCAGAAGAGGGTGGCCGCGAACAGGGCGACGAGCGCCGCCGGCACCGCCACGGCCACCGTGGCCGCCGCCCAGCGCAGCGGGCCGCGCAGGGTCAGCGTCCACCACACCGCCACCGCGCTGAGCCCCAGCCCCGCGACCCCGGCCACCAGCAGCAGGACGCCGCCGACCCCGCCGTAGGCGAGCGGCACGAGCACCGCGAGCCCCGCCGCGGCCAACGCCGTCCGCGCCGCCCACCGCTGGGCCCGGTAGGCCCGCGCGCTCAAGTCCAAGGCCATGACTCCTCCGTTCGCCGCGGACATCGTAGGGCGGGTAGGTGACGGGGAGCCCGGGCGCGGACGGGACGGTGGGGGTCAGGGCGGGGAAGTGCACGCCATCCCGCTTTTGAACATGTTCAAGAAAGGCGTACGCTGCCCCCATGAACGACAGAGCCGCCCTGCTCAAGGGCATTCGCGTCCGGCTGGCCCTCTTCGTCGTCTGCCTGGTGCTCAGCGGCGCCACGGCCTTCCCCCTCGTCCACGAACTGCGCTGGACCGAGGACCTGTTGCGCGCCCTGTCCGTGCCGGAGCACCTCCCCGGCCTCATGGACTGGATCGAGCGCGTCCGGCGCGGGCTCGACACCGCCGACGCGGACCATCCGTTCCTGCTCTACGGCACGGACTGGCTGGCCTTCGCCCACCTCGTCATCGCGGTCGCCTTTCACGGCCCCTACCGTGACCCGGTCCGCAACATCTGGGTCGTCGAGTTCGGCATGATCGCCTGCGCGGGCATCGTCCCGCTCGCCCTGATCTGCGGGCCGATCCGGGGCATCCCCTTCTGGTGGTCGCTGATCGACATGTCGTTCGGTGTCTTCGGGGTGATCCCGCTGTATGTCGTACGGAAGAAGATCAAGCAGCTGGAGGCGCTGACGGCACCGTCCGCGCCTCAGGCCGCCGTCGCCGTCAGCGGTTGAACGCCGGGAAGGCGAAACGCCGCACGATGGCCAGGCCGTCGCCCTTCGCGTCGGTGGAGTTGACGGAGTAGACGACCGTCCGGGACAGGTCGCGCGTGGCGGCGACCACGGTGTGGTAGCCCGGGCGGGCGCCCGTCTTGCCCCAGATCTCCTTGCCGCCCAGCTCGTACCGCTCCAGCGCCGCACCCATCGTGGCGCCCTCGATGTCCGGCACCGTGAACATCTCCTTCAGCTGCGGCTCGGGCACGACCCGGCCGCGGAAGAGGGCGAACAGCAGCCGCTCCAGGTCCGCCGTCGTCGAGATCATGTCACCGGCCGCGAACCGGTCGGACATGTTCCACTCGGTCACGTCGACCAGCTTGCCGTCGATCCAGTCGTATCCGCGGTTGTGCGGCCCGTGGACGCGGGGGTCGGGCCCGTCGGGGAAGGAGGTGTGCCGCATGCCGAGCGGGCGGAAGATCCGTACGGCCGCCTGGTGGGCGTACGAGTCGCCGGTGACCTTCTCGATCAGCAGGCCCAGCACGGTGTAGTGGATGTTGCCGTACCGCTGGTGCCGGCCGGGGGCGTGGTCGGGGTCGGGACCCTTGGCCACCGACGCGGCCACGACCTCCTCGGGGGTCAGCGTCTCGAAGCGGTGCTCGTAGCCGTCGTCGACGTCCTCGCCCAGGGACGCGCCCGGCTGGAGGCCGCTCGTGAAGTTCAGCAACTGCCGCACGGTGATGGGCTGCCGGAACGTGTCGGTGAGCAGGCCCGGCAGATACTCCTGCACCGTGCCGTCGAGGGAGATCCGCTTCTCGGCGGCGAGCTGCAGCACGATCGCCGCGGTCACGATCTTCGTCGTCGAACCGGCCCGGAAGCGGGCGTTCTCCAGCACCGGCGCACCGGTTCCGATGTCCCGCACGCCGGCCGCCCCGTGCCAGCTGCCCTTGCCGCCCACGCGGATCAGCGCGGCCGTCGCGTCCTGGTCGGGCAGTCCGGCGAGCGCGGCACACAGGGCCTTGACGTCGGGGCCGTCCGCCGGGGCGGCCTCGATCGCCCGGGCGCCGCACGACGATGACGCCGCGGGCCGCGCGGACGCCGTCCCGGCCAGCGGCAGCGCGGTCAGGGTCAGGGCGAGCGCGGAGGTGACGAGGGCGGGAAACGGACGTACGGGCATGTGCTGCTCCTGAGGTCGACGGAAGGTACGTGATCATCGTCGGGGTGGTGCGGCCCCGGCCGGATCGTCGGTGAGGAGGGGCTCGGCCCCTGGGAGAGCCCGGAGCAAGTGCCGTACGGAACAGGGGTGTTGTCAGGGATCGCCCTTACGGGCCCCGGCCGCCGAAAAAGTGTTATCGCCGCCCCCTTCACGGCGTCTCCCCTGGCGTCCCTGCATCCCCCCACACCCGGGAGCCGCCCCATGCCCCGCCCGCACCGGAAGCGGAATGTGATCTCCGACATAGCCAACAGTGCAGGTCAGGGTGCAAGGGTGCATACGGGCAGCAAGTGACCCGGGAGAGGACGTACGTGGACGAGGCAGCCGGCCGGCAGTGGCGCGCCACCATCGCGGCGGCGCAGGCCGGTGACCGGCATGCGCTGGACGAGCTGGTCCAGGGCTGGCTGCCGCTGGTCTACAACGTGGTCGGGCGTGCCCTGAACGGCCATGCCGACGTCGACGACGTCGTGCAGGAGACGATGCTGCGCGCCGTCGACCATCTGGGCTCACTGCGGGACCCGGACAGCTTCCGCTCCTGGATCGTCGCCATCGCCATGCGCCAGATCCGGGACCGGGGGCGCCGCAGGCAGACCGAGCGGCTGGACGAGTCGGCCGCGCGCGAAGCCACCGACTTCGCCGAACTGACCGTGCTGCGGCTCCAGTTGGAAGGACAGCGGCGCGAGGTCGCGGAGGCCGTGCGCTGGCTGGACGACGAGGACCGGCACCTGCTGTCGCTGTGGTGGCTGGAGGTCGCGGGCGAGCTGACCCGGCGCGAGCTGGCCGCGGCCGCCGGGATCAGCAGGCAGCACGCCGCGGTGCGCGTCCAGCGGGTGAAGGAACGGCTGGAGACCGCGCGGGGCATCGTCCGGGCGCTGGACGGCGCCTGCCCCGAGCTGCGCGAGCTGACCGCCCGCTGGAACGGCCGCCCCGACTCGGTCTGGCGCAAGCGGCTGGCCCGGCACATCAGGGGCTGCGGCTACTGCGGCGACACCCGCGAGGCCGTCGTACCGGCGGAACGGCTCCTCGTCGGCATCGCGCTCACCCCGATCCCCGTCGGTTTCACACTCTCGCTCGCTCTCGGCGGCAAGACGGCGGCCGCGGCGACGGCCACCTCCGTCGGCTGGTCCGCCAAGGTCATGGCCGCGCTCACCCAGCCCGCCGTCGCGGTGACGGCTGGCGCGACGCTCGTCGCGGGCGGCGCCTACGTCGTCACCCAGCCACCGGACGCCCCGCCACCCCGCGCGGCCGCCCCCACCGCGGCGAGCACGGCCCGCCCGCGGTCGCCCACGCCGTCCGTGTCACCGTCGGCGACGCCCGCACCGTCGCCGTCGCCGTCCCCGACGCGGAAGGCCGAGCTGTACGGCACGGTCGTCGACGCCGTCGACCGTGCCCCCGACCCGACCGCCGAGCCGGCCGCCCTGCCGCACCGCCCCGAGTCCGGCATCACCAGCACGGGCGGTGCGCTCGCCGTGATGAACCACCGCGGCGACAGCGTCACCCTCACCGGTCGGGGCTATGTCCTCGTCCGCTGGCAGATCGCGCCGCAGTACCGGGCGGGCGGCCTCGTCATGCCGGCCTGGACCGGCCTGAAGGGCAAGCTCTTCCACGTGGCCTCGGGCGGCGGCCGCCGCATGGACGACCGCGTCAGCAGCACCGACAGCTCCGTCACCGGCATGGGCAGCACGGCCACCGGGTACACCGTCCTGCCGCCCGGCGCCCAGCAGATGTGGCAGAACGAGTACTTCTACCTCGACGGCAGCGTCACCCTCACCGTCAACGAGAGCGGCGCCGACTACAACCTCAGCGTCTTCCCCTCCAGCTGGGACGCCGCGAACAAGGACATCAACCAGGGACCGCCCGACGGCGTGATCCGCTACGGCCTCGTCCGCGACACCGGCAAGGACGACACTCCCGTGCCGCAGTACCTCACCCGGGCGACCCCGGCGGATGCGGCGACCGTGCCTCAGGAGTCCCGGGTGTAGCCGGAGGCGACGTCCCGCAGTCCCAGCAGGACGTGGACACGGTTCGTCGTGATCGAGTCGACGCCCAGGTCGAGCAGGCGGCGCATGGAGCGGCGGGTGTCCGGGGTCCAGACGGAGAGCAGGTAGCCGTCGCGGTGGACGCGTTCGGTGAGGGCGCGGCCGACGAGGCCGAAGCGGTAGTTGAGCCAGCGCGGGCGGACCGCGTCCAGCAGGGCCGGGCGCGGCGGCGCCAGCGTCGTCCAGGTCAGGGCGATCTCGGCAGCCGGGTCGGCGGCGCGCACGGCGAGCATGGCAGCGGGGCCCGCGCAGTAGTACACGCGGTCCTGGGCCCCGCAGTCACGCACGACGTCCACGACCCGGCGTGCCGCCCGCACATCGGGCGTACCCGGCAGGTCGAGCATCATCCGGCTGCCGTCGCACGCCGCGAGCGCCTCCTGAAGCGTCGGCACCCCGCCCGCCGTGAGCCCCCGTACCTCGGCCGCCGACAGCCCGAGCAGCGGCCGGTCCTGCTCCCACAGCCGCTTCAGGGTGTCGTCGTGCAGCAGCACCGGCACGCCGTCCTTGGTGAGCCGTACGTCGACCTCCACCGCGTCCGCGCCCAGTTCGAGCGCGGAGCGCAGGGAGTCGAGCGTGTTCTCGCGGACGCGGTAGGGGTCGCCGCGGTGGGCGACGGCGGTCACGTTCTCCATGGGGCCATTGTGGTGGGGGCGGGAGCCGGCGTGCAGGCGTGGCGGGGGAGCGGGCTCAGGGGGCGAGCCAGCCGGTGGTGTATGTGTCGATCTCGGCGGCGATCCGTGCCTTGCCCGTCTCGTCGAGGAAGGACGCGTCCACGGCGTTCTTGGCGAGGTCGGCCAGGCCGCGCTCGTCGAGGTCGAGGAGACGTGCGGCGACCGCGTACTCGTTGTTCAGGTCGGTGCCGAACATGGGCGGGTCGTCGGAGTTGACGGTGACGACGATCCCGGCCTTCACGAACTCCTTGATCGGGTGCTCGTCGATCGTGCGGACCGCGCGCGTGGCGATGTTGGAGGTCGGGCACACCTCCAGCGGGATCCGGTGCTCGGCGAGGTGCGCGAGCAGCTTCGGGTCCCGCGCGGAGCTGGTGCCGTGCCCGATCCGCTCGGCGCGCAGGTGGGTCAGGGCGTCCCAGACCGTCTCCGGACCGGTGGTCTCACCGGCGTGCGGCACGGAGTGCAGTCCGGCGGCGATCGCCCGGTCGAAGTACGGCTTGAACTGCGGCCTCGGTACGCCGATCTCGGGCCCGCCGAGCCCGAACGACACCAGGCCCTCCGGGCGCAGCCGGTCGTCGGTGGCGAGCCGTGCGGTCTCCTCGGCGGACTCCAGGCCGGCCTCGCCGGGGATGTCGAAGCACCAGCGCAGCACGGTCCCGAACTCGGCCTCGGCCGCCTTGCGGGCGTCCTCGATCGCGTCCATGAAGGCCCGTTCGTCGATGCCGCGGCGGGTGGAGGAGAACGGGGTGATGGTCAGCTCGGCGTAGCGCACCTGCTGCCGGGCCAGGTCGCGGGCCACCTCGTACGTCAGCAGCCGTACGTCCTCCGGGGTGCGGATCAGGTCGACGACGGACAGGTACACGTCGATGAAGTGGGCGAAGTCCGTGAACGTGAAGTAGTCGACCAGGGCCTCGGGGTCGGTGGGCACCTTGGAGTCGGGGTGGCGGGCGGCCAGTTCCGCGACGATGCGGGGGGAGGCGGAGCCGACGTGGTGGACGTGCAGTTCGGCCTTCGGCAGTCCGGCGATGAAGGCGTGCAGGTCGCGCGGGACACGGGCGTCGACGAGACGGTCGGTCAAGGTTCCTCCCCGGGAACGGCGTCCGCGGCCGGTGGGCCGGCTCGGCGGGACGCGGGTGATCGGCTGATCGGAATGCAGTGCCATCGTAGGCAGCGGGAGTGGCGACGCGGACGGGAGGGAGCGAAGCGGGGACGGAGCGAGTGGGGGCGGTCGGGAGGCCGGCTGTGAGGGCCCGGTACCGGCGGGGGAGCGCTGGTGGCGAGGCCGTAGCATGGCGGCACGAACGACCTAGGGGGACGTGACATGGCGGAGGCAACGCAGCCCAGCGGGGAGGCCGGGGGAGGCCACGACCCGTGGGCGCCGCCCGAGAACAGACCGTCGCTGGAGAAGAAGCCGGCGCCCGGTGAGGCGTCGCAGCCGCCGTCCGTCCACGACCAGGCCACGGTCACGTCGATGCCGTCCGACGGTTTCGCCGCACCCGGCGACGCGGCCCCGGCAGGCTCCGGTCCGGCAGCCCCCGCCCCGGGGTACGCCCCGCCCGGCTACGCACCGCCCGGTGCCGCGGTTCCGCCCCCGCCCATCGCGCCCACCGGCCCCGGGGCCCCGGGCGGCTACGGCTACGGCTACCCGCCGGGCTACGGCTGGCCCGGCATGCCGATGCAGCCGGAGAACGGCATGGGTGTCGCGGCGCTGGTCCTCGGCATCCTGTCCTGCTGCCTCTTCTGCCTGTACGGCGTGGTCTCCCTCGTCCTCGGCATCCTCGCCGTGATCTTCGGCATCAAGGGACGCAAGAAGGCCGAGCGCGGCCAGGCCACCAACCACGGCCAGGCGCAGGCCGGTCTGATCACGGGCATCATCGGCATCGTCCTCGGCGTCATCGTGATCGTCCTGATCGCCATCGGCCTCACCGCCGCCATCAACTCGGGCCGTTACGACGACGACTCTTACGGAGCCCTGCCGACGGTGTCGGTGTCCGTCGCGACGCCACGCTGAATGCCGGCTGCCCGTCCGGGCGGGAGGGGACGGATCTCGCCCCCGCCGCCCCTACCCGTCCCATCCTCCAGGGGCGCTGCCCCTTCCACCCCGCCAGGGGGCTTCGCCCCCTGGACCCCCGCTCCTCAAACGCCGGAGGGGCTGGTTTTAGCCCGTCCGGCGTTTGAGGACGAGGCCCCTTCAGGGCCGAAAGCGGGGGTCTGGGGGCGGCAGCCCCCAGGACCGGGGTCGAAGGGGCAGCGCCCCTGGGGATGGGACGGGTAGGGGCGGCGGGGGCGAAAACCGCCTACCCCCGCAACCGCTCCCGCGCCTCCATCAACGCAAACCCCAGCAGATTCGGCCCCCGCCACCGCTCCGGATCCCCCGCCCCCTCGTCCCGCGCCGCCAGCCCGATCCCCCACACCCGGTCCACCGGACTCGCCTCCACCAGCACACGATCCCCCGTGCCCAGCAGAAACCCCCGCAGATCCGCATGCGCGGAAAACTTGTGCACCGACCCCTCGACCACGATCCGGAACCGCTCCCGCTCCCATATCGCGTCGTCGAACCCCCGCACCAGCCGCCCGGCCTTCTTCGCCTCCGACGGATGCCCGGCGTCCAGCACTCGCCGCTCGGCCTCCGTGTCACCGAACAGCCGTGCCTTCTCGGCCATCATCCAGTGCTCGGCCGTCGCGTACTCCACCCCGTCCACCGTGAACGGCGACGCCCACCACTGGCTGAGACAGCTCGCGCCCACCCGTCCGTCGGCCAGCGGCCGGTGCCCCCAGAAGTGCAGATACCTGACCCTCGCCCCCGCGCGGACCTCCCTGATCAGGGTGTCCCAAGAATCGATCTTCGCCATGCGTCCGAGTCTGGCACGCACCACCGACAATCCGTCCCCGGTTTTGAAGTCCCACTCGACACCTGGTCGACAGATTCCGTCGCGTAACCAAAAGGCAACAACGGAATCACTTGTTGGAGCCCTCCGCCTCTGTCAGGATCGGCACTCAAATCGAGCCTGAGCCACGCCGGCCCCTCAGGGGGCGCGGAGGGAGCGACATGCACAACCCGGGCACCGCCACCCCGGAACGATTCGCGGCCCAGGACCGCTTCGCGGACGGCGCACAGCACATCGCGGGCCGGCCGGCGAAGGGGACCTCGGGACGCACGCACGCCGTCGTCGACCCCGCCACCGGCCAGGAGGTGTTCGCGTACGACCTGGCCGGCACCGACGACGTCGACGCCGCGGTCGCCGCCGCCCGCGAGGCCTTCCCCGGCTGGGCCGCCGCCACCCCGGGCGAGCGCTCCGACGCGCTGCACCGCTTCGCCGCCGTCCTCGCCGAGCGCGCCGAGGACTTCGCCCGCGCCGAGTCCCTGCAGTGCGGCAAGCCGCTGAAGCTGACCCGTGAGTTCGACGTGCCGGGCACCATCGACAACACCGCGTTCTTCGCGGGTGCCGCCCGGCATCTGCAGGGACAGTCCGCCGGGGAGTACTCCGGCGACCACACCTCCTACGTCCGCCGTGAACCCATCGGCGTCGTAGGCTCCATCGCCCCCTGGAACTACCCCCTCCAGATGGCCGCCTGGAAGATCCTCCCGGCGATCGCCGCGGGCAACACCATCGTGCTCAAGCCCGCCGAGCTCACGCCCCTGACCTCGCTGCTCTTCGCGCAGGCCGCCACCGACGCCGGAATTCCGGACGGGGTCGTCAACATCGTCACCGGGACGGGAAAGGAGGCCGGTGAGCACCTCGTCGGCCATCCCGACGTCGCCATGACCTCCTTCACCGGCTCCACCGCCGTCGGCAGGCGCGTCGCCGAGATCGCCACCGGCACGGTCAAGCGGATCCATCTGGAGCTGGGCGGCAAGGCGCCCTTCGTCGTGTTCGACGACGCCGACCTCGAGGCCGCCGTCCACGGCGCCGTCGCGGGCGCGCTCATCAACACCGGTCAGGACTGCACGGCCGCCACGCGCGCGTACGTGCAACGGCCGCTGTACGAGGCCTTCGTGGAGCGGACGGCGGCCCTCATGGACACCGTCCGTCTCGGTGATCCGTTCGCGCCGGGCACCGACCTCGGGCCGCTCATCTCGCATGCGCAGCGCGACCGTGTCGCCGGGTTCGTCGACCGTGCGCGTGCCTACGCGCGCGTGGTGACCGGTGGCGAGGCGCCGCAGGGCGACCTCAAGGACGGCGCGTACTACCGTCCCACCCTCGTCGCCGACGCGCCCCAGGACAGTGAGATCGTCCAGTCCGAGATCTTCGGGCCGGTGCTGGTCGTCCTGCCGTTCGACAGCGACGACGAGGGGATCCGGCTCGCCAACGACACGCCGTACGGGCTCGCCGCCTCCGCCTGGAGCCGCGACGTCTACCGGGCGAACCGTGCCACCCGCGAGATCAAGGCGGGCTGTGTGTGGGTCAACGACCACATCCCGATCATCAGCGAGATGCCGCACGGCGGCTACAAGGCGTCCGGCTTCGGCAAGGACATGTCAGCCTACTCCTTCGAGGAGTACACGCAGATCAAGCACGTCATGTTCGACAACACGGCGGTCGCCAGGAAGGACTGGCACCGCACCGTCTTCGGGGACCGATAGTCATCAGGAGCGCTCCGCCGTCCGACCTGCGGCGGGCCTCCCCTCCCTCCCGAAAGGGCACCACGCGCATGGAGCAGTACGAGCCCGACCGCCTGTCCCCGGCCCAAGTGGCCGCCATGCGGCGCAGTCTGCGCAACGGCAGGGCCGCGATGACCCGCCGTTCGCTGCTGCGCGCCTCCACGGGCGGCGCGCTCGCGCTGGGCGGCCTGGGCACGCTCAGCGCCTGCGGGATCCCCGCGGCCGGCAAGACCGAGGGCGGCACGTCCGCCGAGGACCACTCGGACCGGGAGAAGACCGTCAGCTTCTCCAACTGGACCGAGTACATGGACGTCGACGACTCCGGGAAGCACCACCCGACCCTGGAGGCGTTCACCGAGCGCACCGGCATCAAGGTCAAGTACACCGAGGACATCAACGACAACAACGAGTTCTTCGGCAAGATCAAGCCGCAGCTCGCCGCAGGCCAGGACACCGGGCGCGACATCGTCGTCCTCACCGACTGGCTGGCGGCCCGTCTGATCCGCCTGGGATGGGTGCAGAAACTGGACCCGAGCAACCTGCCGCACGCCTTCGCCAACCTCTCCCAGCAGTTCCGCAGCCCGGACTGGGACCCGGGACGGGCGTACTCGTACCCCTGGCAGGGCATCTCGACGGTCATCGCCTACAACAAGAAGGCGCTCGACGGCGTCGAGGTGAAGACGGTCTCCGACCTGCTCGACAACCCCAGGCTCAAGGGCCGCGTCGGCTTCCTCACCGAGATGCGCGACACCATCGGGATGACCCTGCTCGACATGGGCAAGGACCCCGCCAAGTTCACCGACGACGACTACGACGCGGCCGTCGCCCGCCTCCAGAAGGCCGTCGACAAGAAGCAGATCCGCCGCTTCACGGGCAACGACTACACCTCCGACCTCACCAGCGGAGACTTCGCGGCCTGCCTCGCCTGGGCCGGTGACGTCGTCCAGCTCAAGGCCGACAGCCCGGACATCGACTTCCTCATCCCGGACAGCGGCTACATGACGTCCAGCGACAACCTGCTGATCCCCAACAAGGCCCGTCACAAGACGAACGCCGAGCGGCTCATCGACTACTACTTCGAGCCGAAGGCCGCCGCCGAGCTCGCCGCCTACATCAACTACGTCTGTCCCGTGGACGGCGTGAAGGAAGAGCTCGCGAAGATCGACGAGGACGCGGCGAACAACCCGCTGATCCTCCCCGACAAGGCCATGCAGGCCAAGTCCCATGCCTTCCGCTCACTGAGCTCGAAGGACGAGACGGCCTACGAAGAGAAGTTCGCGAAGCTCACAGGGGCGTGACACCAATGACGAACGACACCAGCGGCGACGTCCGCCTCTCCGGCATCACCAAGACCTACGGCTCCTTCACCGCCGTACACCCGCTCGACCTGACCGTCCCGCAGGGCTCCTTCTTCGCCCTGCTCGGCGCCTCCGGCTGCGGCAAGACCACCACCCTGCGCATGATCGCCGGCCTGGAGGAGCCCACCGGCGGCACCGTCCACCTCGGCGAGCAGGACGTGACGGCCCTTCCGCCGTACAAGCGGCCGGTGAACACGGTCTTCCAGTCGTACGCCCTCTTCCCGCACCTCGACATATTCGAGAACGTCGCCTTCGGCCTGCGCCGCCGCGGCATCAAGTCGGTGATGAAGCAGGTCGAGGAGATGCTCGATCTCGTGCAGCTCGGCGAGCAGGCCCGCAAGAAGCCGCACCAGCTCTCCGGTGGCCAGCAGCAGCGCGTCGCCGTGGCCCGCGCGCTGATCAACCACCCCAAGGTGCTCCTCCTCGACGAGCCCCTCGGCGCCCTCGACCTGAAGCTGCGCCGCCAGATGCAGCTGGAGCTCAAGCGCATCCAGACCGAGGTAGGTATCACCTTCATCCATGTCACGCACGACCAGGAGGAGGCCATGACGATGGCCGACACGGTCGCCGTGATGAACGCGGGCCGGGTCGAGCAGCTCGGCTCGCCGACCGACCTGTACGAGAACCCGCGGACGACGTTCGTCGCCAACTTCCTCGGCACCTCCAACTTCATCGAGGCCGAGGTCGACTCCAAGAGCGGCGACGACATCGTGCTGAAGGCGGGCGGGGGCAAGCTCCTGCTGCCCGAGGCGCGATGCTCCGCACCCACGTCGACCGGCGGCAAGGTGCTGGCCGGCGTCCGCCCCGAGAAGATCTCCCTCACGCATGCCGACGAGGCGGGCGAGATCCCCGAGGGACGCAACCGGATCACCGGGAAGATCGCGGACTCCTCGTTCATCGGCGTCTCCACGCAGTACGTCGTCGACAGTGCCGTCTGCCCCGAGTTCGAGGTCTACGCCCAGAACATCGACCGCGACCCCCGGCTCGTGCCCGGCGCCGAGGTCGTCCTGCACTGGAACCCGGCGCACACCTTCGGCCTGGACGCCGCCCAGGACATCGACGCGGGCACCGAGGAAGAGGCGGCGGTCTGATGGCGACCCTCACCGAGGCGCCACCGCCTCTGACCCCGACGGCTCCCGCGAAGAAGCCGCCCCGCAAGCGCGGCCGTCTCGTGCCGTACTGGCTCCTGCTCCCCGGCATCCTCTGGCTGCTGGTCTTCTTCGCGCTGCCGATGATCTACCAGGCCTCCACGTCCGTGCAGACGGGCTCCCTGGAGGAGGGCTACAAGGTCACCTGGCACTTCGCCACCTACTGGGACGCCCTGTCCGAGTACTACCCGCAGTTCTTGCGCTCGGTGCTCTACGCCGGCTCGGCGACGATCCTGTGCCTGGTCCTCGGCTACCCGCTCGCGTACCTCATCGCCTTCCGCGCCGGCCGCTGGCGGAACCTGATCATGATCCTGGTGATCGCGCCGTTCTTCACCAGCTTCCTGATCCGCACCCTCGCGTGGAAGACGATCCTCGCCGACGGCGGCCCGGTCGTCGGCGCCCTCAACACCCTGCACGTCCTGGACGTCACCAGCTGGCTCGGCATGACCGAGGGCGACCGCGTGCTGGCCACGCCGCTCGCGGTGGTGTGCGGTCTGACGTACAACTTCCTGCCGTTCATGATCCTGCCGCTCTACACCTCGCTGGAGCGCATCGACCCACGGCTGCACGAGGCGGCGCACGACCTGTACGCCAAGCCCGCCACCACCTTCCGGAAGGTCACCTTCCCGCTGTCGATGCCGGGCGTCGTCTCCGGCACCCTGCTGACCTTCATCCCGGCCGCCGGTGACTACGTCAACGCCGACCTGCTCGGCTCCACCGACACCCGCATGGTCGGCAATGTCATCCAGACGCAGTTCCTGCGGATCCTGGACTATCCGACGGCCGCGGCCCTTTCCTTCATCCTGATGGCCGCCATCCTCGTCATGGTGACGTTCTACATCCGCAGGTCGGGAACGGAGGATCTGGTTTAAATGACCTTCGTCAACTGGCTCAAGCGCCATCTCGTCGTCATCGCGGGGCTCCTGACGCTCGCTTACCTGCTGCTGCCGAACATCGTCGTGACGGTGTTCTCCTTCAACAAACCGAAGGGGCGCTTCAACTACGAATGGCAGGAGTTCTCCACGGCCGCCTGGAAGGACCCGTGCGGCGTCTCCGACCTGTGCGGCTCCCTGTCGGTCAGCCTCCAGATCGCCTTCTGGGCGACGCTCGGCGCCACGCTGCTGGGCACGATGATCGCCTTCGCGCTGGTCCGCTACCGCTTCCGCGCGCGGGGCGCCGTGAACTCGCTGATCTTCCTGCCGATGGCGATGCCCGAGGTCGTCATGGCGGCCTCGCTGCTCACCCTGTTCCTCAACATGGGCGCCCGGCTCGGCTTCTGGACGATCCTCATCGCCCACATCATGTTCTGCCTCAGCTTCGTCGTGACGGCCGTGAAGGCCCGTGTCATGTCGATGGACCCGAGGCTGGAGCAGGCGGCCCAGGATCTGTACGCCGGCCCGTTCCAGACGTTCATCCGGGTCACTCTGCCGATCGCCGCTCCGGGTATCGCGGCGGGAGCCCTGCTCGCTTTCGCCCTTTCCTTCGACGATTTCATCATCACCAATTTCAACGCGGGCTCCACCGTCACCTTCCCGATGTTCGTCTGGGGCTCGGCCCAGCGCGGAACGCCCGTTCAGATCAATGTCATCGGTACGGCCATGTTCGTCGTCGCCGTACTGTTCGTCCTGACCTCCATGGTCATCGGAAACCGCAGAAACAAGCAGAAGGCATAAACCCCTGTAGGGAGTTGAAATCATGGCCCCAAGCGCCATGAGTCGTGGCAACAACTGGACGAAATCCCTTTCCGAAGCCCAGCCGGTCCCGTACTGGCTGGACGACCCCGGCAAGCCCCACCCCGAGCCCGCCCTCACCACCGCCGAGACCTGCGACCTGCTGGTCGTCGGCGGCGGCTACAGCGGACTGTGGACCGCGCTCCTCGCCAAGGAGCGCGACCCGCAGCGGGACGTGGTCCTGCTCGAAGGCCGCGAGGTGGGCTGGGCCGCCTCCGGCCGGAACGGCGGCTTCTGCGCCGCCTCCCTCACCCACGGTCTGCCCAACGGGCTCACCCGCTGGCCGGACGAGATCCACCAGCTGCAGGAGCTGGGCGCCCGCAACCTCGACGAGATCGAGAAGGCGGTCGCCCGCTACTCCCTCGACTGCGACTTCGAGCGCACCGGCGAGATCGACGTCGCCACCGAGACGTACCAGGCCTGGGAACTGAGGGACTGGTACGAGGAGATCGAACGCCAGGGCCTGGCCGCGGGCGTCGAGTTCCTGGACGCCGACGCGGTACGGGAACAAGTCGACTCACCGACATTCCAGGCGGGCCTGTACGACCGCCGGGGCGTGGCCATGGTCAACCCCGCCAAGCTGGCCTGGGGCCTGAAGCGGGCCTGCCTCGACCTCGGCGTCCGGGTTCACGAGCACACCCCCGCCCTCACCCTGAAGCCGTACGGCGCCGGCATGGCCGTACGCACCCCCTACGGCCAGGTCCGCGCCCGCAAGGTCGCCCTCGGCACGAACATCTTCCCGAGCCTGGTCAAGCGGGTCCGCGCCTACACGGTCCCGGTCTACGACTACGCCCTGATGACCGAGCCGCTCAGCGCCGACCAACTGGCGTCCATCGGCTGGAAGAACCGGCAGGGCCTCGGGGACAGCGCCAACCAGTTCCACTACTTCCGCCTCTCCGCCGACAACCGCATCCTCTGGGGTGGCTACGACGCCATCTACCCGTACGGCGGCCGGGTCCGCGCCGAGTACGACGACCGCCCGGAGACGTACGCCAAGCTCGCCGGGCACTTCTTCACCTGCTTCCCGCAGCTGGAGGGCATCCGCTTCACCCACGCCTGGGGCGGCGCGATCGACACCTGCTCGCGCTTCTCGGCGTTCTTCGGCACGGCCCATCAGGGCAAGGTGGCGTACGCGGCCGGCTTCACCGGCCTCGGCGTGGGCGCGACCCGGTTCGGCGCGGACGTGATGCTGGACCTGCTGGCGGGGGAGCGCACGGAACGCACGCAGCTCGCAATGGTCCGCAAGAAGCCGTTGCCGTTCCCGCCGGAGCCCTTCGCCTGGACCGGCATCGCGCTCACCAAGTGGTCGCTGGCCCGCGCCGACGCCCACGGCGGCCGCCGCAACCTGTGGCTGAAGGCGATGGACCGACTGGGCCTCGGCTTCGACAGCTGACGGCCGACAGCCGGATGTGACGCAGGTCACCTGCAATGGAAGACGCCAACCCGCGTAATGCCTGACAGGGACCTCCCTCTCCCTCGTGACGCGACCAGCGTCCGCGAAGGAAAGGGAGGTCACCGTCATGACAGGGGCGAAGACGGCGGTCGAGTGGCTGGCATCCGTTGCTCCGAATCCCGAAGCCTGCCGCTGGGAGTGGGAGCGCAACCCCCTCGGGGTCGCGCTGCTGCCCGCCGGCAAGGCCTGGGACGTACTCATCCTGCCGGGCGAGCTCGGCTACCCGACCCTCGACGTCCTCACCCGCATCATCGACCAACTCGGCCCGGTCCTGGTCGACTTCGGCGACGCGCGCATGGGCTTCTTCGTGCCGCCCGGCACGGCCGCCCGCTGGCTCGGCACCGGCATCCGTACGGCGGGAGCCGGCACCTGGATCGTCGTCCCGTATCCGGGCCGCTCCACCGGCGGCATCCGCTGGCTGGTCCCCCCGGACGGCACGGGCACCCTCCACGACCCGGCACTCCTCGAACTGGCGATGCACGAGGCGGCGGCGGGGCTGGCCATGGAGGGGGATGGGTGAACCGGGGAAACTCCTGGGGTCGCGGGGACCCTTGACAGGACGATTGGTCTGGACCAAGTTGTGAGCGGTTCCGCCCTCCAATTCCCCCATGCCCGGAGGCACTTGTGGATCGCTCCAGACCTCTCGCCCTCCTCGCCGCCGCGGTGCTGGCCCTGCCCGGCATCACCGCGCTCTCGTCGGCCGCCCGTGCGGCCGACGCCGACCTCGCCCGCAACGGCGGCTTCGAGGCCGGCCTCGACGGTTGGAGCTGCACGGCCGGTACGACCGTCGACTCGCCCGTCCGAAGCGGCAGTTCCGCACTCCAGGCGACCCCGGCCGGCTCCGACAACGCCCGGTGCGCACAGACGGTGACCGTGAAACCGGACTCCCAGTACACGCTGTCCGGGTACGTCCGCGGCGCGTACGTCTACCTCGGCGCGAGCGGCACCGGCACCACCGACGTCTCCGCCTGGACCCAGTCGGCGACGACCTGGCAGCAGCTCACGACCACCTTCCGCACCGGCCCTTCCACCACCCGCGTCACCCTCTACACCCACGGCTGGTACGGCACCGGCGCCTACAACGCCGACGACATCTCCCTGGTCGGACCGGGCGTCGACGCCGGTCAGCCGCCCGCAGCACCGACCGGTCTGAAGACCGGCACGGTCACCTCCACCAGCGTCGCCCTGTCCTGGTCGCCGGTTCCGGGCGCGACGGGCTACGCCGTCCACCGTGACGGCGTCAAAGTGCAGACGGTGACCGGCACTTCGGCGACGATCGGCGGTCTGTCGCCGTCCACCGCGTACAGCTTCCAGGTCACGGCGGTGAACGAGGCGGGCGAGTCCGCGAGGTCGGCCACGGTGACGGCCACGACCACCGCCGGGACCGGCGGCGGGGGCACGGACCTCCCGGCCCACGCCCTGGTCGGCTACCTCCACGCGAGCTTCGCCAACGGCTCCGGCTACACGCGGCTGGCCGACGTCCCCGACAGCTGGGACGTCATCGACCTGGCCTTCGGCGAACCCACATCGGTCACCTCGGGCGACATCCGCTTCCACCGCTGCCCCGCCACCGAGTGCCCGAACGTCGAGAGCGACGCCGACTTCAAGGCTGCGATCAAGGCGAAGCAGGCGGCCGGCAAGAAGGTGCTGATCTCCATCGGCGGACAGAACGGCCAGGTCCAGCTGACGACGGCGGCGGCGCGGGACACCTTCGTGGCATCGGTCTCGAAGATCATCGACGAGTACGGCCTGGACGGTCTCGACATCGACTTCGAGGGCCACTCCCTCTCCCTGAACGCCGACGACACCGACTTCAAGAACCCGAAGACCCCGGTGATCGTCAACCTCGTCTCGGCCCTGAAGACACTGAAGGCCACGTACGGCGACGACTTCGTCCTGACCATGGCGCCGGAGACCTTCTTCGTCCAGCTCGGCCATCAGTACTACGGCACCGGCAAGTGGGGCGGCCAGGACCCGAGGGCAGGGGCGTATCTCCCGGTCATCCATGCGATGCGCGACGACCTGACGCTGCTGCACGTCCAGGACTACAACTCGGGCCCGATCATGGGTCTGGACAACCAGTACCACTCCATGGGCGGCGCCGACTTCCACATCGCCATGACCGACATGCTGCTCACCGGTTTCCCGGTCGCGGGCGACCCGAACAACGTCTTCCCGCCCCTGCGCCCCGACCAGGTGGCGATCGGCATGCCCGCCTCGACCAACGCGGGCAACGGCCACGTCCCGCCGTCCGAGGTGACCAAGACCCTCGACTGTCTGACGAAGAAGACGAACTGCGGCGCGTACACCACCCACGGCACCTGGCCGGCGCTGCGCGGGCTGATGACGTGGTCGGTCAACTGGGACCGGTACGGCGGCTGGGAGTTCCAGCGGACGTTCGACGGCTACTACGGCTGAGGCCGGCGACGGCCCCGTCGGGCGAGGAACAGCCACAGCAGGGTGAGGAGCACCGTGCAGAGGCACCAACTGGCCACGACGTCCAGAGGCCAGTGGTAGCCGCGCCGGACCAGGCCGAAGCCCACGCCGAGATTGAGGGCGGCGCAGGCGACGAGCAGCGCCCGGCGGGCGGATGCGGACCTCAGCCAGGGCAGGAGCAGCAGGGCCGCGGCCCCGTAGGCGACGGCGGCCGTGGCCGTGTGGCCGGACGGGTAGTAGCCGGTGGCGGGCGGCACGACCGGGGTGCCGGGGCGGTCGATCAGTTCCTTGAGGGGGGCGATCAGGGCCGGGACCAGCGCCATGAGGACGGCGGCCGCGGCGGCCGGCAGCCACCAGTGGTCTGTACCTGCAAGGCGGCGGGTGCGCAGGGCGGCGTAGAACAGGGTCACGGCCAGGACCGGGACCGCGACCTGCGCATTGCCCAGATCCGCGAGGAATTCGGAGAGGCGGTCCGGGTGGACCAGGGCCCGGCTGGCCGCGGCGTCGGCGTCCAGCAGCGGGCCGTCGGCCACGACCTGCCAGGTGATCAGTGCGAAGAGAAGGGCGGGAAGCCCGAGAAGTCCGAGAAGGAGAAAGAGGGAGGTCGGCCGCCCCGGAACAGGGGGGGTAGTTCCGGGGCGGCCGTCCGGATCGGATGGTCGCGCGCCCCGGGGGGTTTGGGGCGGGCGACTGTCCGATCGGTGAGGAGATCCGGAGCCGGAGGCCCCGGTTGTGTGCGCGAGGGCACGACCAGGTCGAAGCTGGGGAGGCCTCGGCCTGATGTCACCCAGAGTCCCCTCTGGGCGGGGTGTATCTCTCATCTGCTTAGAACCTACGACAGGGCGACGGCGTAAGACAGACGGAATCGCGTCCTGACATCCACCTCGCACACCTTCTTCACACGCTCTGCCGACGGCCGCCCCAGCCCCGGAATCACGGAGGGCGTCGGGACCGGGGCGGACGAGGCTCGCGGGACGGGTGCCCGTCCCTCACCAGTGGTTTCGCTGTGACCTCAGATGCGGGCGAAGGCCTGCTCGATGATGTCGAGACCCTCGTTCAGCAGGTCCTCGCCGATGACCAGCGGGGGCAGGAAGCGCAGCACGTTGCCGTAGGTGCCACAGGTCAGGACCAGCAGGCCCTCGGCGTGGCAGGCCTTGGCGAGCGCGGCGGTCGCCTCCGGGTTCGGCTCCTTGGTGGCGCGGTCCTTGACCAGCTCGATCGCGATCATCGCGCCCCGGCCGCGGACGTCGCCGATGATGTCGAACTTCTCGGCCATGGCACCGAGGCGGGCCTTCATCGTCGACTCGATCGCCTTCGCCTTGGCGTTGAGGTCCAGCTCCTTCATCGTCTCGATGGAGCCGAGCGCGCCGGCGCACGCGACCGGGTTGCCGCCGTAGGTGCCGCCCAGGCCGCCCGCGTGCGCGGCGTCCATGATCTCGGCGCGGCCGGTCACCGCGGCAAGCGGCAGACCGCCGGCGATGCCCTTCGCGGTCGTGATCAGGTCGGGCACGATGCCCTCGTCCTCGCAGGCGAACCACTGACCCGTACGGCAGAACCCGGACTGGATCTCGTCCGCGACGAACACGATGCCGTTGTCCGAGGCGAACTGACGGATCGCCGGGAGGAAGCCCTTGGCCGGCTCGATGAAGCCGCCCTCACCCAGTACCGGCTCGATGATGATCGCGGCCACGTTGTCCGGCCCGACCTGCTTGGTGATCTGGTCGATGGCCTGCGCGGCGGCCTCCGGGCCGGCGTTCTCCGGGCCGGTCGGCCAGCGGTAGCCGTACGCCACCGGCACCCGGTAGACCTCGGGCGCGAACGGGCCGAAGCCGTGCTTGTACGGCATGTTCTTCGCGGTCAGCGCCATCGTGAGGTTGGTGCGGCCGTGGTAGCCGTGGTCGAAGACGACGACGGCCTGACGCTTGGTGTACGCCCGCGCGATCTTGACGGCGTTCTCGACGGCCTCGGCGCCGGAGTTGAACAGCGCCGACTTCTTGGCGTGGTCACCCGGGGTGAGCTCGGCGAGGGCCTCGGCGACCTCCACATAGCCCTCGTACGGGGTGACCATGAAACAGGTGTGGGTGAAGTCGGCGAGCTGGGCGGAGGCCCGGCGTACGACAGCCTCGGCGGACGCGCCGACGGACGTCACGGCGATACCGGAGCCGAAGTCGATGAGCCGGTTCCCGTCGACGTCCTCGATGATGCCGCCGCCCGCACGCGCGGTGAACACGGGCAGCACGGAGCCCACGCCCTGCGCGACCGCGGCGGTACGGCGGGCCTGCAGCTCCTGCGACTTCGGGCCGGGGATGGCGGTGACGACGCGGCGCTCCTGCGGAAGTGCGCTCATGAGGGGCTCCTGGGGTTCTGCTGGTGGGGCGGTTTGCGGACGCTTGTCTTCTCTTTTCTCGCAGGCTAGGGCGGGCAGTGGGGGGTGGGCATGCTCCATGTGGGCGTTGTCAGGAGGGCGGGTTGTCCGTGGTGGACATAGCGTTCGCGAGGACGCCCGGCCGCGTAAGCGGTGAACTCCCCATGCAAGGGCGTTAGATTGGCTCGCTGATGGTGGACGGAACGGCTGGTCAGGGGGCAAGGGCGATGGACGGCGACGGGACGCAGGACGCGCGGGGCACGCACGCGACGCCTGTGCCACGAACACGCTCCGCTGTCCCACCGAGGCCCTCAGTGCCGCCCAGCACGGACGGGTCGGCGTTTCTTGCCTGGCTGCGGGCACCGCGACCGGAGGCTCTGCCGGGCGTGTGGCGGTTCGGACACCGTCCACGGCCGGTGGAAGCGCCGGAGGAGATTCCCACGAGGCAGCTGCTCAGCGGAGCGCTGATCGCTTTCCTTGTGGGATGGCTGATCTGGTCGCTGCTGGAGAACGGTTATCTCGGCGGCTGGTGGATCCTGCCGTTGCAGCTCCTTGCGCCCGATGCCTGGCTGCACAGTGACAGCAATGTCGTCAGGGCCTTCGTTTACGACGGCTACACCCTGCTGGTCATAGTGGCAATCATGGTCGGTGTGGGCCGACTCGGCCGCTGGGGCGAGGTGTGGCGCCGTTTCGGTGCCCCTCGCTTCCGGCGTCGCGAGCCCGAGCAGGCAGCCCCGACCCTTCAGGACGACCCCGCCCAGTGGAACCACCTCCGCGCCGCCGGGGTCGCCGACGCCGCCGAGCGGCTGGCCGCCGATGCCCGGTCGGGGCTGATGCGTGACGTCGACTACGCCCGCATCGCCCGCGCCTGGCAGGGCGTGCGCAGCGGGCGGCACGACCTCGCCGCCTTCAGCGGCGCCGTGCTCAGGGACGGCGCCGCCGCCTGTCTGCATCCCTCGGGCGAGCGTGACCTGCCCGTGCGGGCCGCCCGGCACGACCTCGTCAGCGGTCAGGTGCGGCTCGGCACGACCGCCGACGACCCGCGCAATCCGTATGCCTACCGCGGCACCGGACTCGGCCTCGGGCCCGATCTGCTCGGCACCTCCCTGGTCGCGGTCGGCCCCGCCGGGTCCGGCAAGACGGGGACCGTCGTGCGGCCGCTCGCCGAGTCGCTGTGCCTGCACGCGCTGGCGGGGCGGGCCGCCGTGGTCGTGGTCGGCGCGGCGGGCGCGGGGCTCGGACCGGCGGACGCCTACGACGTCGTCGTACGGATCGGGAACCCGGAGTCCGTCTACGACCTGGACCTGTACGGCGGGACCAGCGACCCCGACGAGGCCGCGGCCGTGCTCGCCGAGGCGCTCGTCGGGGATCTCGCCGACCCGCACCCGGGCAGCGACAGCCGGCGCTCCACCACCGTGCTGGCCCAGCTCCTCGGGCCGTTCCGTGCGGTGCACGACCGCTTCCCGTCCGTGCCGGAGCTACGGCAGCTGCTGGACGGCGCGCCCGGGGCGCTCGGTGCGCTGCGTACGGCGCTGCAGGGCTCCGGGCAGGAGTCGCTCCTGCGCGAACTGGACGCACGGGAGCGGCAGTCGGGCCATCCCGGTGATGTCTCGGCCGTGCTCGCGGACCGGGTGGCGCTGCTGGACCGGCCGGCGTTCGCGGGATTCTTCGACACCTCGGGCCAGTCGCAGCCGTTCTCGCTGAAGGCCCTCGACCACCCCGTCCGGGTGCGTGTCGATCTCCCCGCGCGCGGCCACGCCGAGGCCTCGCGGATGCTGGCGCGGCTGGTACTGGCCCAGTTCACGGCGAGTGTCGCGGTACGGGAGGACCGGTCCCTGTTCGCCTGTCTGGTGCTGGACGACGCGACGGGGGTCGTGACGCCCGAGGCCGTACGGGGCATCCAGCGGCTGCGGTCGGGCAACGCGGGCGCCGTGCTCACGCTGCGCACCCTGGACGACGTACCGAGGCCGTTGCGCGGGCCGCTGCTCGGGGCCACCGGGTGCCGGGTGGCGCTGTCCGGGGTCACGCCGTGGGACGGGCAGGACTTCGCCGAGGTCTGGGGCAAGGAGTGGACGGAGGCACGGGACGTCACCGACCGGCAGATCATCGCCGAGACGCCGGCCGGGAAGGCCGTGCACGCGCTGCGGCGGGTGATCACCGGCAAGGCGCCGACCGCGCGGGCGGTCACCGTGCGGCAGGTCGAGCGGGAGCGGTGGTCGGCGTCCGAGCTGGCGCACGGGGTGCCGCCGGGCCATGCGGTGCTGTCGCTCACCAGCGTTCAGGGCGAGCATGCGCCGCCCCTGCTGGTGGATCTGCGCGGATGAGGTGACGGCCCGACCGTACGGTGAGGCAGAATCGTCACAGGTCGTTCATACACGGCGGCCAAATGATCACGACGATCGCATCCCACTGAAGGCCTCATGCCACCCACCCTCGCCTCGCTCGTCCATCACTCCGCGCTCAAGCTGACCGTGCGCGCGGGCGAGGACCGTCTGGACGTCCCCGTCCGCTGGGCGCACGTGAGCGAGCTCGCCGATCCGGTGCCCTACATGGAGGGCGGGGAGCTGCTGCTGATCACCGCGCTGAAGCTGGACGCGGAGGATCCGCACACCATGCGGCGGTACGTGAAGCGGCTGGTCGGGGCAGGCGTCGTCGGGCTCGGCTTCGCCGTCGGGGTCAACTACGAGGACATCCCCAAGGCCCTGGTCGACGCGGCGGAGGAGGAGGGGCTGCCGCTGCTGGAGGTGCCCCGTCGCACGCCCTTCCTCGCCATCAGCAAGGCGGTGTCCGCGGCGATCGCCGCGGACCAGTACCGGGCGGTGACGGCGGGGTTCGCGGCGCAGCGGGAGCTGACGAAGCAGGCGCTGACCGACGGGCCGGAAGGGCTGCTGGCCGCACTGGCCTCGCAGGTGGACGGCTGGGCCGCGCTGTACGACGCCTCCGGTGCCGTGGTCGCCACGGCGCCCGAGTGGGCGACGCGGCGGGCGGCACGGCTCACGGCGGACGTGGAGCGGCTGCGCGAGCGGCCCGCGCCGGCGTCGTCCGTGGTGGGCGGGCCGGAACACGAGGACCGGGTCGAGCTGCACACGCTGGGCACCGGGCGCCGGCCGCGGGCCGCGCTGGCGGTGGGGACGGCGGCCGCGCTGGGCACGGCGGAGCGGTACGCCGTCCACTCGGCGATCGCCCTGCTGACGCTGACCACCGAGCGGTCGCGGTCGCTGCACGCCGCCGAGCAGCGGGTGGGGGCGGCGGTGCTGCGGATGCTGCTCGCCGGGGAGCCCGATCATGCGCGGGCCGTGGCGGGCGACCTGTACGGCGACCTGTTGGACGCGCCCTTCCGGGTGATCGTCGCCGAGGCGGCGTCGGTGTCGGCGGCCCGGGTCGTGGACTCGGGCGCGCGGGTGCCGCTCGGCAAGGCGTCCGCCGCGGTGCTGGTCGCGGCGTCCGACGCGAAGGGGGATCCGCTGGGCGCCCTCACCGAGGTCGTGGAGTCCGCGGCGGCCCGGGCCGGGGAGGCGGTGCTCGTGGTGCCCGAGGGGGAAGGGAACGCGGCGCGGGTCGTGGTGCTCGCGGCGGACGGGGGTGCGGCGGTGGCGGCGTGCGCGGAGTACGCGGCGGCGCTGGAGGCGGCGCGGGCGGGGGCCGTGCCGGAGCAGCCCGGGGCCGCCGACGAGGACGAGCTGGTGGTGGGGCTGTCGGCGCCGGCCGGGCCCATCGCCGCCGCGGCCGCGTACAAGCAGGCCGAGCAGGCGCTGTCGGTGGCCCGGCGGCGGGGGCGGGTGTGCGTGGAGCACGAGCAGCTGGCTGCGGGATCCGTGCTGCCGCTGCTCGCGGACGATGCGGTGAAGGCGTTCGCGGACGGGTTGCTGCGGGCGCTGTACGAGCATGACGCGACGGGGCGGGGGGATCTGGTGGCCTCGTTGCGGGCGTGGTTGTCGCGGCACGGGCAGTGGGATGCGGCGGCCGCGGATCTGGGGGTGCACCGGCATACGTTGCGGTATCGGATGCGGCGGGTGGAGGAGATCCTGGGGCGGTCGCTGGATGACGCGGATGTCCGGATGGAACTCTGGCTGGCGTTGAAGGCGACGTCGGCGGAGTAGGAGGGCCGGGCCGGTGCGGGCCCGGGTTTTCTCGCCCCCGCCGCCCCTACCCGTTCCCATCCTCCAGGGGCTCCGCCCCTTCGACCCCGCCAGGGGGCTCCGCCCCCTGGACCCCCGCTCCTCAAACGCCGGAGGGGCTGACATACCAGCCCGTCCGGCGTTTGAGGACGAGGCCCCTTCAGGGCCGAAGCGGGGGTCTGGGGGCGCAGCCCCCAGGGACGGGACGGGTAGGGGCGGCGGGGGCGAGAAACATGGACGGCGTCGCCACCCCGCCGAACCGGCGCACCATCCACTCCCACCACTCCACCTCGGACAAACACCCCTCCGCCTCCACCCCCCTACCGTGGACCCCGAGCCAAGAACACCCCCAACGCGGAAGGGCCGGGAAATCGACATGCCAAAGGAAAATGTGGCTGCCACCCACGCCTTCTGGCTCGCCGGCCGCCAGGTCACCGGCGAGGACAGCTTCGATGTCACCTCCCCGTGGGACGGGCGGGTCGTCGGCAAGGTGAGCGTGCCGACGGACGCGCACATCGAGGAGGCCGTGGCCGCCGCGTACGCCGTACGGGACGAGTTCGCCGCCACCCCGGCCCACGTGCGCGCCGCCGCCCTCGACCACGTCAGCAGGCGGCTGGCCGAGCGCACCGAGGAGATCGCCCGGCTGATCTCCGCCGAGAACGGCAAGCCGATCAAGTGGGCGCGAGGGGAAGTCGGGCGCGCCGTGTCCGTGTTCCGGTTCGCGGCCGAGGAGGCCCGGCGGTTCAACGGGGGAGAGGCCCAGCGCCTCGACACCGACCTCGGCGGTCAGGGCCGCCTCGCCCTCACCCGTCGCTTCCCCAAGGGCGTCGTCCTCGGCATCGCGCCGTTCAACTTCCCCCTGAACCTGTGCGCCCACAAGATCGCCCCGGCCATCGCCGCCGGCGCGCCGATCATCCTGAAGCCCGCCCCGGCCACCCCGCTGTCCGGGCTGATCATCGGTGACCTGCTCGCCGAGACCGACCTGCCGGCCGGCGCCTGGAGCATCCTCCCGGTCCCCAACGACCGTATGCCCGCGCTCGTCCAGGACCCGCGGCTGCCCGTGATCTCCTTCACCGGCTCCGAGACGGTCGGCTACGCGATCATGGACTCCGTGCCGCGCAAGCACTGCACCCTGGAGCTGGGCGGCAACGGAGCCGCGGTCGTGCTCGGCGACTACGCCTCCGACGAGGACCTCGACTGGGCCGCGACCCGTATCGCCACGTTCTCCAACTACCAGGGCGGCCAGTCCTGCATCTCGGTGCAGCGGGTGATCGCGGACGCGTCCGTGTACGACCGCCTCCTGCCCCGTATCGTCGCCGCCGTCGAGTCCCAGGTCACCGGCGACCCGGGCGACGACGCGACCGACGTCGGGCCGCTGGTCAGCGAGGACGCCGCCAAGCGCGTCGAGACGTGGGTGGACGAGGCCGTCGCCGCCGGCGCCCGGCTCCTCACGGGCGGCAAGCGCGACGGGGCCTCCTACGCGCCGACCGTCCTCACCGACGTACCGGCCGGCACCACGATCGCGTGCGAGGAGGTCTTCGGGCCCGTCCTCACCGTGCAGAAGGCCGACGGGGAAGCCGCCGCCTTCGCCGCCGTCAACGACTCCAAGTACGGCCTCCAGGCAGGTGTGTTCACACACGACCTGCAGACCGCCTTCCGCGCCCACCGTGCGCTCGAGGTCGGCGGGGTCGTCATCGGCGACGTGCCCTCCTACCGCGCCGACCAGATGCCGTACGGCGGCGCCAAGCAGTCCGGCGTGGGGCGTGAGGGCGTGAGGTTCGCGATGGACGACTATACCTACGAGCGGGTGATGGTCCTCACCGGTCTCGCCCTCTAGTAAATGGGAACCATTTTCAGCTAAGCTCTCCGAAGAGGCCCGGCACCGATGCCTTCCGGTGCCGGGCCCCTTCATGTGCGGCCTCGTCCGGACCCTCAACCGGAGAAGCCGACGTGCGCGAGCCGCAGCGGGCCGCGCAGCCTGAGGTGGACGTCGCGGACGCCCTCGGCGATGATCCCGGCCCGCACGGTCGTGTAGTCGTACGGGCCCGCGTCTGGCGCCTGCGAGGTCAGTACGGCGAGCACCGGGCCGCCGTCCAGCGAGATGTCGACCGCCCCCTCACCGGACACCGTCGCCGTCACCTCCGTCACGCCGTTCCCGAAGTCGCAGTGCCGGTAGACCAGTTCGCAGGACCGGCCCTGCGCCGCCGTCACCGCGTCGCCCGACGTCTTCGTACGGTCGACGATCGCCGCGCCCCTCTCCTCGTCGAAGTCGGCCGCGTCCAGGCCCCGTTGCACGACAGGGCGCGGTGTCGCCGCCTCGCCGTCCAGGATCACGGTCGTGCGCAGGCGGACGTCCTCGCTGGAGGCACCCGCGAGCAGCTCGTACGGCCCCGGCTCCCGGCGCCATCCGCCGCGGGCCACGTCCCAGAAGTCGAAGGAGGACAGGGGGACTTCGAAGCTCAGCTCCCGTCGCTCGCCGGGTTGCAGACACACCCGGCTGTGCGCCACCAGCTCACGGCGCGGGCGCGGCACCGCCGGGTCCACGGCGCGGGTGTAGAGCTGCGCGACCTCGTCGGCGGTCACGTCGCCGGTGTTGGTGACCGTGAAGGAGACGTGCAGGGTGTCGTCCGTCGTCCGGGTCGTCAGATCGGCGTAGGAGAAGGCCGCGTACGACAGGCCGTGGCCGAACGGGAACAGCGGGGTTCCCTCGAAGTACAGGTACGTCTGACGGCTGCCGATCACGTCGTAGTCGAGGAGGTCGGGCAGATCGGCGTCGTCGGCGTACCAGGTCTGCGGGAGCCGGCCGGCGGGGGAGGCGTCGCCGGCCAGGATCCGGGCCAGGGCGGTGCCGGCCGCCTGGCCGCCGTGCGCCGTCCACAGCAGCGCCGGAACATCCGTGTGATCGAGCGCGTACGGGTACGCCGACACCAGCGCCAGCACCGTGTCCGGGTTGGCCGCGCGGGCGGCGCGCAGCAGGCCCTCCTGGTGGGCGGGGAGGGCCAGCGTCGTGCGGTCCTCGGTCTCGCGGCCGTGGATGTGCGGGTCGTTGCCGGCGACCACCAGGACGACGTCCGCCTGTGCGGCGGCCCTGGCCACCGCGTCCTCGCCGCGTTCGACGACGATCAGCTCGAAGATTTCCGGGTCTGCCTCGGCAACCCGCACGCCGTCGGCGGCGACCGATACGTGGTGGCCCGTGCCGAGGTGCTTCAGGAGGTGTCCGTTTCCGTGCGGTTCCAGGCGGAAGGTCTCCTGGACGATCCAGCCTCCGGGCTGGTCGGCGGAGGCGCGGAGGCGGCCGTCCTCGGCGACGGAGAGATAGCGGCCGTCGGGGGCGCGCAGGGTCAGCACACCGTCGCCCCAGTCCACGAGGGCGAGTTCGGTGCCGGTGGAGTCGGTGGTCAGCGGGGGGAGATCCGTACGGCCGGTCAGCAGCGCCGGATCGAGGGCGCCCTCGGCGCCACGCACCTTGTCGGCGGCCTCCGGGGCGGGCGGCACGTGGAGAAACGTACCGGCAGCGGTCTTCAGAAGAACCCGGTCCACGCCCTCCGCGAATTTCACCCGCTCCGCGCCGAACCGCTCGTACAGGCCCTCCAGCGGGGTGGAGCGGTGGATGAGCGTGCCGCTGTACCAGTCGAGCTTGCACTCGTCGGCGAGCAGGCCGACCACGGCGATCCGGGTGTCCGGGGCGAGCGGCAGCAGGCCGCCGGTGTTCTTGAGCAGGACAACCGCCTGCTCGGCGGCCTCCTGGGCGAGGGCCCGGTGGGCCGGGGTATCGAAGTCGCTGGTGAGCGCGTGCGGGTCGTACTCCGGGTCGAACTCGCCGAGCCGGAAGCGCACCGAGAGCTGGCGGCGGACCGCCGTGTCGATGTCCGACTCGGTCAGCAGGCCCTGCTCCAGCGCCCCACGCACCCGTGCGGTGATCTTCGAGCTGTCGGTGTTGTGGTCGGTGAAGCTGTCGACGCCGGCCAGCAGTGCGGCGGCCGTCGCCTCCTCGTGCGTGTCGAAGTAGTGCTCGGAATCGACCAGGTTGGAGGGCGCGCCCGCGTCGGAGCAGACGAGGAGGTCCTCGTCGGTCCAGGTGCGCAGGTGCTCGCGCAGATACGGGGAGACGTGGTTGGGGCGGCCGTTGACCAGGTTGTACGCCGGCATCACCCCGGCCGTCGCGCCCGCCTCGACCGTCTCGCGGAAGGCGCGCAGGTCGTACTCGTTGAGGACGCGCGGGCGCACCGAGCTGGACGTGGTGTCCCGGTTCGTCTCGTTGTTGTGCGCGAGCCAGTGCTTGAGGACGGGCGCGGTGCGCCAGTACGTCGGGTGGTCGCCGCGCAGGCCGCGGGTGTACGCGGTGGCGATGGCCGAGGTGAGCTTCGGGTCCTCGGAGTAGCCCTCCTCGTTGCGGCCCCACAGGGGGTGGCGGAGGAGATTGACGGTGGGGGACCAGACGTTCAGGCCCACGCGGTCGTCGCGGGCCCGCATCGCGCGGGTCTCCTTGGAGACGGCCTCGCCGACCCGCCGTACGAGATCGGTGTTCCAGGTCGCGCCGAGGCCGACCGCCTGGGGGAAGACGGTGGCCGGGCCCATCCAGGCCACGCCGTGGAGCGCCTCCTGGCCGGTGCGGAAGGCCGCGATGCCGAGGCGTTCGACCGCCGGTGTGAACTGGTGCAGGAACCCGACCTTCTCGTCGAGCGTGAGCCGCGACAGAAGGTCGTCGATGCGCTTCGCGAACGGCAGGTGCTGATCGCGGAAAGGCGGCGTGGGCGGCGTGTGTGCGGTCACGTGGGGATCCCTTTGCGATGGATCGGTTCAATGCTTTCGAAGCGCTTCGATGCTCATTCGACCTACGGCCGAGTGTCAAGGGATCGGCACCACGACTTCAAGCAGTGCATAAGAAAAGGTCCCTTCCTGGGTCTCACAGGAATCTTGTGAACGACCCTTGTGCGCCCACTGGGCTTCACTTAACCTCGCAGCAACATCGAAGCGCTTCGACTATGGAAGTCGGTCCGTCGAAGAACCGCTTCAGCTCAGCCAGTTCCACTTAAGACACCGCAGCCGACGGCCCACCGCCGGGTGTCCAGGTGCGCCACGAAGGGTTGACGCAATGACGCCGAACGCCGCCTCTTCCGGACCGAGCCGGAGAAGCTTCCTCGCCTCAACAGCGGTCGCCACCGCAGCGGTGGCGGGAGGGATGCCACTGCTGTCCGCCTGCGGTGGTTCGGACGGCGGGAAGCGCGAAGGGGCCACATCGGGCAAGGCAGCCGACAAGTTGATCCCCACGTACGTCGCCAGCAAGATCGCCCAGCCGGACATTCCGTCGAAGAACGGTTCCGCGGCCGGCTACACCAGCAAGATCGACCTCGCGACCCTCGCCACCTCGGTCCCGAAAACGCTCGGTACCGGCGCTCCCCTCAAGATCATGGCCCCGCTCTGGGGCACCCCGCCGAAGCCCGGAAACCCCTACTACAAGACACTCGACGAGGTCGCCGGCACCAAGATCACCTGGCAGAACCAGGACGGCAACACCTACGGCGAGAAGCTCGGCGCCGTCCTCGCCTCCAGCTCCATACCCGACATGGTGGTCGTGCCCAGCTGGGAGCTGGTCGGCAAGATCTCGAGCGCGGTCACGGCGAAGTTCATGGACCTCGGCCCTTATCTGGCGGGCGACAAGGTCAAGAAGTACCCGAACCTGGCCGCGATCCCGTCCGACTCCTGGCGCATGAGCATCTTCGGCGGCGCGCTGCGCGGCATCCCGATGCCCGCCGCCTCCGTGCCCAACATCGTGCCCTTCTACCGCAAGGACATCTTCGACAAGGAGGGCTACACCGTCCCCAAGTCGGCCGACGAGTTCCTCAGCTGGGCCAAGGAGGCCACCAGCGCCAAGGCCAAGGTGTGGGCCTGTGGTGACATGAGGTGGTCGGCGGCAGGCTTCTTCGGTGTCCAGCCTGCCGGGTCGCTCGGCTGGAACATCGCGGACGACGGCAAACTGACGTACCGCATTGAGCATCCTGAGTACCTCGAACATCTGGAGTGGGTCCGCAAGCTGTTCGCCGCCGGTGTGGTACACCCCGACGACAAGGCAAACACGGGCGATCCCACCCAGCGGTTCACCTCCGGGCAGACTCTGGTCGCCAACAGCGACATGTCCGGCTGGTACGGCATGACCACCGAACAGGCCCGGTCCAACCCCGACTTCGAGGTCGACGGCATGGACTACTTCGGCGCCGACGGCGGCACGCCGACGCTGTACGCCGGCCAGCCGGCCGGCATCTGGTCGATGATCCGCAAGGGCGCTTCCAAGGAGACGATCGAGAACGCGCTGGCCGCCGCCAACTTCGCGGCAGCGCCGTATGGCACCAAGGAGCGGATGTTCGTCGACTACGGCGTCGAGGGCACCCACTACACGGTCAAGAACGGCGTCCCGGTCAAGAACGACCGGGGTGTCCAGGAGGTGAACAACGCCTGGGTGCTGCTGGCGGCCCCGGCTCCCTACCTGGCCCACCCCGACTTCCCCGAGATCGCCCGCAAGCAGGTCGAGTGGCAGCAGCGGCAGGGTGCCTTCGTCAAGAAGACGTCCACCTACGGCATGAACATCGTCGAGCCGTCCCGTTACGCCACCCTCTCCAGCCAGTTCGAGCAGCTGGAGATCGACTTCGTGCGCGGCAACAAGAAGCTGTCCGACATCCAGCAGGCCATCTCCACCTGGAAGTCCTCCGGAGGCGACAAGCTGCGCGACTGGTACAAGGAGCTCCTCGACAAGAACGGCAGTGGAAACTGATGTCGCTCACGGCCGGGAGCAGGCCCGACGGGACTCGTCCTCCCGCGGCCGTCGAGGAGCCGACGGCAGCGGTCGCCGCGGCCACGGTGAAGGAGAGCGTGCCGCGCGGGGGCGCCAAGGCGGGCAAGGTCCCCTTCCGGGTCCGGTGGCGCCGCGACCGCACCCTCATCCTGATGACGCTGCCCGTCATCATCCTGCTCCTGATCTTCAATTACGTCCCGCTGCTCGGCAATGTCGTCGCCTTCCAGGACTACGACCCGTACGCCGCCGACAACGGCATCACGGCGATCTTCCACAGTCCCTGGGTCGGCGTGGAGCAGTTCTCACGGATGTTCGACGATCCGCTGTTCTGGAGCGCGGCGAAGAACACCATCGTGCTGTTCTTGCTCCAGCTGGTGCTGTTCTTCCCGGTCCCCATCGCTCTCGCGCTGGTCATCAACAGCGTGATCCGGCCGCGGGTGCGGGCTGTGGCGCAGGCGATCATGTATCTGCCGCACTTCTTCTCCTGGGTCCTCGTGGTCACCGTCTTCCAGCAGATCTTCGGCGGCGCGGGCATCATCGCGCAGACCCTGGAGAAGCACGGGTGGAGCGGCTTCGACCTGATGACGAACGCGAGCTTCTTCAAGTATCTGGTGACCGCGCAGGCGGTGTGGAAGGACGCCGGCTGGGGGATCATCGTCTTCCTCGCCGCGCTGGCCGCCGTCAGCACCGATCTGTACGAGGCCGCCGCCATGGACGGCGCGGGACGCTGGCGGCGCATGTGGCACGTCACGCTGCCCGCGCTGCGCCCGGTGATCGCGCTGCTGCTGGTCCTGCGGGTGGGCGACGCGCTGAGCGTGGGATTTGAGCAGTTCCTGCTCCAGCGGTACGCGGTCGGTGCCGGGGCCAGCGAGGTCCTGGACACCTATGTGTGGAACATGGGCATCCAGAACGGCGACTTCAGCTACGCGGCCGCGGTCGGCCTGGCCAAGGGAGTCATCGGAGTGTGTCTCGTCCTGGGCGCGAACAAGGTCGCGCACCTGCTCGGCGAGCAGGGGGTGTATCAGAAGTGAGCCTCAACACGACGCTCATCCGCAGCCTGAAGGCTCCCGCCCGCCCCGTGTGGGAGGAGCCGCCGAGCAAGGCGGGACTCACCGCCAAGAGCGGATTCCTTCTGCTCTGCTGTCTGGGGGTGCTCGGGCCGCTGTGGATCGTGATCGTCACCAGCCTCTCACCCAAACCCGTGATCGACCGGGCCGGCGGTCTGGTCGTGATCCCCGAGGGCATCACCTTCGTCAACTACACCGAACTGCTCAGCGGCGGGCAGGTAAGCCGGGCGATCATGGTCTCGGTCGGGGTGACGTTCTTCGGCACGCTGTTCTCGATGACGGTGTCGGTGCTGGCGGCCTACGGCCTGTCCCGGCGGGGCACTCTGGGCCACCGGTTCTTCCTGATGACCATGATGGCGACCATGTTCTTCGGGGCCGGTCTCATCCCGACGTACCTTCTGGTGCAGTCGCTGGGCCTGACCGACACCTATCTGTCGCTGATCCTGCCGAGCGCGGTCAGCATCTTCAACATCCTGGTGCTGCGGGCCTTCTTCATGGGGATCTCTCCCGAACTCACCGAGTCCGCCCGCATCGACGGGGCCGGTGACCTGCGCATCCTGTTGACCATCATCATGCCGCTGTCGCGGGCGGTGCTGGCCGTCATCTCGCTGTTCTACGCGGTCGGGTACTGGAGTGCCTGGTTCAACGCGTCCATCTACCTCAGCGACCAGCAGATGATGCCGCTGCAGAACGTGCTCATCCAACTGGTCCAGAAGAACACCGAGGCGCCCACGGGCCTGCAGCAGGCGGTCCGTACCGGTGAACTCTCCGCGCTGGGGCTGCAGATGGCGGTCATGGTTCTCGCACTGATCCCCGTCGCGGTCGCCTCCCCGTTCGTCCAGCGCCACTTCAAGAAGGGCATGCTCACCGGCGCCATCAAGGGCTGACCCGCACACCTTTCGACTCCGCCGCGGCCGACCTGCCTCCATCAGCGGTCGGCCGCGGCGGGCCCAAACCTCCCTCTTCTCCCCACCGCACAGAACTTTCTCCCCACCGCACCGAACGAGGTATGTCATGCCCGCGTCCCCTCCGAGCCGACGTGCCGTTCTCGCCGGTACCGCGGCGACCGCCGCGCTCACCGCCGTCCCGCTCCTCCCCGGGCGGGCTCCGGCCATGGCACCGACCGCCACCGTCACCCCCACCGCCACGCCGGCCTACCGCTGGCGCAATGCCGTCATAGGCGGCACCGGTTTCATCACCGGCGTCCTCTTCCACCCGTCGGTCCGCGGCCTCGCCTACGCCCGTACCGACATCGGCGGCGCCTACCGCTGGGACGACCGCACCGCCCGCTGGACCACGCTGACCGATCACCTCGGTGCGGACGACTGGAACCTCACCGGTGTCGAGGCCATCGCCGTCGACCCCGCCCACCCCAACCGGGTCTACCTCGCCCTGGGCACCTACACCCAGTCCTGGGCCGGCAACGGGGCGATCCTGCGCTCCGACGACCGCGGTGCCACCTGGACCCGCACCGACCTCGGCGTCCAGCTCGGCGCCAACGAGGACGGCCGGGGTACGGGTGAGCGGCTGCTGGTCGATCCGCGGGACAGCGACACCCTGTGGCTGGGCACCCGGCACGACGGGCTGCTCAAGTCGACCGACCGCGGAGCCACGTGGGCGACTGCCGACGGCTTCCCCGGCACCCCGAGCGCCTCCGGGCAGGGCGTCACCTTCCTCGTCGCCGCCGGGCGCACCCTCTACGCCGGCTGGGGCGACTCCGACGGCAGCACCGCCAACCTCTTCCGCACCGCCGATGGCAGCACCTGGGCAGCCGTCCCCGGCCGGCCCACCGGCACGGCCGCCAAGGTGCCGATCCGTGCCGCGTTCGACCGGTACACCCGCGAGCTCTACGTGACGTACGCCAACGCGCCGGGCCCCAACGGCCAGTCCGACGGCAGTGTGCACAAGCTGTGCACCCTCACCGGCAAGTGGACCGAGGTCACGCCGGTCAAGCCGGGCGGGACCGCATCCGACGGATCCGCCGACACCTTCGGGTACGGGGGTGTCGCCGTCGACGCCCGCCGGCCGGGCACCGTCGTCGTCTCGACCAACAACCGGTGGGCGGAGATCGACACCCTGTACCGGTCGACCGACGGCGGCCGCACCTGGACGTCCCTGAAGGACACGGCCGTCCTCGACGTCTCCGAGACCCCCTACCTCACGTGGGGCGGGGACAAGCCCAAGTTCGGCTGGTGGATCCAGGCCCTCGCCCTCGACCCGTACGACTCGCGGCACATCGTCTACGGCACCGGCGCCACCCTCTACGGCACGCGGGACCTGAAGAACTGGGCACCGCAGATCCGTGGCCTGGAGGAGACGGCCGTGCGCCTGCTGATCTCGCCCCCGGCCGGGGAGGCGCATCTGATCAGCGGTCTCGGGGACATCGGCGTGATGTACCACGAGTCGCTCACGGCATCGCCCTCGCGCGGCATGGCGTCGAACCCGGTCTTCGGGTCGGCGATGGGGCTCGCCCAGGCCGCGGCCAAGCCGGCGTACGTCGTCCGTACCGGCTTCAGCAACGACGGCAACGGCGCCTACTCGAACGACGGCGGGCAGACCTGGGCACCCTTCGAGGCCCAGCCCTCCATCGCCAAGGACGCACCGGGGCCGATCGCCACCAACGCCGACGGCAGCGTGCTGCTCTGGGTGTTCGTGCACTCGGACGGCACGAAGTACCCCGCCCACCGCTCCGCGGACAACGGCGCCACCTGGTCCGAGGTCACCTCCTTCCCGAAGGGCGCCACGCCGGTCGCCGACCCGGCCGACCCGACGCTCTTCTACGCGTACGACACCGACACAGGAACGCTATACGCCAGCACTGACAGTGGCCGTACCTTCACCGCCCGGGCGACCGGACTGCCCTCCGGGGACAGTCAGTTCAAGCTGGTCGCGGCCCCGGGCAGGTCCGGCGACCTGTGGCTGAGCGCCAAATGGGAGGGCCTGCACCGGTCCACCGACGGCGGCGCGAGCTTCTCGAAGATCACCGGCGTCGGGTCCTCGGAGTGTCTCGGATTCGGCAGGGCCGCGGACGGCGCCGACTACCCCGCGATCTACCAGGTGGGCACGATCGGGACCGTCACCGGCGTCCACCGCTCCGACGACGGGGCCAGGACCTGGGTGCGGATCAACGACGACCGGCACCAGTGGGGCTGGATCGGCACGGCCGTCATCGGTGACCCGCGCATCCACGGCCGCGTCTACCTCGCCACCAACGGACGCGGAGTCCAGTACGGAGACCCGGTGTGATGCCCGAACCGCAACGACCGACCCTCGCCGACGCCACCCGTGGCCGCCTCCTCTTCGGCGGCGACTACAACCCCGAGCAGTGGCCCGAGGAGACCTGGCACGAGGACGTCCGCCTGATGAAGGAGGCCGGTGTCAACTCGGTCACCCTCGGCGTCTTCTCCTGGGCGAAGCTCGAACCCCGGCCGGGGGAGCGGAACTTCGGCTGGCTGGACCGGCTGATGGACCTGATGCACGCAGGCGGCATCGGGGTCGTCCTGGCCACCCCCACCTCCTCACCGCCCCCGTGGATGGGGCGCCTGCACCCCGAGACGCTGCCGCGCGACGAGGACGGGCGCACCGAGTGGTGGGGCTCCCGCCAGCACTTCTCCCACTCCAGCGCCACCTACCGGCGCTACGCCGCCGCCATCACCGAGGACCTCGCCGCCCGCTACGGAAGCCACCCCGCCCTGCGCATGTGGCACATCAACAACGAGTACTGCACCTACGACTGGGGCGACGAGGCCGAGGCCGCCTTCCGCCGCTGGCTGCGGAACAGGTACGGCACGCTCGACGCGCTCAACGAGGCGTGGGGGACCGCATTCTGGAGTCAGGGCTACGGCGACTGGTACGAGGTCCTGCCGCCGCGCCGGGCGCACTACATGAAGAACCCCACCCAGGTGCTGGACTTCAAGCGGTTCACGTCCGACGCGCTGCTGGAGTGCTACCTGGCCGAACGCGACATCGTCGCCCGGCACAGCCCGCACATCCCGGTGACCACCAACTTCATGGCCGTGTGGCAGGGCCTGGACGCCTGGAAGTGGGCCGAGCGGGAGGACGTCGTCTCGATCGACATCTATCCGGATCCGAGGGATCCGTTCGGCGGGCAGTCCGGTGCGCTGGTCCATGACATGACCCGCTCGCAGGCGCGCGGCGGTCCCTGGATGGTCATGGAGCAGGCCGCCGGACCGGTCAACTGGCGCGGGGTGAACCACCCCAAACCGGCCGGCCTCAACCGCCTGTGGTCCCTGCAGGCCGTGGCCCGCGGCGCGGACGCCGTCTGCTACTTCCAGTGGCGCCAGTCCCGGCAGGGCTCGGAGAAGTTCCACTCCGGGATGGTCAGCCACGCGGGGGAGCACGGCCGTACCTTCCAGGAGGTCAAGCGGATCGGCGCCGAACTCGACCTGATCGGCCGGAAGGTGGCCGACACCCGGGTCGAGGCCGCCGAGGTCGCCGTACTCCTCGACTGGAACGCCTGGTGGGCGAGCCAGCAGGACGGGCGGCTCTCCTCCGAGGCGGAGTACCCGCAGGTCGTCAGCGCCTGGCACCGCGCCCTGTGGGAGGCGAACACGACGGCCGACTTCGCCCACCCCGAGCACGACCTGTCCGCCTACAAGCTGGTCGTCGTCCCGCAGCTGTACCTGATGACGGACGCCGCGATCGACAACCTCGTGGCGTACGCCGAGGCGGGCGGCACCGTCGTCGCCGGCTTCCAGACCGGCGTCGCCGACGAGGACGACCGTGTGCGTCCCGGTGGGACGGACGTGCGGCTGCGCGACCTCTTCGGCATCCGCGTACTGCACGAGTGGTGGCCGCTCGACGCGGGCGAGAAGGCCGACGTCGAGGGCTTCCACGGCACCCTGTGGTCCGAGGAGATCGAGGCGGCGGACGACGTGGACGCCGTCGTCCCGTACAAGGGCGGCGAGCTGGACGGTCTCCCGGCCGTCCTGCGCAAGGGCCGCGCCTGGTACGTCTCGACCCTCCCCGAGCCGCACGCCCTGCGCACACTGCTCGCCGACATCGCCGCCGGGGCGGGCGTACGGCCGACCCTCGCGGGGCTCCCGGCCGGGGTGGAGGCCGTACGGCGGGGCGGGCTGCTGTTCCTGCTCAACCACGGGCGCGACGGGGTCAGGGTGCCGGTGCCCGGCCGCCACCGTGATCTGCTGACCGGGGCGGAGGTCACCGGCGCCATGGAATTGGCCCGGTACGGGGTGGCTGTGCTGGAGTCTGCGCCATGAGACGTACGAGCACCCCTCACAGCGCCGGCCCCACACCGCCGGCGTCCGAGCCGACCGCTCCCGTGCACGGCACCTGGGAACCCGCCCCCGCCACCCGCTGGGAGGACGCCTTTTTGAGCGGGAACGGCCGGCACGGCGTCATGGTGTTCGGTGATCCGAACGACGACCGGGTGATCGTGAACCATCACGCCCTGGTCCGCCCCAACGGCGGCGAACACGCCCGTCCCCCCGCCCTCGCCGCCGAACTCCCCTCCCTCCAGGACCGGTTGCTCGCCGGAGAGGTCACGGCCGCCGAGCGCTTCACCGACGGACGGGAGCTGCAGTGGGTGCAGCCCTTCCACCCCGCCTTCCAGATACGACTGCGCCGCCCGGCCGCCGACACCTCCGGATACCGCCGGTCCGTCGACTTCACCACCGGCGTCACCCACGCACAGTGCGCGGACTGGAGCAGCCGGGTCTTCGTCTCCCGCGCGGACGACGTCATCGTCCAGCAGGTCGAGGCGGCCGACCTCGTCGTCACCCTCGACCACCGGCTCCCGAGCGCCCCCGCCGCACTGGTGGTCGGCCAGAGCATCGTCCGCGCCTGTGACGGGGCCCTCCTCACCCTCCGCGTCCGCTACCCCGGCAGCGACCGTGCCTACACGGGGATGACCCTGGTCGTGCCGGCAGGCGGCCGTACCGCGCTCGTCCCGCCGGGCGCCCGCGTCACCGGAGCCGCATCCGTCCTCCTCCTGACCCGGGTCGTGCGGCACACCGGCGAACTGGACACGGCGGCCCATGTCGACGCCCTGCGCGACCTGGTCGCGGAGTCCGGCGCGTACGCCCACCTCCTCGACCGCCACACGCCGCTCCACCGCGCCGCCTACGACCGCGTGACCCTCGACCTGGCCGCCGACCCCGCCGAACGCGCCCTTCCCGGCTCCGAGTTGCTGGACCACCCCAAGAGCCCGGCCCTCCTGGAACGCCTCTTCGCGGCCGGCCGCTACCACCTCCTCTCCGCCTCCGGCATGCTCCCGCCCCGCCTGACCGGCCTGTGGACCGGCGACTGGAACACGGCGTGGTCGGGCGCGTTCACCACCGACGCCAACCTCAACCTGCAGACCGCATCGGCCGCCGCGGCCGCGCTCCCGGAGGTGACGGAGGCCCACGCCACCCTGATCCACGGCCAGACGGCCCACTGGCGCGACAACGCCCGCGCGATCTTCGGCACCCGTGGCGTCGTGGCCCCCGCCCACACCGACGGCGAGTCCGGGCACATCTACCACTTCAACCGCGAATACCCCCTCCACCTGTGGACCGCCGGCGCCGACTGGCTCCTCAAGCCCCTCGTCGACCACGACGAGACACGCGGCGACCGCGACCCGCGCACCGCCGTCGTCCTCGCCGAAGTGGCCCGGTTCTACGAGGACTTCCTCACCCGCACCGACGAGAACGGGCACGTGGTCGTCGTCCCCTCCTACTCACCGGAGAACCGACCCGCCAACGCGAGCTGGGGCACGATCAACGCCGCCATGGACCTCTCCGCGGCCCGGCACGCCCTGCGCACGGCCGCCCGCTACCACCCCGACACCCCGGACGCCGACCGCTGGCGCGCCCTCGCCGACCGCCTCCCCCCGCACCGGATCAACGAGGACGGGGCCCTCGCCGAATGGGCCTGGCCAGGCCTCGCGGACACCTACGACCACCGCCACCTCAGCCACCTCTACGGCGTCTGGCCGCTCGACGAGATCACCCCGTACGACACCCCCGACCTCTCTGCGGCCGCCCACCGCGCCCTCGAACTGCGGGGCGCGGAGAACGACTCCGCGCACGGCCACCTCCACCACGCCCTGATCGCGGCCCGCCTCAGGGACGGCGACCGGGTCGCCCACGCCCTCGACCAGGTGGTGGGCGGCGACTTCTTCCACGCCTCCCTGATGAGCGCCCACTACCCGAACCGCGACGTCTACAACGCGGACGCCGCGCACACCCTGCCCGCCGTACTGATCGAAATGCTCGTGCAGTCGACCCCGGACCGCCTGGTCCTGCTGCCCGCACTGGCCCCCACCCTCCCGGAGGGCCGCCTCCGGGGCGTCCGCACGCGGTTCGGCGCGGAGGTCGACCTGACCTGGACGCGCGACGGGGCGACGGCGGTCGTGAAGCCGTCCCGCACCGTCCGCGTCGAACTCCGGACTTCATCCGGCGACGACGGCGACAAGCAGCCGCTCGACCTCGTCGCCGGAGAAGACCACGTCCTCACGTTGGGGGCGTGGTAACTCCCCCCGCATTTCCCCCCACCCATGGAAAGGGACACCATGGCAAAGACCGCGTTGCGCAAGATAACCATGGCAGTACTGGCCCCGGCGATGGCCCTCGGCGCCACCGTCGGACTCGCCTCCGCCCCCGCCTCGGCCGCCGTCTGGAACACCTGCGACCAGTGGGGCAGCACGAACCTGAACGGCTACACGCTCTACAACAACATCTGGGGCTCCGGCGCCGGCAGCCAGTGCATCTGGGCCAACTCCGGCACCAACTGGGGTGTCTGGGCCAACCACCCCAACACCGGCGGCATCAAGTCCTACCCCAACTCCACGAAGGCGATCAACAAGACGATCGCCTCCCTCGGCTCGCTCACCAGCAACTACAACGTCAGCGTCCCGTCGTCCGGCGCGTACAACACGTCGTACGACATCTGGGACACCGACCACCAGTACGAGATCATGCTCTGGGTCAACTACAACGGAGCCGTCGGCCCGATCGGCAGCTACCAGGGCAACGTCACGGTCGGCGGCCACAACTGGAACGTCTACAAGGGCACCAACGGATCGAACGAGGTCTTCTCGTTCCTGCGGACCTCCGACTCCAACTCCGGCACCGTGGACATCAAGCCGATCCTCCAGTGGCTCGCCTACACCAAGGGCTGGATGTCCAGCAACGAGACCATCGGCGACGTCCAGTTCGGCTATGAGATCACCTCGTCGTCCGGCGGACTCAACTTCAACACCAACAACCTGACGGTCAGCGGCAGCTGATCCGACATCAGGGCCGGGGTCGGTCCGCGTCCGGCTCAGGCGCGGTCGACCTCGGCCCGCAGCGCGTTGTAGTCGGCGAAGGCCGATTCGACCTCGGCCCGGGTCAGGCCGTAGCGGGCCAGGTCGTACCGGTGCGGGCGGCTGCCCTTCGGGCGGGCCACGGCCCCGGGCAGCCGGGCCGCCTCGGAGTCGCTCCAGCGGGCGCCGACGGCCGCGTAGAGCTTGGGGGCGCCGGTGGCCGGATCGGAGCCGAGCCAGGAGTACGGGGCGTCCACCAACTGCCCGGCGGGGACGGCGGCTCGGGCCGCCAGGCCCCGCGTCATGGCCCGGCTCAGCAGGTCGAGCCAGGTGGCGCCGATGCCGGCCAGGTCGACGGGACGGGAGCTGACGGCCATGCCGTGCTCGATCAGACTGCAGAACGACGCCATGACGGTGACCGGGTCGCGGTGGCACCACACGATCGTGGCGTCGGGAAACACGGTGCGCAGGGCGTCCAGGTTCTCCAGGTGCATGGGCGACTTCAGCACCCAGCGGCGGCGCGGCCGACCGTACTGCAGGACCTGGTAGACCTGCTTGAGATACCGGTAGTCGGGGACGAAGTCCCGCTCGCGGTGCCAGTCCCGGTACTCGGGTATGCGGGCCTGCGAGAACGGCATCAGGGCGTGCGGGAGCGCGAACGTGCACTCCTCCGGGCCCTCGGCCACCATCGCGTGGATGTCCCGGAAGCGCGGCGCGAACAGGTCCGTGCCCCGGGCCATCCGGCGCCCGGTCCTGATCGCCCTGCGCCGCTGCCGGGGCGGCACCTCCAGGTCGGGCGTCAGCAGTTCCCACAGCAGCGGGCAGCGGTGATCGTCCGCCAGCGACAGCACGGCATGGGTGACGGTGGTCGCCGTGCGCGGCAGCCCCACCACGAACACCGGCCTGTCGATCGGCTCCCGCTCGATCTCCGGGTGCTCGGCGATCAGCCGCCGCACGCGGGCCCGGTTGGCGAGGTGCCTGCGGACGAAGGCCTGCGCGGACTGCCAGCCGACCGGGGTCAGGTTCTCCGCCTCGGCCCACCAGCCCAGCAGGGACCGGAAGTCGTCGACGAACTGCCGGTCACCGGGCGCCTGTCCGGCTTCCGCGGCGATCCTGTCGAAGACCCGGCCGGGATCGCGCCGGGAGCCGAAGCCGGGGCGCAGCAGCACATTGGCGAGGGTGAGAGCGAGCGGAGACGAGGACACGCAGGGAACCTATCTCGTCGAACGGGCCCAGGCTGTACGGAAGTTGGCCGAACATGTGCCGGGGGGTGACCGGAAGACCTCCACCCCCCGGCCACCCCCGGCGACACGGCTACTCCCCTACGGTCAGCCGTGCCCCGTCCCGCAGGAACAGCGGGATGCGGTCCAGCGGGGCGTCGACCGTCACGGTCGCACCGCCCTCGTACGTCCGGCCGGTCCAGGCGTCCGTCCAGCGCGCGCCCGCCGGAAGGTACGTCGACCACGTCGTGGCACCCGCCTCCAGCACCGGCGCGACCAGCAGGTCCCGGCCGAAGAGGTAGGCGTCGTCGACCGACCAGGCCGCCCGGTCCTCCGGGAACTCCAGGAACAGCGGCCGCATCACCGGCAGGCCCTCCTCGTGGGCCTCGCGCATGACGTCGAGGACGTACGGCTTCAGGCGCTCGCGCAGCCGCAGGTACTTCTCCAGGATCGCGCCGGCCTCCTCGCCGTACGACCACACCTCGTTCGGACCGCCGGTCATGGCCGGGCCGAGCGGCATGCCGGGGTCGCGGAAGCCGTGCAGGCGCATCAGCGGGGACAGGGCGCCGAACTGGAACCAGCGGACCATCACCTCGCGGTACGCCGGGTCGTCCGGGTCGCCGCCGTGGAAGCCGCCGATGTCGGTGTTCCACCACGGGATGCCGGACAGCGCGGTGTTGAGTCCGGCCGCGATCTGGCGGCGCAGGGTGGGGAAGTCGGTGCCGATGTCGCCGGACCACAGGGCGGCGCCGTAGCGCTGGCTGCCCGCCCAGGCCGAGCGGTTGAGGGTGACGACCTCGGTCTCACCGGCGGCGAGCAGGCCCTCGTGGAAGGCGCGGGAGTTCTCGGCGGGGTAGATGTTGCCGACCTCCAGGCCCGGGCCCGCCCAGTAGCGCAGGTTCTCCTGGAAGCCCGGCTTCAGCTCCGGCTCGCAGGCGTCCAGCCAGAAGGCCGTGATGCCGTACGGGTCGAGGTAGTTCTCCTTCACCTTCGACCACACGAACTCACGGGCCTCGGGGTTGGTCGCGTCGTAGAACGCCACCTGGACGGTCGACGCCACCTCCTTGTCGGGCCAGTCGGCGTGCGCCATCGGGCCGTACTGGGTGCCGATGAAGTAGCCGCGCTGCTCCATGACCGGGTGGTTCTCGGAGAGCGGGGAGACCGACGGCCAGACGCTGACCACCAGCTTGATGCCGAGCTCGTCCAGCTCGCGCACCATCGCCGCCGGGTCGGGCCACTCCTTCGGGTCGAACTTCCACTCTCCGAGGTGCGTCCAGTGGAAGAAGTCGCAGACGATCGCGGAGATCGGCAGGCCACGGCGCTTGTACTCCCGTGCCACCGCGAGGAGTTCGTCCTGGGTGCGGTAGCGCAGCTTGCACTGCCAGAAGCCCGCCGCCCACTCCGGCAGCATCGGCGTACGGCCCGTCACCGCGCTGTAGCGGCGCTGGCCGTCGGCCGGGGTGCCCGCGGTGATCCAGTAGTCGATCTGACGGGCGGAGTCGGCGACCCACCGGGTGCCGTTGTGCGCGAGCTCCACGCGGCCGATCGCCGGGCTGTTCCACAGCAGGGTGTAGCCGCGGCTGGAGGACAGGACCGGGATGCCGACCTCGGCGTTGCGCTGGACGAGGTCGAGGACCAGTCCCTTCTGGTCGAGGCGGCCGTGCTGGTGCTGGCCGAGGCCGTACAGCTTCTCGTCGTCGTAGGCGGCGAAGCGTTGCTCCAGGCGGTGGTGGCCGTTGCCGACGGCGGTGTAGAGGCGCGAGCCCGGCCACCAGAAGTGGGCGCGGGCCTCCGCGAGGAGCTCGGCCGAGTCCTCGGTGCGCAGGAAGCGGATCAGGCCCTCGGCGTCGACGTGGACGGTCAGTGCGCCCACGGTCAACTGCGCTTCCCCGTCGCCGATCTTGACCGCGCTCACCGTGGCCGGGGGCTCGTCGAGCAGGGCACCCGGCAGCCCGTCGAGGACCGGTCCGCCGAGCCGGGCCCGCACCCGGACCGCGTCCGGACCCCACGGCTCGATGCGCACGGTCTCCTGACGGCCGCTCCACTCCAGCGCACCGTCCCGCTCACGGAACGTGCCGACGGTGGGAGAGGACTGTGCGAGGCTCACCTGGGGCTGGTTGTCAGCGGGCTGATTCACGTGGTGTGCTCCTGGAGGAGTTCAGACATGGGGGTGCCCTGGACAGAGGGGGGACCGGCGCGGCGCGCCGGAGACGCGCGAAGAGACGGTCTACGACTGGCCGGGCGCCGGGCCCGAGCTCGCCCGGACCGTCAACTCGGGGGCGAGCAGCACGACTTCGTCGCTTGCCCGGCCGTCGAGCTTGGCGACCAGCTGCTCCACGGCATGCCGGCCCATCTCCTGCGCGGGGATGGAGACGGACGTCAGCCGCACCGACGCCTGGGTGGCGACCTGGTCCGGGCAGATGCCGACCACCGACACGTCCTCCGGCACGGCACGCCCCTGCTGGCGCAGCAGGGCGAGCAGCGGCTCGACCGCCGACTCGTTCTGGACGACGAACCCGGTGGTGCTCGGCCGCTCGTCGAGGATCCGGGCGAGGGTGACGGCCATCGCGTCGTACCCGCCCTCGCACGGCCGGTGCAGCAGCCGCATCCCCAACTCCTGGGCGCGCGCCCGCAGTCCGTCCAGCGTGCGCTCGGCGAAACCGGTGTGCCGTTCGTAGACGGCCGGGGCCTCTCCTATGACAGCGATGTCCCGGTGCCCCAGCATCGCCAGATGCTCCACGCACAGCGCGCCGGTCGCCTTGAAGTCGAGGTCGACACAGGTCAGCCCGGTGGTGTCGGCCGGCAGTCCGATCAGCACGGACGGCTGGTCGGTGCCGCGCAGCAGCGGCAGCCGCTCGTCGTCCAGCTGGACGTCCATCAGGATCATCGCGTCGGCGAGCCCGCTGCCGGTGACGCGGCGCACGGCGTCGGGGCCCTCCTCGCCGGTCAGCAGCAGGACGTCGTAGCCGTGTGTGCGGGCGGTGGTGGCCACCGCGATGGCGATCTCCATCATCACCGGCACATACATGTCGGTGCGCAGCGGGATCATCAGCGCGATGATGTTCGACTTGCTGCTGGCCAGAGCACGGGCACCCGCGTTCGGGTGGTAGCCGAGCTCGCGGATGCTCTGCTCGACCCGGTGCCGGGTGGTCGCGGAGATGGACCGCTTGCCGCTGAGGACATAGCTCACCGTGCTCGCCGAGACTCCGGCGTGCTGGGCGACCTCGGCGAGGGTGACCATCCAGGCTCTCCATGCGGTGTGAAGCGCTTCGACAATGCGCAGGGCGTACAGGGGCAGGTGTGAGTGTAGTTCGACACTAGCTCTGGCGCGCTTGGGTGTCCATAGGCTGTCGAAGCGCTTCGACACCTTTTCTGGTACGAGAGTGCCGGCGCCGTGGGGCCCACCTGCACCGCAGGTGTCACCGTCGCCCAGTCACTCGTCCGGCGCAAGCTCCCCGGCAGCGCCAAGTAGGCCTGGACACCAACCCGTACTCCGTCAACATCGGCTGAACGGGCGCGCGCGGGGTGGTGGGCTCGCCCGGAATCGGGTACATACGATCGGGTAGCACCCGTCGGTAACCAAACGGCCCAAGATCCCGATTCGCGGCGAGGTGAGCCTCATGTCCGCAGCACCCACGTCGTCCTCCGGACGCCCTACTGTCACCGAACGTGAGGCCCGCCAGGTGGCGGAGGCGGCCCGGCAACAGGAGTGGCGCAAGCCCAGCTTCGCCAAGGAACTGTTCCTCGGCCGCTTCCGCCTCGACCTCATCCACCCCCATCCGATGCCGACCGACGAGGCCGCCCAGCGGGGTGAGGAATTCCTCGCCAAACTGCGCGACTTCATCGAGACGAAGGTCGACGGCGCCCTGATCGAACGCGAGTCCCGGATCCCCGACGAGGTGATCAACGGACTCAAGGAACTCGGCGCCCTCGGCATGAAGATCGACACCAAGTACGGCGGCCTCGGCCTCACCCAGGTGTACTACAACAAGGCGCTGACCCTGGCGGGCTCGGCCTCGCCCGCGATCGGTGTGCTGCTCTCCGCGCACCAGTCGATCGGCGTACCGCAGCCGCTCAAGCTGTTCGGCACCCCGGAGCAGAAGGAGCGGTTCCTGCCGCGCTGCGCCCGCACCGACATCAGCGCCTTCCTGCTGACCGAGCCCGACGTCGGCTCCGACCCGGCGCGCCTCGCCACCACCGCCGTACCCGACGGGGACGACTACATCCTCGACGGCGTCAAGCTGTGGACGACCAACGGCGTGGTCGCCGACCTCCTCGTCGTCATGGCCCGGGTGCCCAAGTCCGAGGGCAACAAGGGCGGCATCACGGCCTTCGTCGTGGAGACCAACTCGCCCGGCATCACGGTCGAGAACCGCAACGCCTTCATGGGCCTGCGTGGCATCGAGAACGGCGTCACCCGCTTCCACCAGGTCCGCGTCCCGGCCGCCAACCGCATCGGCCCCGAGGGAGCGGGCCTGAAGATCGCCCTCACGACCCTGAACACCGGGCGGCTCTCCCTGCCCGCGTCCTGCGTCGCGGCCGGCAAGTGGTGTTTGAAGATCGCCCGCGAGTGGTCCGCGGCGCGCGAGCAGTGGGGCAAGCCGATCGCCCACCACGAGGCCGTCGGATCGAAGATCTCCTTCATCGCGGCCACCACCTTCGCCCTGGAGGCCGTCACCGACCTGGCCTCGCAGATGGCCGACGAGGACCGCAACGACATCCGCATCGAAGGCGCCCTCGCCAAGCTGTACGCCTCCGAGATGGCCTGGCTGATCGCCGACGAACTCGTCCAGATCCGCGGCGGCCGGGGCTTCGAGACCGCCGACTCCCTGCGGGCACGCGGCGAGCGCGGGGTCCCCGCCGAGCAGGTCCTGCGCGACCTGCGCATCAACCGCATCTTCGAGGGCTCGACGGAGATCATGCACCTCCTGATCGCCCGCGAGGCCGTCGACGCGCACCTGTCGGTCGCCGGCGACCTCATCGACCCCGAGAAGTCCCTCCAGGACAAGGCGAAGGCGGGCGCCAACGCGGGCATGTTCTACGCCAAGTGGCTGCCGAAGCTGGTCGCGGGCCAGGGGCAACTGCCGTACACCTACGGCGAGTTCAAACACCAGGTCGACCTCTCCCCGCACCTCCGCTACGTCGAACGCACCTCCCGCAAGCTGGCCCGCTCCACCTTCTACGCCATGTCCCGCTGGCAGGGCCGCATGGAGAGCAAGCAGGGCTTCCTGGGCCGCATCGTCGACATCGGCGCCGAACTGTTCGCCATGAGCGCGGCCTGTGTCCGCGCCGAGCACCTGCGCGGTCAGGGTGAGCACGGGCGCGAGGCCTACCAGCTCGCCGACGCCTTCTGCCGCCAGGCCCGCCTGCGGATCGAGGAGCTCTTCGGCCGCCTGTGGTCCAACACCGACGACCTCGACCGCAAGGTGGTCAAGGGAGTGATGTCGGGCACGTACGAGTGGCTGGAGCAGGGCATCGTCGACCCGTCGGACGACGGGGGCGTATGGATCGCGGACGCGGCCCCCGGCCCGAGCGCACGGGAGAACGTGCACCGCCCGATCCGGTGACCGACGCGGTGAGAAGCCGCTGAGCGATGACTGAGAGGTCACTGCCCGCAGTGACCTCTCACCATCCTGTAACCCGCAGAAGGGGACGCCCTGTCCTCCCCGCCAGCCGTTCCGGCCACAATGGGGGGATGAGCGACAGTCCAGCCCCTCTCGCCGACCCGCATCTCGTCTATGACCCCGTGGCGGGCGACGGCCCCAAGGACGTGGTGATCCTCGGTTCCACCGGCTCGATCGGCACCCAGGCCATCGACCTGGTGCTGCGCAACCCCGACCGGTTCCGGGTCACCGCACTCTCCGCCAACGGCGGCCGGGTCGCCCTCCTCGCCGAGCAGGCGTACCGGCTCAAGGCGCGGACCGTCGCGGTGGCCCGCGAGGACGTCGTCCCGGCGCTGCGCGAGGCCCTGCTGGCCCAGTACGGCACGGGGGAGCCGCTCCCCGAGATCCTGGCGGGCCCGGACGCGGCCACTCAGGTCGCCGCATCCGACTGCCACACCGTCCTCAACGGCATCACCGGCTCCATCGGCCTCGCCCCCACCCTCGCCGCCCTGGAGGCGGGCCGCACCCTCGCGCTCGCCAACAAGGAGTCCCTCATCGTCGGCGGCCCGCTGGTCAAGGCGCTCGCCAAGCCCGGGCAGATCATTCCGGTCGACTCCGAGCACGCCGCCCTGTTCCAGGCCCTGGCCTCCGGTACCCGCGCCGACGTACGCAAACTCGTCGTCACCGCCTCCGGCGGCCCCTTCCGCGGCCGTACGAAGCAGGAACTGGCGAACGTCACCGTCGAGGACGCCCTCGCCCACCCCACCTGGGCCATGGGCCCGGTCATCACGATCAACTCCGCGACCCTCGTCAACAAGGGTCTGGAGGTCATCGAGGCGCACCTGCTCTACGACATTTCCTTCGACCGCATTGAGGTGGTCGTGCATCCCCAGTCGTATGTTCACTCGATGGTTGAGTTCACGGACGGATCCACGATCGCCCAGGCGACGCCCCCCGACATGCGCGGGCCCATCGCCATCGGCCTCGGCTGGCCGGAGCGCGTCCCCGACGCCGCGCCCACGTTCGACTGGAGCAAGGCGTCGACCTGGGAGTTCTTCCCGCTCGACAACGACGCGTTCCCGTCCGTCGACCTGGCGCGCCATGTGGGTGAGCTCGCGGGCACGGCACCCGCGGTGTTCAATGCGGCCAACGAGGAGTGCGTGGAGGCCTTCCGGGCCGGCGCGCTGCCGTTCAACGGGATCATGGAGACCGTGACGCGGGTGGTGGAGGAGCACGGCACCCCCCGGGCGGGAACTTCCCTCACCGTCGCGGACGTCCTCGAAGCGGAGACCTGGGCCCGCAGGCGGGCACAGGAACTGGCGGCACACACGGCGGAGGCCCGTGCATGACGACCCTGATGTTCATCCTCGGCATAGTGCTGTTCGCGGTCGGGCTGCTCTTCTCGATCGCATGGCACGAGCTGGGCCACCTGTCCACGGCCAAGCTGTTCGGCATCCGTGTGCCGCAGTACATGGTGGGCTTCGGCCCGACCATCTGGTCGCGGAAGAAGGGCGAGACCGAGTACGGCGTCAAGGCGATCCCGTTCGGCGGCTACATCCGCATGATCGGCATGTTCCCGCCGGGACCGGACGGCCGCCTGGAGGCCCGCTCCACCTCCCCCTGGCGCGGCATGATCGAGGATGCCCGCTCCGCCGCCTTCGAGGAACTCAAGCCCGGCGACGACACCCGCCTCTTCTACACGCGCAAGCCGTGGAAGCGGGTCATCGTGATGTTCGCGGGCCCGTTCATGAACCTGGTCCTCGCCTTCGGCCTGTTCCTCACCGTGCTGATGGGCTTCGGCATCCAGCAGCAGACCACCACCGTCAGCTCGGTCTCCCCGTGCGTCATCGCCCAGACCGAGAACCGCGACGAGTGCAAGGCGTCCGACCCCAAGTCCCCGGCCGCGGCCGCGGGCATGAAGGCCGGCGACAAGATCGTCGCCTTCGACGGGGTCAGGACCGACGACTGGAACACCCTCTCCGACCTGATCCGCGACAGCGCCGGCAAGGAGGTGCCGATCGTCGTCGACCGCAAGGGCGAGCAGGTGACCCTGGAGGCGAAGATCGCCACCAACCGGGTCGTGAAGAAGGACGCCGGCGGGGCCTATGTCAAGGGCGAGTACGTCAAGGCCGGCTTCCTCGGCTTCAGCTCGGCCACCGGCGTCGTCAAACAGGACTTCGGCGACTCGGTGTCCTGGATGACCGACCGGGTCGGCGACGCCGTCGACTCCCTGGTGGCGCTGCCCTCCAAGATCCCCGCCCTGTGGGACGCGGCCTTCGGCGACGGCCCGCGCGAACCGGACTCCCCGATGGGCATCGTCGGCGCGGCGCGGGTCAGCGGCGAGATCGCCACGTTGGACATCCCGGCGTCCCAGCAGCTGGCGACGTTCGTCTTCCTGCTGGCGGGCTTCAACCTGTCCCTCTTCCTCTTCAACATGCTCCCGCTGCTGCCGCTCGACGGCGGCCACATCGCGGGCGCCCTGTGGGAGTCGCTGCGCCGCACCACGGCGAAGGTGCTGCGCCGCCCGGACCCCGGCCCGTTCGACGTGGCGAAGCTGATGCCGGTGGCGTACGTGGTCGCCAGCATCTTCATCTGCTTCACGCTGCTCGTGCTGGTCGCGGACGTCGTTAACCCGGTCAGAATCTCCTAGTCATACGGCGTTCGAGGCGGCCTGGGATCCTCTGTCCCGGGCCGCCTTCCATTGAGTGGGTTTACGGACCGTGATGTGAAGGGGCCGGCCCCCGTGCCGTAATCTCGAAGCCTGGAGCCCGCTGCTGACGGGACCGGACCTTGATCCACGACTTGGGGTTGCACAGCAGATGACTGCGATTTCTCTCGGCATGCCGTCCGTACCGACCAAGATCGCCGAGCGCCGGAAGAGCCGGCAGATCCAGGTCGGATCCGTGGCGGTCGGCGGGGACGCGCCGGTCTCGGTCCAGTCGATGACGACCACGCGCACGTCGGACATCGGCGCCACCCTGCAGCAGATCGCCGAGCTCACGGCCTCCGGCTGCCAGATCGTGCGCGTGGCCTGCCCGACGCAGGACGACGCCGACGCCCTCGCGACCATCGCCCGCAAGTCCCAGATCCCGGTGATCGCGGACATCCACTTCCAGCCGAAGTACGTCTTCGCGGCCATCGAGGCCGGCTGCGCCGCGGTCCGCGTCAACCCCGGCAACATCAAGCAGTTCGACGACAAGGTCAAGGAGATCGCGCGGGCCGCCAAGGACCACGGCACCCCGATCCGCATCGGCGTCAACGCGGGCTCGCTGGACAGGCGTCTGCTGCAGAAGTACGGCAAGGCGACCCCGGAGGCCCTCGTCGAGTCGGCCCTCTGGGAAGCCTCCCTCTTCGAGGAGCACGACTTCCGGGACATCAAGATCTCGGTCAAGCACAACGACCCGGTCGTCATGATCGAGGCGTACCGCCAACTGGCCGCCCAGTGCGACTACCCCCTCCACCTCGGTGTGACGGAGGCGGGCCCGGCGTTCCAGGGCACGATCAAGTCGGCGGTGGCGTTCGGCGCGCTGCTCTCGCAGGGCATCGGCGACACCATCCGCGTCTCCCTCTCGGCCCCGCCGGTCGAGGAGGTCAAGGTCGGCAACCAGATCCTGGAGTCCCTGAACCTCAAGCAGCGCGGCCTGGAGATCGTCTCCTGCCCGTCCTGCGGCCGCGCCCAGGTCGACGTCTACAAGCTGGCCGAGGAGGTCACGGCAGGCCTGACCGGCATGGAGGTCCCCCTCCGCGTCGCCGTCATGGGCTGCGTCGTCAACGGCCCCGGCGAGGCTCGCGAGGCCGACCTCGGCGTCGCCTCCGGCAACGGCAAGGGCCAGATCTTCGTCAAGGGCGAGGTCATCAAGACCGTCCCCGAGTCCAAGATCGTCGAGACCCTCATCGAGGAGGCCATGAAGCTGGCCGAGCAGATGGAGGCGGACGGCGTGACGAGCGGCGAGCCGTCGGTTTCGGTGGCCGGCTGACGGCACTTCTGGGCGCCGGTCCGCATCGATCAGCCCGTCCGGCGTTTGAGGACGAGGCCCTTTCGGGGCCGAAGCGGGGGTCTGGGGGCGGCAGCCCCCAGTCGACGGCAACGACAACGCCGGGTACCTCCAAGCAGGCGGCACCCAGCCAGGGCGGCACCGCTCAGCTTCCGCAGGTACAGTGCGGAGACCAGCAGCTCCCCGGAGGCCCCCCGAACGTGTTGACCCAGACCACCTCACGGGTGCTCGAACCGAGCGACCTGGACGCCGCGCTCGCCGTCCTCGACCGCGAGCCGGTCGTGAACGCCTTCGTGACGTCCCGAGTCCAGGTCGCTGGCCTCGACCCGTGGCGCCTCGGCGGCGAGATGTGGGGCTGGTACGAGGGCGGCATGCTGACGTCCCTGTGCTACGCGGGCGCCAACCTCGTCCCGATCTGCGCAACGCCGCGAGCGGTACGGGCGTTCGCCGACCGAGCCCGCCGCGCGGGCCGCCGCTGCTCCTCCATCGTCGGCCCCGCCGAATCCACCGCCCAGCTGTGGCGCCTGCTGGAACCCGGCTGGGGTCCGGCCCGCGAGGTCCGCGCCCACCAGCCCCTGATGGTCACCGACCGCATGCCGGCCGACATCGCCCCGGATCCGTACGTCCGCCGCATCCGCAAGGACGAGATGGAGACGATCATGCCGGCCTGCGTGGCGATGTTCACCGAGGAGGTCGGCGTATCGCCACTGGCCGGCGACGGCGGCCTCCTCTACCAGGCCCGCGTCGCCGAACTCGTCGGCTCCGGCCGCTCCTTCGCCCGCCTCGACCAGAACGGCAAGGTCGTCTTCAAGGCCGAGATCGGCGCCGCGACGGACCGCGCCTGCCAGATCCAGGGCGTGTGGGTGGCCCCGGAATACCGGGGACAGGGCTTGGCGGCCCCCGGCATGGCGGCGGTACTGCGCTACGCGCTGGCGGACGTGGCCCCGGTGGTCAGCCTGTACGTCAACGACTTCAACACGGCGGCGAGGCGGACGTACACCAGGGTGGGCTTCCAAGAGGTGGGCGCATTCATGAGCGTCCTGTTCTGAAACGCCCTCAAGGGCGCGGGGCTTTATCGATATGCGGCTCCGCCGCGTGGGCGCGAGCAACCACGGACCAGCCGGCAGCCGGAACACCACGCGAACCCCCCTGTAGGCTCCCCACATGCGCCTTCCCGGTCACGGCCACCGCCGCCAAGCAGACGACATCGTGATCGGCCCGCTGGACCTGTCGGCCAACGTGGACGAGGCACTGGCCGTCCAAGCGGTAGCGTTCGGCCTGGGCCCCGACGAAGTCGCCGTACGCCGCCAAATCGTCCTGCGCCACATGACCTACCCGGGAGCAAGAGCCCTCGGCGCAACCGCCTCAGGCAGCCTCGCGGGGTTCGTCTACGGCATGCCCAACGACCGCACCCACTGGTGGTCCACCGTCGTGGAGCCCTACCTCCGGGCCCAGGGCCACGACGACTGGCTGGACGACTCCTTCGTCATCACGGAACTCCACGTTCACCCGCGCTACCAGAACCGCGGTATCGGCCGCTCCCTGATCACCCTGATCACCGACGGCGCCACCGAACCCCGCTCGATCCTCTCCGCGATCGACGTCGAAAGCCCGGCCCGCGGCCTCTACCGCTCCCTCGGCTACCAGGACCTCGCCCGCCAGGTCCTGTTCCCGAGCGCCCCGAAGCCGTACGCCGTCATGGGCGCCCCCCTGCCGCTGCGCCGCCGCTAACCGATTTCCACCGCCCCCTCCCACCCGGCTAACCTCCTGCCATAACCCAAACCCGGCAGGAGTACGAGAACGATGGCGAACGCACCGGTCCAGCGCATGTCCCAGTTGATGGCGAAGACGCTGCGCGACGACCCGGCGGACGCCGAGGTCCTCAGCCACAAGCTGCTGGTGCGCGCCGGCTACGTCCGCCGCACCGCCGCCGGTATCTGGAGCTGGCTGCCCCTCGGCAAGCGGGTCCTCGCCAATGTGGAACGCATCGTCCGCGAGGAGATGGACGCCATCGGCGCCCAGGAGGTCCTGCTCCCCGCGCTGCTGCCGCGTGAGCCGTACGACGCGACCGGCCGCTGGGACGAGTACGGCCAGGAGCTGTTCCGCCTCAAGGACCGCAAGGGCGGCGACTACCTGCTCGGTCCGACCCACGAGGAGATCTTCACCCTGCTGGTGAAGGACCAGGCGTCCTCCTACAAGGACCTGCCGGTCATCCTGTACCAGATCCAGCACAAGTACCGCGACGAGGCCCGTCCGCGGGCCGGCATCCTGCGCGGCCGCGAGTTCCTGATGAAGGACTCCTACTCCTTCGACACCGCCGACGAGGGCCTCGCCCAGTCCTACGCCCTGCACCGCCAGGCCTACCAGCGCGTCTTCGAGCGCCTCGGCCTCGACTACCGCATCTGCGCCGCCACCGCGGGCGCGATGGGCGGCTCGAAGTCGGAGGAGTTCCTCGCCCCGGCCGAGGCCGGCGAGGACACCTTCGCCGACTGCCCGAACTGCGACTTCGCGGCCAACACCGAGGCGATCACCTACGAGCTGAAGCCGGTCGACGCCACGGGCGTGGCCGCGCTCGAGGAGATCCCGACCCCGGACACCCCCACCATCGAGACCCTCGCCGCCCACCTCGGCGTCGAGGCCTCCGCCACCCTGAAGAACCTGCTGGTCAAGGTCGACGGCGAGATCGTCGCCGTCGGTGTCCCCGGCGACCGCGAGGTCGACATGGACAAGGTCGAGGCCCACTTCGCCCCGGCCGTCGTCGAGATGGTCACCGAGGCGGACTTCGCCGAGCGCCGGGACCTGGTCCGCGGCTACGTCGGCCCGCAGGGCCTCGGTGAGAAGGTCAAGTACCTCGCCGACCCGCGCGTGGCCCCCGGCACGGCCTGGATCACCGGCGCCAACAAGGAGGGCACGCACGCGAAGAACGTCGTCGCGGGCCGTGACTTCGAGGTCGACGAGTACGTCGACGTCGTGGTCGTCCAGGAGGGCGACCCCTGCCCCAAGTGCGGCACCGGCCTCAAGCTGGACCGCGCCATCGAGATCGGCCACATCTTCCAGCTGGGCCGCAAGTACGCCGACGCCCTCAAGCTCGACGTCCTCGGCCAGAACGGCAAGCCGGTCCGCGTCACCATGGGCTCCTACGGCATCGGCGTCTCCCGCGCGGTCGCGGCCCTCGCCGAGCAGACCGCCGACGACAAGGGCCTGTGCTGGCCCGCCGAGGTCGCCCCGGCCGACGTCCACGTCGTCGCCGCCGGCAAGGCCCTGCAGACCGAACTGGCCCTCGACGTCTCCGAGAAGCTGGCGGCGGCCGGCCTGCGCGTCCTGTGCGACGACCGGGCGGGTGTCTCGCCGGGCGTGAAGTTCACCGACTCCGAGCTGATCGGCGTACCGCAGATCCTGGTGGCCGGGCGGCGCGCGGCCGAGGGCGTGGTGGAGCTGAAGGACCGCAGGACCGGCGAGCGCGAGGAGCTCACGGTCGACGAGGCGATCGCGCGCCTCACCGCATAGGACAGGCCCACGGTGCGGGTTCCGGTTCCGGGACCCGCACCGGCACGCTCAGAGCCACCCCGCGAACTCCAGCAACAGCTCGGCGTCCTGCGGCCGTCCGACCCTGCGAGCCCTGACCCCGGACTCCACGGCCCGGAACAGCGTCCAGCCCCGCAGCCGCTCCTGGTCGACGTCCAGCGACTCCGCGAGCCGCTTCACGCGCCGCCGGGTCGTCGCCGCTCCCGACGGCTGGGCGATCAGGTCCTCCACCCGGTCCCGCACCAGCCGGGCGAGGTCGAACGCGCACTCGCCGACCACCGGGTCCGGCCCCACCGCGAGCCACGGCATCCGCTCCCCGGCCAGCACCTTGCTCTGCCGGAACGTCCCGTGCAGCAGCCGGTGTTCGGGCGGCGCGGCCAGCAGCTCCTCGCGTGCGGCGAGCGCGGCGTCGACCAGCGGCGCCACCTCGGGATGCGCCGACGCGGTCGCCCGCATCGCCTCAGCCTGCCGCCCCGTCCGCTCGGCCACCGTCTCGAAGACATGCCCGGCGGGGGGCTCCACCCACAGCCGCCGCAACGTCCCCGCCGCCTCCAACAGCGCCTTCGCCTCCGGCAGCGACCGCACCGACAGATCCGGATGCAGCCGCTCCAGCAGCAGTACGCCCTCGGTCACGACAGGTTCCAGAAGCTGTACCGCGCCCAGTCCGCCCCAGTGGGCGAGTGCCGCCCGCTCGCTCTCGGGGCGGGCCCGGGGCGGGGCCAGCTTCAGCACGGCGGGGGTCCCGTCCGGGCGCCGGACCAGGACGACCAGGCTGCTGCGCCCGCCGGGCACCTGCACCCGCTCAACGGTCAACTCGCGTAGCGCGACGGCCTGGCCGGCCGCCTCCGGCAGCCTCTCCAACCAGTCGTCACCGTTGGGTGCCGTCTCACCGAGCGCCCTGACCAGACGCTGCGGCGGTTCGAAAGCCATGCGCGAGTCGTTCCCTTCCCGTACTGCCGTACGTGCTCCGTGGGCCCACGTCACGCGGTGGGCGCCGCCGACGCCGACGCGGTGCCCGCCCGCTCGGCGAGCCCAGGGAAGGCTACGCTCTCGCCCCGCCAGCGCACCGCCCGCACCGCCGCCTCCCGCAGCGCCTCGGCCGCCGTACCCCGCAGCTCACCCTCGGCTGCCCGTACCAGGTCGGAGTACACCCCGGCCACCCGGGCCTCCAGCTCGGCGGCGAGCCGCACGGCCGCGCCCGAGTCCGGCACCGGGAACGGCAGCGCGTACGCGGCGCTCGCGGCGACCGGCTCGGCGCCCAGGTCACGCACCTCGCGCGCCAGCGCGTCCCGCCGCGCCCGGTGCGCGTCGTACGCCGCGCGTGCTTCCGAGCGCCGCCCCTCGCGGATCCGGCCGCCGACGACGCCGTACCCGTACACGACCGCGTGCTCGGCGGCGAGCGCCGCCTGGAGCGCCGTCAGCCGCTGCTTCTTCCCGCTCTCGCTCGACCCGCTCACTTGGCCCCCTCCGTCAGCAGAAACGCGTGCGCGGCCCCGGCCGCCGCCACGGAGGCCAGCAGCCGCGCCAGCTCGCCCGGCACATCGAGGAGTGCCGTCGCCCGCTGGTCCGCGAGGGCCCGTTCGGCGGCGGCGAGCTCGGTGAGGGCTTCCTTCTCGTTCGGGGGCACTGCGGCCGACGGCGATCCCGAAGGCGACGGCGAACCCGGAACCGACGGCGACCCCGATGGTGACGCACCGGCCGAGGCCCGCCGGCCGCCGCCGAACGCCTCCGCATGCCGTACGGCCTCCGCCCGCAACGGCCCCACCAGCTCCGCCAGCCCGGGATGGGCGGCGAGCACCGCGTCGTACCGCTCGATCAGCCCCTCGCTGTCCCGGGCCGCACGCGCGCGTGTCCGCTCGGTGAGCGACGGGGTGCCGCTCGCGGTGCCCGTGGAGTCCTCGGAGTTCTCCGGCCCGGAGGAGCAGCCCACGAGCAGGGCCGCCCCGGCGGCCGAGGCGAGCAGGGTTCTTCTGCGCGGCCCCGAGGGGGAGCGCGGCGGCGAGGGGTACGGCACGGCAGACGTCCTCGGGGAACTCGTACGAAAGCAGTTACGAAGGCAGTGATGAAAGCAGTTGCGGAACCAGCGGGCCGCAGGCCCGTGATCACCGTACCCGCGCCACCGGACGGCATCACTCAGCGGCACCGTTCACATGCAGGTGGACGGCAACACTCCCTGCGACCGGATACCCTTTGACCAGACACGCGACCCATCCCACAACAGCACACGCGGCCGAGGAGTCACCCGGATGAGCACCACCCAGCGCGAGAGGCTGCGAGAACTGCTGGAACCCCTCGTCAGCTCCCAGGGCCTGGACCTCGAAGAGATCGAAGTGGACTCCGTCGGACGCAAGCGCGTGCTGCGCGTCGTCGTCGACTCCGACACCGGGGCGGACCTGGACGAAATCGCCGATGTGAGCCGTGCGCTCTCGGCGAAGCTCGACGAGACGGACGCGATGGGCGAGGGCGAGTACACCCTCGAGGTCGGCACCCCGGGCGCGGAACGCCTCCTCACGGAGCACCGGCACTACGTGCGTGCCGTCGACCGACTGGTGAAGTTCCAACTGGCCGAGGGCGGCGAGCTGGTGGCCCGCATCCTGAAGGTCGACGACGACGGTCTCGACCTCGAAGTGCCCGGAGTGAAGGGCCGCAAGGCCACGAGCCGCAGACTCGGCTTCCCCGACATCGCCAAGGCGCGCGTGCAGGTCGAGTTCAGCCGGAAAGACAGCAAGAACGAGAAGGAAGAGGAGGCGTAGCCGTGGACATCGACATGAGTGCCCTGCGGGGCTTGGTACGGGAGAAGGAGATCTCCTTCGACCTGCTGGTCGAAGCGATCGAGTCGGCCCTCCTCATCGCCTACCACCGCACCGAGGGAAGCCGCCGCCACGCGCGCGTGGAGCTCAACCGGGAGACCGGGCATGTGACCGTGTGGGCGAAGGAGGATCCCGAGGACCTCGACGAGGGGCAGGAGCCCCGCGAGTTCGACGACACCCCGTCCGGCTTCGGCCGTATCGCCGCCACCACCGCCAAGCAGGTCATCCTGCAGCGGCTGCGCGACGCCGAGGACGACGCGACGCTCGGCGAGTACGCCGGCCGCGAGGGCGACATCGTCACCGGCGTGGTCCAGCAGGGCCGCGACCCGAAGAACGTGCTCGTGGACATCGGCAAGCTGGAGGCCATCCTGCCGGTCCAGGAGCAGGTGCCGGGCGAGACGTATCCGCACGGCATGCGGCTTCGGTCGTACGTCGTACGGGTGGCGAAGGGCGTCCGCGGCCCGTCCGTCACCCTGTCGCGCACGCACCCGAACCTGGTGAAGAAGCTCTTCGCCCTGGAGGTGCCGGAGATCGCCGACGGGTCCGTCGAGATCGCCGCCATCGCCCGTGAGGCCGGTCACCGCACGAAGATCGCCGTACGGTCCACCCGCAGCGGCCTGAACGCCAAGGGCGCCTGCATCGGCCCCATGGGCGGCCGGGTGCGCAACGTCATGGGCGAGCTGAACGGCGAGAAGATCGACATCGTCGACTGGTCGGACGACCCGGCCGAGATGGTGGCGAACGCGCTCTCGCCGGCCCGGGTCTCCAAGGTGGAGGTCGTGGACATGGCGGCCCGCTCCGCGCGCGTGACCGTGCCCGACTACCAGCTGTCCCTGGCCATCGGCAAGGAAGGGCAGAACGCCCGCCTCGCGGCCCGGCTCACCGGCTGGCGGATCGACATCCGTCCGGACACCGAGCAGGCCGGGGAATAGATCCAGGCCGCAGGCCGCTTAGATCACGTCAGGTTATCGCCCGGCAACTGTTCGAATCCTGCCCCAAAGGGGTGAGGAGCGTACGGGGAGGTAGACTTAACTGTGTCTGGCCGGACACGCGTCCGCGCATGCCCTGAACGCACCTGTGTGGGGTGCCGGGAGCGAGCGGCCAAGGCTGATCTGCTGCGCATCGTGGCGATCGAGGACGAGTGCGTCCCTGATCATCGCGGTACGCTGCCCGGCCGGGGTGCGTACGTACACCCCGCACTGGTCTGTCTCGACCAGGCGGTACGCCGCCGGGCGTTCACGCGGGCGTTGCGCGCCCCGGGAGCGCTCGACACAAAGGCGTTGCGCCGGTACGTCGAGCAGACAACAGTTGCTGAGCAGGCAACACCGTAAGAAGCGTCGTACGGAACCCCGTGCGGCCCTGGTACCTCGCGAGTCGAAAGCAGGTCGAGATTGCGATGAGCACTCGATGAGTACGCGATGAGTACGCCCATGAAGTAGCGACGGTCCGGCCGCAACCCGGACCTAAAAGGAGCGAAGTGGCTAAGGTCCGGGTATACGAACTCGCCAAGGAGTTCGGGGTTGAGAGCAAGGTCGTCATGGCCAAGCTCCAAGAACTCGGTGAATTCGTCCGTTCGGCGTCTTCGACCATCGAAGCGCCCGTTGTCCGCAAGCTGACGGACGCCCTCCAGCAGGGCAGCGGAGGCGGCAAGCCCGCCCCCGCCCGCAAGGCTGCCCCGGCGAAGCCGGCAGCCCCCTCTCCGGCGCAGGCTGCCCGTCCGGCCGCCCCGCGCCCGCCGGCCCCCAAGCCGGCCGCAGCCGAGAAGCCCGCGGCTCCCGCCGCGCCGGCCACTCCCGGCCCCCGTCCCACTCCGGGCCCGAAGCCCGCGCCGCGGCCCGCCCCGGCGTCCCCGGCTCCGACCACGCCCGAGTTCACGGCACCCCCGTCGGCTCCCGCCGCACCGGCTGCGTCCCAGGGCTCCGGCCCGCGTCCGGGCGCCCCGCGTCCGGCCGGTCAGGCCCCGCGTCCCGGCGCCCCGCGTCCGGGTGGTCCCGGTCAGGGCGGCCAGGGCCGTGGTGACCGCGGCGACCGTCCCGGCGCTCCGCGTCCGGGTGGCGGCGCCCCGCGTCCCGGTGCCCGTCCGGCCGGTCCCCGTCCGGGCAACAACCCCTTCACCTCTGGTGGCTCCACCGGCATGGCGCGCCCGCAGGCGCCCCGTCCGGGCGGTGCCCCGCGTCCCGGCGGCCCCGGTGCCCCCGGCGCTCCCGGCGGCGCTCCGCGTCCGCAGGGCCAGGGCGGTCCCCGTCCCCAGGGCGCGGCGGGCGGTCCCCGTCCGCAGGCTCCGGGCGGCCCGCGTCCCACGCCGGGCGGCATGCCCCGTCCGCAGGGCGGCGGCCCGCGTCCCGGCGGCGGTCCCGCCGGTCCGCGTCCGAACCCCGGCATGATGCCGCAGCGTCCTGCTGCCGGCCCGCGTCCCGGCGGCGGTGGCCCCGGTGGCCGTGGTCCCGGTGGCGGCGGTCGTCCCGGTGGCGGCGGCGGTCGTCCGGGCGGCGGCTTCGCCGGTCGTCCCGGTGGCGGCGGCGGTGGCGGCTTCGCCGGTCGTCCCGGCGGTCCCGGTGGCGGTGGCGGCGGTTTCGCCGGCCGTCCCGGTGGTCCCGGCGGTGGCGGCGGCGGTCGTCCCGGCTTCGGCGGTCGTCCCGGCGGCCCCGGTGGCCGTGGTGGCACGCAGGGTGCCTTCGGCCGTCCCGGTGGTCCCGCGCGTCGTGGCCGCAAGTCGAAGCGGCAGAGGCGCCAGGAGTACGAGGCCATGCAGGCCCCGTCGGTCGGCGGCGTGATGCTGCCTCGCGGCAACGGCGAGTCCATTCGCCTGTCGCGCGGTGCTTCGCTCACCGACTTCGCGGAGAAGATCAACGCCAACCCGGCGTCGCTCGTCGCGGTCATGATGAACCTCGGCGAGATGGTCACCGCGACCCAGTCCGTCTCCGACGAGACGCTCCAGCTCCTCGCCGACGAGATGAACTACACGGTTCAGATCGTCAGCCCGGAGGAGGAGGACCGCGAGCTGCTCGAGTCCTTCGACATCGAGTTCGGCGAGGACGAGGGTGACGAGGAGGACCTGGTGGTCCGCCCGCCGGTCGTCACCGTCATGGGTCACGTCGACCACGGTAAGACCCGACTGCTCGACGCCATCCGCAAGACGAACGTCATCGCGGGCGAGGCCGGCGGCATCACCCAGCACATCGGTGCCTACCAGGTCGCGACCGAGGTCAACGACGAAGAGCGCAAGATCACCTTCATCGACACCCCGGGTCACGAGGCGTTCACCGCCATGCGTGCCCGTGGTGCGAAGTCGACCGACATCGCGATCCTGGTCGTCGCGGCCAACGACGGCGTCATGCCGCAGACGGTCGAGGCGCTCAACCACGCCAAGGCGGCCGAGGTCCCGATCGTCGTCGCGGTCAACAAGATCGACGTCGAGGGCGCCGACCCGACCAAGGTGCGCGGTCAGCTCACCGAGTACGGGCTGGTGGCCGAGGAGTACGGCGGCGACACGATGTTCGTCGACATCTCCGCCAAGCAGGGTCTGCACATCGACTCCCTGCTGGAGGCCGTGATCCTCACCGCCGACGCCTCGCTCGACCTGCGGGCCAACCCGAACCAGGACGCGCAGGGCATCTCGATCGAGTCCCGCCTCGACCGCGGCCGCGGTGCCGTGTCGACGGTCCTCGTCCAGCGAGGCACGCTGCGGGTCGGCGACACGATGGTCGTGGGCGACGCCTACGGCCGTGTGCGCGCCATGCACGACGACAACGGCAACCTCGTCACCGAGGCCGGCCCGTCGACGCCGGTGCAGGTCCTGGGCCTCACCAACGTCCCGGGTGCGGGCGACAACTTCCTTGTGGTCGAGGAGGACCGTACGGCCCGCCAGATCGCGGAGAAGCGTGCCGCTCGCGAGCGCAACGCGGCCTTCGCGAAGCGCACGCGCCGCGTGTCCCTGGAGGACCTGGACAAGGTGCTGAAGGCCGGCGAGGTCCAGCAGCTGAACCTGATCATCAAGGGCGACGCTTCTGGTTCCGTCGAGGCCCTCGAGTCCTCCCTGCTCCAGCTGGACGTCGGCGAAGAGGTCGACATCCGCGTCCTGCACCGCGGCGTCGGTGCGGTCACGGAGTCCGACATCGACCTGGCCATGGGCTCCGACGCCATCGTCATCGGCTTCAACGTCCGGGCGGCCGGCCGTGCGCAGCAGATGGCGGAGCGCGAGGGCGTGGACGTCCGGTACTACTCGGTCATCTACCAGGCGATCGAGGAGATCGAGGCGGCCCTCAAGGGCATGCTCAAGCCGGAGTACGAAGAGGTCGAGCTCGGTACGGCGGAGATCCGCGAGGTCTTCAAGTCGTCCAAGCTGGGCAACATCGCCGGTGTGCTCATCCGGTCCGGCGAGGTCAAGCGCAACACCAAGGCGCGCCTCCTGCGCGACGGCAAGGTCGTCGCGGAGAACCTCACCATCGAGGGCCTGCGTCGCTTCAAGGACGACGTCACCGAGATCCGCGAAGGGTTCGAGGGCGGTATCAACCTCGGCAACTTCAACGACATCAAGGTCGACGACGTCATCGCGACGTACGAGATGCGCGAGAAGCCGCGGGCGTAAGCAGCCGACGGTTCGTGCCGGCCGACGGGACTTCGGTCCCGTCGGCCGGTGCGCCGTTTGCCGAGCGGAAACTCCGTCGAGCCTCCCCGGGGGTTCGCGGTACCGTTCTTGATGTCCCTGCCCCTACCGATCGCAGGGCCATCGATCCCGTACCGGCGGGTGAACCGGCTACACACATGTACGTGGGGACTCTGTCCTTCGACCTCCTCCTCGGCGACGTACGGTCGCTGAAGGAGAAGCGCTCCGTCGTCCGCCCGATCGTCGCCGAACTCCAGCGGAAGTACGCGGTGAGCGCGGCCGAGGTCGACCACATGAACCTCCATCGCAGGGCCCTCATCGGCCTCGCGATGGTCTCCGGCGACGCGGGGCACCTCAGCGACGTACTCGACCGGTGCGAACGGCTGGTCGCCGGCCGCCCCGAGGTGGAGCTGCTGTCCGTGCGACGCCGCTTCCACGGCGACGACGACTGACCACAGAACGAGAAGAAGAAAGAACGGGAGACGGACCAGTGGCCGACAACGCGCGGGCGAAAAGGCTGGCGGACCTCATCCGAGAGGTGGTGGCCCAGAAGCTGCAGCGCGGGATCAAGGACCCGCGGCTCGGCTCGCACGTCACCATCACGGACACCCGGGTCACGGGTGACCTGCGGGAGGCGACCGTCTTCTACACGGTGTACGGGGACGACGAGGAGCGCAAGGCAGCGGCCGCCGGACTGGAGAGCGCCAAGGGCGTGCTCCGTTCGGCCGTCGGGGCCGCCGCGGGCGTGAAGTTCACGCCGACCCTCACCTTCGTCGCCGACGCCCTGCCGGACACCGCACGCACCATCGAGGACCTCCTCGACAAGGCGCGCCAGTCCGACGAGAAGGTGCGCGAGGTGTCCGCGGGCGCGAAGTACGCCGGTGAGGCGGACCCGTACCGCAAGCCGGGCTCCGAGGACGAGACGGACGGCGACACCGCGGAATGACGCAGAAGCACACCACGCCCGACGGCCTTGTCATCGTCGACAAGCCGTCGGGCTTCACTTCGCACGACGTGGTCGCCAAGATGCGCGGCATCGCGCGCACCCGCCGCGTCGGGCACGCCGGCACCCTCGACCCCATGGCGACGGGCGTCCTCGTCCTCGGCGTCGAGAAGGCGACCAAGCTCCTCGGTCATCTGGCCCTGACCGAGAAGGAGTACCTGGGCACCGTCCGCCTCGGCCAGACCACCGTCACCGATGACGCCGAGGGCGAGATCACGGGGTCGGCCGACGCCTCGAAGGTCACCCGCGACGCCATCGACGCCGGCATCGCCAAGCTCACCGGCGACATCATGCAGGTGCCGTCCAAGGTCAGCGCCATCAAGATCGACGGCGTGCGCTCCTACAAGCGGGCGCGGGACGGCGAGGACTTCGACATCCCCGCCCGGCCGGTCACCGTCTCGTCCTTCTCGGTGTACGACGTCCGGGACGCCGTCGCCGACGACGGCACCGCCGTTCTCGACCTGGTCGTGTCGGTGGTCTGCTCCTCCGGCACCTACATCCGCGCCCTGGCCCGCGACCTCGGTGCCGACCTCGGCGTCGGCGGCCACCTCACGGCGCTGCGCCGCACCCGCGTCGGCCCGTACAAGCTGGACTCGGCGAAGACGCTGGACCAGCTTCAGCAGGAGCTGACGGTGATGCCGATCGCCGAGGCCGCCGCGGCAGCGTTCCCGCGCTGGGACGTGGACGCCCGGCGCGCCCGCCTGCTGACGAACGGCGTCCGCCTCGACATGCCCGACGAGTACGCCGGCGGCGGACCCGTCGCCGTCTTCGACCCCGAGGGCCGTTTCCTCGCGCTCGTGGAGCAGCACAAGGGCAAGGCGAAGAGCCTCGCCGTCTTCGGCTGAGACGCCTGCCCGTGGAGCGGCGGCCACGGGGTCCTCCTCTGCCCGCCGCTCCACGGTCCCCCCTCGGTTCCCCCACCCCTAGGGTGTATCCAGCGACCCCCGTCTGTTCACCCGTCCGTGCAGGCGCTCGGAGTGAACCGAGGGAGCGGAAGGGGGCGCGTTCGCCGAGCGATCTGTCCCGCTGATCACATCGTGCCTACCGTCGAAAAAACGGGGCGTGAGTGTCTGGGCGTACGGGCGCGTGGCGGGGAGGTTCGACGATGGCGGGACGGGGCCCGCGGGATGCCGGGACGGGCGGGTCCGAGAAGGACGGCTGCGCATGGCAGCCCCGCCGCTCCCAGGCCCACGGCGACGCATGCCCGGACGGAGACGGCCCGGGCGCCCGGGTCCGTGACGAGGCTCTGGTCCGCATCCACGACCTGGCCGGGCGGCCCCGCGGCCTCGGCTTCGTGGCCGACCACCACGGCACCGTCGTCACCAGCCACGAGGTGGTCGACGGGCTGTCCCGTCTGGTCCTGCACGCTGCCGAGAGCGGGCGGAGCTGTGTGGTTCCCGGGAGTGCGGTGACCCCGCTGCCCGAGCTGGACCTGGCCCTCGTACGCACCGAGGGCCTGGGCGTGCAGCCGCTGCCGGTGACCGTGCGGGAGCGGATCGAGACCGGCGCCTACGTCCGGATCGCGGCCGGCGGGTGGCGGGTGGCACGGGTACTGGGTGCGGCGTCCGTGACCTACACGGCGACCGGCGGCTTCCAACTGCTCGACGGCGCCCTGGAGTTGGCGATCGGCACGGCAGGCCGGGATGCGCTGCGGCTGGGCGGAGGGGCGGCCGGGGGGCCCGTGCTCGACGCCGGGACCGGGACGGTGGTGGGCGTCCTCGGCACGGCCCTGCGGTCCGGTGACCGTGACGCCGGGTTCGCCGTGCCGCTGCCGGCCTCCGCTCCGGCCGACGGCCCGCTGGCCGAGCTGCTCGCGGAGAACGCGGCGACCGTGCCGGCGTACGGGGCCGACCTGAACCTGGCGGGCGTACTGGAGCTGACGGCCACGTCGGTCGGGCAGGACGGTCCGCCCGGGGCGCCGGCCGGCTGCGTCGGCCGTGGGGAGGCCGGGGGAGCGGGGGCGGTGGTTCCCGTCGAACGGGCCTCGGTGGCAAGGGAGTTCGACGCCTTCGCCGAGAGCGGGGCCGCGGTTCTGGGCCTGGTCGGGCCTCCCGGCAGCGGCCGTACGACCGAACTCGCGGCCCTGGCCGCCCGCCGCCACCGCGGCCCGGAACCGGCGCCCACGCTGTGGCTGCGCGGCGCCGACCTGAAGGACGACGACGCCTCGGTGGCCGACGCCGCGCGCCGGGCACTGGCCCGGGCGGCCCGCATCGTGGCGGCGTCGGCCTCCTGCGATCCCACCACCCTGGGCGACACGACCCCCGAACGCCTGGCCCGCCTCTCCCACACCACCGGCCGCCCCCTCCTGCTCCTCCTCGACGGCCCCGAGGAAATGCCCCCACTCCTGGCCCACCGCCTCGCGGACTGGACGGCAGGCACGGCACGGTGGCTGCGGGAGACGGGGACGCGGTTGGTGGTGGCGTGCAGGGCGGAGTACTGGGAGGGGGCGGGGGCGGAGTTCGGGGAGGAATTGCTGTACGAGGCCGGCGAGTCGGAGGGCGAGGAGGCTGCGCCGCGCGACGCCGGTCCGTGCATCTCGGCCCGTCCGGCGTTCGAGGGCACCGCCGCGGGCTCCCGGCGCCTCCCACCGTGCGTGCCGCTCGGCGACCTCACCCCCGAGGAAGCCCGCCACGCCCGCATCCGCTACGGCATCCCGGAAACGGCCCTGACCGCCCCGGACGCCCGCCACCCCCTCACCCTGCGCCTCCTCTCCGAGGTCCGCGCCGCCCTCCCCGGCACCCCCCACCCCCCACTCGACCGCGACGACGTCCTCTCCGCCCACCTCGACCTGATGTGCCTGCGCATCGCCGTCCGCCTCGCCGCCGAGAACGGCCTCCGCGGCACCGCCGTACGCCGCCTCGCCGCCAAGGTCTCCGGCCAGGTCCACGAGGCCGCCCGCCGCAGCCTCGGTCCCGGCCAGGGAGAGCTGGACCGCCCGTCCTTCGAGGACGTGTTCCCCTGGGGCCCGGCCCCGGCGAGGCTCGGCGGCGGCACCGGCTGGGCCTCCGCCGTCCTCACCGAGGGCCTCCTCGTCCCCGCCGGCAACGGCTACCGCTTCGCCCACGAGGAACTCGCCGACTGGATCCAGGGCATGCACCTCGACCTGGACGAGGCCCTCCGCGCCCTGGTCCACCGCCGCCCCGCCGAACCCGACGCCATGCACCCCGTCCCCGTGCCGCACCACCGCATCGGCCCCGTCGTCCAGGCCCTGCTCCTCCTGGCCCGCCAGCACGGCACCGCCCGACTCGCCCGCCGCCTGGAGGAGTTGACGCACGCCCTCGACGCCGACCGGCACTCCTGGTGGGCCGCCCGCCTCCTCGCCGAGACCCTGCTGGGCGTCCCCGACGCGACGCCGTACCTGGACGTACTGCGCCTGCTCGCCGACCGCATCGTGGCCTGGCGGCACCGGGAAACCCCCGCACCCCCGGAGTTCCACCCCGACTTCTGGACCGCCCTCCGCCTCCCGGACACCGACCGCTTCGCCCTCCTGCGCGAGCTGGTCCGCGCCGACGGCCCACCACACGAGACAGACGGCGTCCCGAGCGACACCCTCCCGTCCGCCCCCTGCCCGCGGCGGGGCTGTCCGGCCCGTGGGCACCTGTGGTGCACGGCCTGCCCACCCGCGCCCGAATCCACCGCATCCCCCTCCCGCACCCCCCGCTACCTCGACGCCGCGGCCCACCTCCTCGCGACCACCCCCACCGCCGTACAGCCCCACCTCACCCGCTGGTTCGACGACGACCGCCCCCTGCCCGCCACCCCGCAGGCAACCGTCGCCCGCGCGGCCCAGGCCCTGCTCTACGCCCACCGCCACCGCGCCCTCGACGACCTCACCGAGACCCTCGTCGACACCGCGCACCGCAAGGCCGACGAACTCCTCGCCGTGCTGGCCGAGGAGGAGCCGTCCGCCGTGTGCCGGGCCGTCGACCGCTGGGCGCACGACGAGCGGCCCGGGCGGCGCGTCGCCGCGGTGGCCTACGGACTGCGCGCCGCGCCCCACGTCCACACCGAGGCCGACCGCGAGCTCCTCCGCTACGCCGCCCTCGCCCTGCTCGCCCGCCCCACCGACTGCACCCTGCACGGCGGCGCGGTCGCCCTGCTCGTGCGGGATGCACACACCCGTGCCCGCCACCTCCCGCAGGCCCTGGCCATGTTCGCGGACGCCGACCCGCACTTCCCGCCCAGTGCCCTGCTCGCCGCCCTGCCCACCCACCCCGAACCGGTCCTGGACGCCTTCCGCGACCGCCTGAACCGGCCGGACCCCGGGCAGGCCCTGCGCACCCTCGCCGACGTCACCACACCCGGTCTCGCCCTGCGCGTCGCCGCCCTCGTACGGGAGGCGGTCCAGCGGCACCCCGAGACCGCCGCCGACGTGGCCGCGTACGTCGACCGGCGCCTCGACCAGGGCCCCGCCGCACGCGCCGTACTCCTCCCGCTCGTCACCGATCTGCTGGGCGGCGGCACGGAGCAGGTGCGGGCCGCCCTCGCCGCCGTACTCGCCCTGCCCGGCACCGCCGCCTCCCGCCCCCTGCGCCGCGAACTCCGCAACGTCCTCCTCGACCGCGAACGCGCCCCCGCCGTCCTGGACGCCTTTCTGCACGCCACCGTCCAGCGGAGCGGCGACCGGGCGGACGACGACCTGCGCGGCCTCGTCCACCACACCGGCCTGCTCCTCGTCCGCACCCCGGACGGTGCGGCCCGCTTCGACCGGGGCCTGGTCGACCTGGGCCGCCGTGTCCCCGGCTTCGCCGGGCGGGTCGCCGGGTGGCTGACCGACGCCCCGCAGGAGTGGGCGCCGGTCGTCGGCCCGAGCACCCGCCGGATGATCGAGAACCTGTCCGGCGTCCGAGTTCCCGCATGACCGGCGCCTCGTCACGTGCACCCGGTCACAGCCACCATGCCGATGCGGGCCCGAGGCGTCCGGCATGGCACCCTTAGACCTGCGTAAGAGCGTCTGAGGCACAGACGGACACGGGTTCGACGAGTTGGCGACAAGGAGCAGGCACAGTGCAGCGCTGGCGTGGCTTGGAGGACATCCCCCAGGACTGGGGGCGCAGCGTCGTCACCATCGGCTCCTACGACGGAGTGCACCGCGGGCACCAGCTGATCATCCGGCATGCCGTGGACCGCGCCCGTGAGCTGGGCGTCCCCGCCGTCGTCGTCACCTTCGACCCGCACCCCAGCGAGGTCGTCCGCCCCGGCAGCCACCCGCCCCTGCTGGCCCCGCACCACCGCCGCGCCGAGCTGATGGGCGAACTGGGCGTGGACGCGGTGCTGATCCTGCCCTTCACGACCGAGTTCTCGAAGCTGTCGCCGGCCGAGTTCGTGGTGAAGGTCCTGGTCGACAAGCTGCACGCCAAGGCGGTCGTCGAGGGCCCCAACTTCCGCTTCGGCCACCGAGCGGCGGGCAACGTCGAGTTCCTCGCCGAACAGGGCAAGATCTACGACTTCGAGGTCGAGGTCGTCGACCTGTACGTGACCGGCGAGGCGGGCGGCGGCGAGCCGTTCTCCTCGACCCTGACCCGGCGCCTGGTCGCCGAGGGCGACGTCCAGGGCGCGGCCGAGATCCTGGGCCGTCCGCACCGAGTGGAGGGTGTCGTCGTACGCGGGGCGCAGCGGGGGCGGGAGCTCGGTTTCCCGACCGCCAACGTCGAGACGCTGCCCCACACCGCCATCCCCGCCGACGGCGTCTACGCCGGCTGGCTGCACGCCCAGGGCGAGGCGATGCCGGCCGCGATCTCCGTCGGCACCAACCCGCAGTTCGACGGCACCGAGCGCACGGTGGAGGCGTACGCGATCGACCGGGTGGGGCTGGACCTGTACGGCCTGCACGTCGCCGTCGACTTCCTCGCCTTCGTGCGCGGCCAGGCGAAGTTCGCGTCGCTCGAGGCCCTGCTGGAGCAGATGGCCGAGGACGTCAAGCGCTGCCGGGAGCTGATCGCGGCAGCCGAGTAGCCGTTCCTACCACGCCGAAGGGCGGCCGGTGCCTGTCGCGCACCGGCCGCCCTTTCGCCGTTCACCGCTACTGCTGCGTCCAGCCGGGCGGTACGACGCCCTGCTGCTGCGATTGCTGCTGCTGCGGGTCCTGGGGCGGCGCCGGCTGCTGCTGCCAGCCCTGGCCCGGTGCGGGCTGCTGCGGCGGCTGGCCCCAGCCCTGTCCCGGCTGCGGGGCGCCACCGGGCTGGGCGTAGGGCTGGTGCTGCGGCTGCTGCTGCTGAGGCGGGTAGCCCTGCTGGGGGTGCTGGTCGTACCCCTGCTGAGGGTGCTGCTGGTACTGCATGTTCGGGTTGCCGAAGCCCTGCTGCGTCCGCGCGATGTCCTCGGCGATGAGCGCGGCGAGGTCGAAGTAGGCCTCGCGCGTCTTGGGACGCATCATCTCGAGGTCGACCTCGGCGCCCGCGGCCAGGTGCTCGTCGAACGGGATCACCACGACACCGCGGCAGCGGGTCTCGAAGTGCGCGACGATGTCCTCCACCTTGATCATCTTGCCCGTCTCGCGGACACCGGAGATCACGGTGACCGACCGCTGGACCAGGTCGGCGAAGCCGTTCGCCGACAGCCAGTCGAGCGTCGTCGAGGCGCTGCTCGCACCGTCCACCGACGGCGTGGAAATGATGATCAACTGGTCGGCGAGGTCCAGCACCCCGCGCATGGCGCTGTAGAGCAGACCCGTACCCGAGTCGGTGAGGATGATCGGGTACTGCCGGCCCAGCACGTCGAGTGCGCTGCGGTAGTCCTGGTCGTTGAACGTGGTGGAGACCGCCGGGTCCACGTCGTTGGCGATGATCTCCAGACCGGAGGGCGCCTGCGAGGTGAAGCGGCGGATGTCCATGTAGCTGTTCAGCTGCGGGATCGCCTGCACCAGGTCACGGATCGTCGCACCCGTCTCACGCCGGACCCGTCGGCCGAGCGTGCCGGCGTCCGGGTTGGCGTCGATCGCGAGGATCTTGTCCTGGCGCTCGGTGGCGAGCGTGGCGCCCAGCGACATGGTCGTCGTGGTCTTGCCGACGCCGCCCTTGAGGCTGATGACCGCGATCCGGTAGCAGGACATCACCGGCGTACGGATCAGCTGGAGCTTGCGCTCCCGCTCCGCCAGCTCCTTCTTGGCGCCGAGCTTGAAGCGCGACGGGCCCTGGTTGTTCTTGCGGGCCTTCGGCTGGTTGCGCAGCAGGCGGTCGGAGGACAGCTCCACGGCGGCGTTGTAGCCGAGCGGCGTGCCGGGCGCGGCTTGCTGCTGCTGGGGAGCACCGGGACCGGCCTGCGGTCCGGGCGGGGCGCTCCAGCCCTGGTTGCCCTGGTGGGCCTGGTTGCCGTAGGCGGCGGGCGGCACAGCCGGGTTGGGCTGGGGGTGTTGCTGCGGCGCCTGCTGCTGCTCGGGCTGGACCGGAGGCTGCTGGGCCGGGTGGCCGGGCTGCTGCTGGGCGGGCTGCGGGTAGCCGTAGCCCGCCTGCTGCGGCTGCTGTTGGGGCGGGTAGCCGTAACCGGCCTGCGCGGGATCGGGCGCCTGCTGCGGATAGCCGTAACCGGCGGGCGGCTGTACGCCCTGCGGCTGCGCGGGCTGAGGTGCCTGCTGCGGGTAGCCGTAACCGGCGGCCTGCGGCTGGGCGGGCGGCTGCGGTTGCGGTTGCGCGGGCTGGGGCGCCTGACGCGGGTCTACCGGGGCGGGCTGTCCGGCCTGCGCCGCCGGGTAGTGCGGCTGCTGCGCCGGGTGGCCGGGCTGCTGCTGGGCCGGGCCGAACCCGCCCTGCTGCGGGGTGGGGTGGCCGGGATGGCCGGGCTGCGGCTGGGCGGGTGCCTGCTGCGGGTAGCCGTATCCGCCGGCCTGGGCGGCTGCGGCCTGTGCGGCGGCTGCTGCTGCGGCTTGCGGGTCCGGGTGGCCAGCCTGCTGCGGTGCTCCCTGCGCGGGGTCCGCGGGCACGAAGCCCTGGGGCAGCGGAGGCAACGCCTGGTTGGCCTGGGGCGGCGCGGGGACCTGTCCGGCGGGCTGCGCCTGCGGCTGCTGGGGCGGAGCCGTGGGCTGTCCCTGAGCCGGCGGCTGCGGCTGAGCCGTGGGCGGCTGTGCCGGGGCCGCGGCGGCCGGGGCGGGCTGCGCCTCCGGCTCTGCCTGCTGCTCCGCTTCAGCAGTCCCGGGCGCGGGCTCGGGCTCGGCATCGGGCTGCGCGGGGGAGTCGTCGGACTGGGCCGGCGTGGTCTCGTCGCTCTCCGCGTCGGTCACGGACGCGGCGGCGTCACCCGACTCCGCCTCGTCGCTCCGCTGCTCCTCCGGCTCATCGTCGTCGGCACCGCCGAACAGCCGGGCCGCCTCGGCATCGGCGGCGGCGTGGTTGAGCTCGTCGGGCTGCACAGTCAACGGCTGGGAGGGGGCGGGCTGTTCGGGTGCGGGCGCCGCCGGGACACCGGCCGCCGGGGTGGCGGTCGGGGCGGGGGCGGCCGCTGCCTGGGCGGCCTCGTCGACCGGGCGCAGCACGGGGAAGCCGGGCGCGGCGGCGGGCGGTTGGGCGGGGGCGGGCTGTGCGGGCGCGGCGGGCGCCGGGGCAGGCGTGTGCTGCTGCGCGGGGGCGGCGGGCGGCTGGGCAGGGGTGTGCTGCTGGGGGGCGCCGAAACCGCCGGACGTGTCGCCCGGCTGAGGGGCCCCGAAACCGCCGGAGGTGTCCTGGCCGGGCTGGGGCGCGCCGAAGCCACCGGGGGTGTCCTGGCCGGGCTGCTGGGGGTAGCCGTAACCACCGGAGGTGTCCTGGCCCGGCTGTTGGGGATAGCCGTAGCCACCGGACGTGTCCTGCCCGGGCTGCTGCTGGGGATAGCCGTAACCACCGGGCGCTGCAGCGGGGGCACCCCCCGGCGTGGACTGCTGCTGCGGGAAGCCGTAGCCACCCGGAACCGCGCCCTGCTGGTTCGCGCCGGGCACGCCCGGAGCCGGTTGTGCGGGCTGGGCGGGCGGCTGCGCCGGTGCGGACGCGTGCGATGCCGGACCCTGCGCCGCGGGGCCGCCCGGCGGCCCGGTGGGCGAACCGATGGGTGGGCCGGTCGGCGGTGGTGGCGAGGTCCGCGCGGGGTCCTCCTGTCCGCCGCTCGCAGCGCCACCCTGCGTGCCTTGGGCGTACCAGGCGGGAGGCGTGTAGACGATTTCGAACTCGCCGGTGAGATCGACCTCGTGATCGTCCCCGTCCGAGGTCGGGCTCCCGCCGTTGTACTCGGACCGATCCCTGTTCACTGCTTGCCTCCTGGTCAGCCACTGCTGCTGAGCTGGTCGTCGTCGCGGCCGGGCGGACCGAGTGGCGAGTCCCACGCGACTGCGATCGTCACCGCACCACCAGAAGCCTAATCACTCGCATGGCGGGACGGAAAAGCCCCCATGGGCGCGGACGGAAACGCCCTATGGGCACGACTTGTCCGCTTGTCCGCCCCCACCGCGGGAGACGACGCCGCGTCAGGCCGGCGACGCGTCAGTCCATACGGCGGGCGACGCCGAGCAGACCCGTCTCCGCATCCGTGGGTTCGGTCATGACGAACTTGTGATGCTTGCGAGTGCACCACAGGGCGACGCCGTCGTGAAGGGTCGGAAGGTGCTGGAGATGCTCCTCGGGAACACCCAGCGTGTCCTTCACCACTTCGGTCTCGTACGGCGAGATGCGCTGGATCCCGACGAGATGGGCCTGCGCCAGCCAACGCGGCGCGTGCTCGCTGACGAACGGCAGCACCGTCACCACGGCCTGCCACGGCACGGACGTCACCCGCCCGCGGGGCGGTCGGATACCGCAGTCCCGGAACAGCACGACCGGACTCGACACCGACGGCCCCTGCGCGGGCACCCGGCCCACCGGATAGACCGTCACACACTGCTGGCCGCCGCCGGCCGCCTGGGCCAACTGCTGCCAGGCCTGCGGACGTCCGGTCTCGACACCGACGCGCGCACCCGTCGCGGCGGCGCGCAACGCCAGCACCTGGGCGAGCCACAGACCACCCACGAGGACGACGTCGAACGGAGTCGGACGGGACAGCCCGAGCACCGCCGGCTGCGACTCCGGGTCGGTGCCGATGATCACGCCGTCGTCGCCGAGCGGCATGCTGATCGCCGCGAGTTCGTCGGCGGTGACGACATGGCGGTTGCGGCGCGGCCCGCGCAGCCCGAATCCCGGGCTGACGATGCGGCGTTGCTGCTGCGGCGGCTCCGGCTGCCGGATGATCGGGATCATGCCGGTGTCGGTGGGCGAGGCCACGTGCGCGGGCGTACGTCCGGGGTTACGGCCCTGCTGTCCCTGGTTCTGTCCCTGTCCCTGGTTCTGTCCCTGGGGCATGGTCGGAGCGGGGTAGGACATCAGTACGTACCTCCGAGCGGCAGAGTGGCGAGGGCTCCGGGAACCTGCTCCCGGTCGAGACGGACGAGGCCGACCTTCGCGGCACTCGCGGCCCGCTCCAACTCCCGTCCCACCTGGCCGAGTTCACTGTCACCGCGGGCGGTGACGCGGATGTGCCCGGAGAGGGAGACACCCCGGTTGCCGGCCTTGCTCAGGGTCATGCTGAACGTCGTGGCGAGCACCGGCAGCGAGGTGAACCGGGTCACCAGCTCCGGCAGCGCCACACCGCCGCCGCCCAACTGCGGCCACCGGGAAACCCAGTACGTCGTGTGCCACCGGTCGTCGACCCGCCAGGTCCGCACCGCCTCGACCGTACGGCGCTGGGTCCGCCCGTCCTGGCCGTGCTGCGCGTTGGCGCGCGGGTTCAGGCAGCTGGACGTGGCGAGGGCGTGCACCAGCTCGGTCTCGTCCAGGAGCGTCGCCTTGAAGCCGGCGCCGGCCAGGCGGCTCGCCAACTGGTCGGCCACGCGCAGCAGGGCGCGCTGAGCGCCGGGAACGCCGTCCCCGCGGGCCTGCACCGCCTCCGGGCACAGCTCCGGGTCGAGCTTGAGGGCGACCCACGTGAGCCGCAGCGCGGGGGCTCCGGACTGCGCCTGGAGGGGGCCGTACGACCGTGCGGCGAGCGACTGCTGCGGCAGGTGCGGCGCGGGTGCGGGCTGCGTGTGCTGCACGACCTGCACCGAGGCGAGGCGGATCCCGTCCACCTCCAGGGCGTCCTGGATCAGCCGCAGCGGCAACTGCCGCCCGGCGGCCGCCGGACGCAGCGGCTCGTCGCTCGGCTGCACGAAGAGCACGGCGGTCAGGAAGGTGCCGTCGCCGATCATCCCGATCGACCGGTCGTCACGCGACACGAAGCTGTACGTCCGCAGGGCGGGGTCGCACTCCACGACGGGAACCAGCATCGCGTCCGTCCCGGGCGGCACGGGCACCTTGGCGTCGCGCCGGCGCTGCCTCAGCGCGCGCGACGTCTCGTACCACTCGGGCAGCGGACGGCGGCCCCGGCGCAGGACGGCCAGGAGCAGCAGCAGCGCCGCCACGACACCGGCCGGGACCAGCAGCCAGGACTGGTCGGCGGCCCAGGCGGCCAGCATGACCGCCGCCGCGAGCTCCACCAGGATGAGTTGCTGCAGCCGTACCGGGCCCAGACCGCCGGGGCGGGGCAACGTGCGCGGCGATGCGGCCACCGGGGCGCCCTGGGCAGCCGACGAACGTCTGCCGCCGCCCGGACCCCCCTGTTGCTGCGGTGCGCGGCGTCCGCGCCGAGTGCTCGTAGCGCTGGTCATCCCCCGGGACATCCCTTTCGCGAAGTTGTGGCCGTTCGAAGTAATGGCCGTTCGATGCAGCGGCCGTTGACCGGGCCCACATCGGCAATACGAGTGGCTCACGGTACCCGCTGCGGAACTCGAGGCGACACAGGGGACACCGAAACCCCAGGTGACCAGAGTTTCACGGACCGGCCCCGCATGGTGGAGCGCTGTCGTGAAGCTCTGTGAAGATGCGGGGTCGGCCGCACACCTGATGAATCACCGTCGCGTGGCGCAGGGCATAGTAGGTGCCTGCGTGAGGCGAAGCGGCGTTCAGAGCGCGATCGGGTTCATCACAAACGCGATCGAGTACCGCCGAACACCGCGAACACCGCCGAGTACCGCAACACGATCGAGCATCACAGAGCATCACAAACGGGAGAAACGGGGACCATGGCAAAGCGTCGGGATGAGCTCGCCGCCTACACGTTCGCTCGCAAGCGCACCGTCGCGGCGTTCCTGGCACCGTCGCCGGGCGGCTCGGAGGAAGGCGCGCCGCGTCCCGTCCGTACGGTGATGCCCTCGCTCGCGGTGGGCGTGGTGCTGGTGATCGGCTTCGTCGCCTGGGGCGTCATCAAGCCCTCGGCGCCCAAGGGCTGGGACACGCCGGGCGAGTACATCATCGTCGACAGCGACTCCACGACGCGGTACGTGGTCCTCGACCCGGACCCGAAGGACGGCAAGGTGGAGAAGGTCCTCCACCCGGTCCTCAACTACGCCTCCGCGAAGCTCCTGCTCGACAAGGGCAAGGGCACCGTCCTGGAGGTCCCCGGCAAGGAGATCGACAAGAGCGGCATCCGGCACGGCGCGACCATCGGCATCCCCTACGCCCCCGACCGGCTGCCCTCCAAGGACGACGCGCAGAAGCCCAAGACCTGGGCGGTCTGCGAGCGCCCGGCCCCGGGCAAGGAGGGCGCCATCGACCGCGCCGTCTTCGTCTTCGACGCCGACGACGCCAAGTCGCTCGAGAGCTCGGGGAAGGTCAACCCGCTCGAGGCCCTGTACGTCAAGGAAACCGAGACCGGACGCGAGTACCTGGTCGACGGCAACGGCACCCGCTTCCGGCTGGGCGGCGAGGCGGGCCTCGACAACACCTCCATGGAGAAGCTGCGCACCGCGGTCATCGGCAGCAGCGCCACGGCTCAGGCGCAGCCGGTCAGCAAGGAGTGGCTGAACACCCTGAACCCCGGCCAGGACATCGACTTCCCGACGGTCCCGGGCGCCGGTGCCGCGACCTCCGTCCAGGGACTGCCCGGGGTGACCACGGTCGGACAGGTACTCAGGGCACGGGACGCCCAGAACGAGCAGTTCTACGTCGTCCTGAAGGACAAGGTCTCCGTCATCTCGCCCTTCGTCGCCGCCCTGCTGGTCGCCCACGACGGAACCAGCCCCGTCAAGGCCAGCACCCCGGAGATCATCGAGGCCAACGGCGGCTCGGCGGACCGCTTCTACGACGACAAGGGCTGGCCCCTCACGGTTCCCAGGCAGGCCAACCCGGCGTCCTCGCCGAACGGCCAGGCCCTCACCACCTCGTGCAGCGTCTACAAGGGCGCCGTCGAGAACGACAAGCCGCAGCTCGCCGCCTGGGCCGGCACCAACTACCCCAAGAAGGTCATCACCGACTCCCTGAGTGCCTACGTCTCCTCCGGCTCGGGCCTCCTCTTCCAGGAGATCACCGGCGCGACCGGAGGCGGCGGCGCGGTGTACCTGCTGACGGACACGGGCCTGAGGTACTCGCTGCCGGCGAGCAACGACAGCGAGGCGGAGGGAGGCGCGGCCGGTTCGTCGTCTTCTTCGTCTTCGTCGTCTCCTTCGGGCTCGTCGGGAGGCGGCGAACCGACCGAGACGGACAAGGCGCGCACCCGGCTGGGCTACGAGGACGTCTCCAAGCCCGCGTTCGTACCGCAGACTTGGGCGACGTTCATCCCGAAGGGCCCCATGCTGGACACGACGAGCGCGGCGCAGCCGCAGAGTCAGTGACCGGCCAACGGGCGTACGGGCAAGCACACTTGAAGGTAAGACGGCGTACGTGTCACAGGATGATCGCTCAAGTGTGTGAGCCGTGTAACTGATTGGTCTTGCCTGTGGTTGAGTGACAGGCTGACGATAGAGTGTTTGCAGCGCTCAAGCGTGCGAAGCTCCTCCGGGCACCGGCAGTGGTATCCCGGATCAACGACGACATGGGGGAAGGTTCATCATGGCCGGCCAGTTCCGGGTAACAGAGGACGAACTCACCAAGCTCTCCAGCGACATCAACACCGTGAACGGTCAGCTGCAGGGCGAGATCCGCCGCCTCAACGGAGTGATCGACCAGATCGCCGGCGGATGGCAGGGCCAGGCGGCCCAGTCCTACCGCCAGCTGCAGGACCGCTGGAACTCGGATGCGAAGAGGATGAGCGACATCCTCAACGACATCAAGGAAGCCGTGGACTCCACGCGGAGCAACTACTCCGCGTCGGAAGAGCAGCAGAACTCCGAGATCAGCAAGATCATGTCGGACTTCGGCTGATCGAGCCGGTTCGGGTCTGAAGTGCATCGGTCCGGCGCCGACGACCGGCGCCCCGAAGCGCTTCAGCTCAACAGCTCTTACTGATCCTCACCACCGACTTCCTTCGATTTCTTCCTGAAAGGGAATGACGATGTCGATCCTCGTCAATTACGCAACCATCACCAACGCGTCCACGGACGTGAAGTCGACCGCCGGCCGCATCAAGCAGCAGCTGGACGACCTCGAGGCCGCCGTCAAGCGTGTCGCCAACAGCTGGGAAGGCGAGGCGCAGGAGGGCTACCAGCGCAAGCAGGCCGAGTGGGACAAGACCGCCGCGGACCTGCACGCGACCCTGCTGAAGATCTCCACCGCGCTTCAGGCGGCGGCCGACAACTACCAGGCGACTGAGAAGAGCAACACCAACGCCTGGGGCTGAGCCCGTCGGCGCTCCGAGGGACATGGCATGAAGGGAATCGGCCCAGCGGACGCCACGGCGACCGCTGGGCCGACCTCTGCTTCAGGGTCGTACACATCACATTCGGGGTTGCACACAGCAAATCCCGAAAACATTCACACTCATCGCCACACCCGCGACACCTACATGACTCAGCTTCGAAGGAAGCAAGGCAGCAAGGAAGCCCTGGGGGGCCTGAACAGGAGGGGCCTGACGTGAAGGGCCGAACAGCCCGCTCGCGTAGCCGCACCGGCCGCACCGGCCGCAACAGTGGAACCCGCGCACTGCAGCGGGTTTTCGGCGTGCTTGCGGCGACGGGGATCTGCCTTGCGTCGACGTCCGCCGCGCCGCCGGCACTGGCGGACACGGCGGTGCCCACCCGGCTCGCGGACTCAGACGCCCCTGGCTCGGGCGGCTCCGGCTCGGGCGGCTCGGGCTCTGGTTCTGATCGCCCCGACTTCGGTCTGTTGGCGAGCACGGAGTGCGTCTTCGGCGGTGACGTCATCAAGTCCACGCCCTGGTCGCTCCAGCGGATCCTCCTGGACCAGCTGTGGGGCCAGGCGACGGGCAAGGGCGTCACGGTCGCGGTGATCGACACCGGCGTCGACAAGTCCAACAAGCAGCTGACCAGCGCTGTAGCAGGCGGCAAGAGCTACGTCGACGGCTCCGAGACCAAGGACATCGAAGGTCACGGCACCCGGGTCGCGGGCATCATCGCCGCCCGCCCGCTCAGCGGCACGGGCTTCGTGGGCATCGCACCGAAAGCCAAGATCCTCTCCTACCGCTACACGGGCGGGGACCAGAAGCAGGGCAACTCGCACACGATGTCCCAGGCGATCAGCGCCGCGGTCGCCGCGGGCGCGAGGATCATCAACATCTCCTCCGACACCGCGAACAAGGAAGACAACGACGAGCTGCGGGGCGCCGTGGCGGCAGCCGTGGCGAAAGGCGCCCTGATCGTGGCAGCCGCCGGCAACGACGGAGCGGACGGCAAGTCCGCGAGGACGTACCCGGCCGCGTACGACGGCGTCCTGGCGGTCGCCGCCTCCGACCGCAACGACGAACGCGCCTTCTTCTCCCAGTCGGGCGACTTCGTGGACGTAGCGGCCCCCGGCGTCGGCATGGTCTCCACCGTCCCCACGGGCGGCCAGTGCACCGCCGACGGCACGAGCTTCGCGGCGCCGTACGTCGCGGGCGTCGCGGCCCTGCTGAAGGAGAAGCACCCGAACTGGGAGGCGTCCCAGATCGCCACCCGCATCGAGGAAACGGCCCAGCGGCCGGGGCGGGGGCCCAACCGGTACATCGGGTGGGGCGTGGTCGACCCGGTCGCCGCGTTGTCGGACGACTCCGAGCCGGGGACTTCTCCGAAGCCGGATCCGCCGGTTGTGGCGGGGTCCGGTGGGGTTGTGCCGATGGCCGTGACCATGGGCGAGAGCGAGGCGGAGCGGGAGCGCCGGGTAGCTATCTATGTGCTGGGCACCGGGCTTGCGTTGGCGCTTGTGGTTGCGGGGAGTGGGGTGGCTGTGCGGGACTGGCGTAGTCGGCGGGACCGGGAGTCCGGAGGGGCTGTGCGGGCGAGGCGCGCTGCTGGGTAGTAGCTGGGTCGGGCATGACTTGGGCACCTAGTGGGTGCTGACAACTTGAGATACAGGGGAGAGGACAACGGGGTATGAGTAACGGGATGCGGGTTGATCTGAGCGCGCTGGATGAGGTCATCCGGAAGCTCTGGCGGTTGCTGGACGACATGGACAAAGCCGGCACCACGTCGAAGTACGACACGACAATTCCGGAACACGCCTTCGGTCAGACTTCTGGTGAAGTTGTGTTCCAGGAGGCCAAGAATCTCCACGCGGCTCAGGCCGAAATGAAGACCAAGATCGAGGGCATCATCAAGAAGCTCCACGAGTTGATCGACGATTTCAGCACGAAAACCTCGAAGGTCCGGGACAGGTACAACAACGAGGAACATGAGATCAAGAAGGGCGTCGGGGGCGACTCGGGCGGCTCTACCAAGGGCCGGCTGGCACAGACGAACTAGTTGAGTTCCGGAAAGTACTGACGAGGGGAGTGGGGTCATGACCGATGCGGGAACAGAGTACAGGTCAGGCAAGCAGATGGAGGAAAGCAACAACAAAGCGAGGAGCGAAGAACAGAAGAACGAGCATGACCGACTCGTTGAGTCCGACCAGGTCGCGCGCAAAAACGTGCCCTACAACCGCGCGACCGAGAATGGGAAGACGCCGTTCGTTGAGTACTCGGTCAACGGCTTGCGCAAGATGATCATGGATTCCCAACCTGGAAAGATTTCGGAGGTTGGAACCCACTGGAAAATGGTCCACAACATCCTGTCCGGTGGCGACGGTGATGGCGCCACCGGCGGTGTGGACCAAGTTTCCGCGAACGACAGCGTCGCCGGGATGCTCAAGAAAGCTGTCGAAGACGTCCGTGCACACTGGGAAGGCTCAGCAGCCGAAGCATTTGAGCGTCGGGCGAACGAAATCGGCGTCCAGATTCGGAACGGGGCTGCACACGCCAATTTCACGGCGGAGCAACTCTTTGCGATCAGCAAGGACCTCGACGCCGCCAAGAGCAAGATGGCAGACATTCACGAACCGTCCAAGCTGGAGAGCGCGGGCGACAAAATGAATGACAACAGCAATCGCGATGACACCCAGGCGCACAAGGACCTGGCTGCGGGCGTCAGCGCTGGCACCGTTGCCGAGGCGAACGAGAAGAACCTGTCGCTGGGGATGGAGCGTCGCCTGCAGGCCATGGCGGTGATGGAGGAGCTGGCGGCCAACTACAAGGTCTATGGGCAGAACCTGAAGAGTGGCGGGACTTTTAACGAGAAGGAGGGTGTCACTCCTCCGAGTAATAACGTAACAATGCCTCCTCCGATTACAATGCCGAGTGCTTCGGGGGGAGGGCCCGGTGCAGCTCGTTCGGGTAACAAGCCGTGGAGCGCAGGTTCCACGGCCAGCATCAAGCCAGCTCCCGCTGTGCCTCGAGATGCCGGTATTACGGGAGGCTCTCAGCTCCCGGCAGCCCGCACGAAGGTGGATGGCATCTCTCCAGGCCTGACGGGGACTGGCCCGAGCACGGGCCCTGCCGGTGTCAGCGGCGGTAGCGGTGGCCTCGGTACCGGAGGCACTCAGGGCCCAGGTCCCATCGCTCCTGGCGGAGTGTCCGGTCTTGGACGAGGCGCCGCCGCACGGGGCGGCATCGGAGCCATGGGCGGTCGTGGTGGTCTGGCTGGCGGTGGCGCGGCAGCGGGCCGCGGCGCAGGAGGCCGAGCCGGCATGGGCGGCATGGGTGGTGGCGGTGCTGGCGCGGCTGGCCGGGGCGGTGCTGGCGCTGGCGGTCGTGGAGCCCTCGCGAAGTCCCGCGGCGGCGTGGTGGGCGCAGCCAAGGGGGTCACAGGCAAGGGCGCCGGCGGCGGCGCCGGTTTGCACGGCAGCCGGGGCGGAACTCAGCGCGGCGCCGGAGCAGGCGGAATGGCCGGCGGCATGGGCGGCCGCAACGGCCGAAGGTCTGAGGAGAACAGCCAGGGGGACCGTCCCGACTACCTGGTCGAGGACGAAGAGACCTGGATTTCGGAAGAGGACCGCAACCGGAACGTACCGCGGACCATCGAGTAGTCACACTAGCGAGCCGCACGGAGAATACGTGCGGCTCGCTGCATGAAGACTGGCGGAACCAGTCATAGTTGAGTGAGGAGCAAGGAATTGAGTGTCAAGCGATTCTGGTCGACGACGGGAGTCGTGACGTTGACAGGAGCCTTGCTCCTCACTTCTGCCCCTACTGCCTCAGCGGATTACATCCGCGACAAGCAGTGGGTCATTGATGTCATTGACTTTAAGAAAGTCTGGTCAGAGTCACAGGGGCAGGGCGTGACAGTTGCCGTCGTTGACAGCGGGGTGGACGGTAATCATCCCGATCTGACCGGACAGGTATTGAAGGGCAAAGATGTCACCGGAGGCAGTGATGCCCAGAATGACACCGACGGGCATGGCACCGGTATGGCAAGTCTCATCGCTGGTCACGGACATGGGACGAGCAATGCTTCAGGCGTGATCGGCTTGGCGCCGAAGGCCAAGATCCTCCCCATTAAGGCGGCGGAGAGTGACGACTTCGATGACGATCAGTGGGCAGAAGGAGTGCGTTACGCAGTTGATCAGGGTGCAGACGTCATCAATATGTCATTTGGTGATTCTCTCGCTACTCCTGGTTCTGAGGGCGCCGAAGCAATTAATTACGCGCAACAGCACGATGTTGTTGTCGTCGCCGCGACAGGAAATGATGGAGACGCAGGTCTGGCATATCCAGCGAAGCTTCCAGGCGTGGTAGCGGTCGGAGCTGTTGATGAATCACTGAAAATTTGGTCTAACTCCAATTTCGGTGAAGGTATGACACTAACCGCTCCCGGCGTCAGTATTGTGGAAGCAGACCCGACCCAGTCCAGCGGCTACGCGGAGGGAACGGGTACATCGGATGCCGCTGCCTACGTTTCCGCCACCGCAGCCCTCGTCCGCGCCAAATACCCTGGCCTCACGGCAGGCCAGGTCATCAACCGCCTGATCAAATCGGCCACGCTGCTCGACCACGACGTCAAGAAGACCCCTGACGAGGAGTACGGCTACGGCATCATCCGTCCGTACGCGGCCTTGACGATGGACATCCCCAAGGGCCCCAAGCAGGGCCCTCTCGACCAGGCGTCACCGTCCACCTCCACTAATTCGGGTGCCGCCTCCGACGACAACGACAGCACGAGCCAGGCCGCCAAGAAAAAGAAGAAGTCCTCCTCGGGCAGCATCCTTCTCATCGCCGGCATCGCAGCAGCCGTGGTCGTCATGGGCATCGCCATCGTGGTAATCCGCAGCCGCCGCAACAGCGGCAACGGCGGCCCCGGCTCCGGCGGCGGAACGCCCTCTGCCGGCACGGGCTACCAGCAGTACCCCAACTCGGCTCCCAACCAGGGCTACCCGGCGCCTCCCGGACAGTCGCCGCAGCACCCCAACCCCTATGCCCAACAGCCCCCGGGCCAGGGGCAGTAGGCGTTGCTCCCTTTGGGAGAGGCAGTGAACCTGAAACTGCACCGGACCTGAATTCCCCAACGGCTGCCGATGAGATGACATCGCATACCGCGAACCACTTCCGTGCCATTCTCCTCGGCATTGCAGTCGTCGCCCCTGGGCTGCTCTTCGGCATGTCGATCATGTCCGGCACGCTTTTGTGGTTGACAGTGCTCAATTTGATCGGCACGCATATGGGTCTCTTGGTCATGCTGCGTGGGTACCGCGAGGACAATCGAGCTCTGAAGAGGTGGGGGGCAGGACTCATTCCACGACTCTGCTGCTCTGTCTCGTTGTAGCCGAGATTTGCGAATGACCGAGAAGCCAAGAACGAGAAGGGATCCTGCCTCATGGGCGCTGTTGTCCTTGTGGTTGGCGTTGTCGGCCTTGGAGCCGTAATTGGCGCCGTCGTCGTCTTCGCTGTACTGCGTAGCAGGCGCAACTCGGGTACCGGCCCGATTATGCCCAACGCCGGAACCTATCCCCCGAGCACGGGCTACCCCCCGCCCCAGCACCCAGCTTACCCAAACGTCCAGCAGACGTATTCGGAAACTCCCTATCAGGGATACGCCTCTCCTTCCGGACAGTCGCCCCAGCACCCCAACCCTTATACCCAGCAGCCTCCAGGCTATGGCCAGTAAGTAGTCGGTTCAGCTCTCAATCCGGTAGGGCTGAACTCCTGGGTGCACCATCGAACTAAGGACAGCAAATGGCTGACGACGGAACCTCGTATTACGAGCCTGGAGCGGGCAGGGAATTGGCTCGGAAGTTTGAGATGCAGGCGTATGACTTGAGGGCCTACCTCAAGAAGTTCGAGGCGGAGACTGGTGAAGAGGCCATCACTGATGGTTTCGGCGTCCTCACGGAATCGGAGGAGGTCACATCCTCTTATATCTCCTACTCTGCGGACGTTGCCAGTGCCATGAAGACTGTTCATGAGCACTTGGACAGGATCGCCGACGCTTTGCGGAAGGTGAACAAGAACACTGAAGTCACCGACGACGACCTCTCGGTCCTCTTCGGTAAGCAGTCGGACGGTGATCAGTGAGCGGCAACGAGTCCGCAGCCGAAGAGATCATCGAACTCGGCATCGAGGTCATTAATCCTGGCGGTCGTCCGGATGAGTTGAGAGAAGCGGCCAAGGCGTGGCGCCAGCTGAAAGCCGATGTCGAGGGCATGCTCAAGGCCCTGGACAAGGACGTCAAGGGAACCGTCGGACACACATGGCGTGGCGAGGCAGCCAATGCCTTCCAGACTCATTGGGACGAGTTCGCGGCTGCCGTGCGGGACGCGACGGACGACTTCGATGAAGCTGCCAAGGGCCTCGAGGACGCTGCCAAGTGTATTGAGGAGGTCAATGAGGAGATTCACGACATTTACGTGGAGATTGGCATCTCCATTGGCGTATCGGTGGGGATGTCGTTCCTCACACTGGGAGTCTCGGCAGCGGCCGGAACAGCGCGAGTCACCATGTTGGTGACAAGAGCTCTCGATGCCGCGGGTCGCCTGGGGAGGCTTCTACGGACGATCGCCACCATTTTCCGGACCCTGTACAACTCAGGAAAATGGGGCAGACGCTTCGCTGAATTCCTGCTGAACTGGGCCGGTGGCACTGTCGGCGGCATGGTTACCAGCAAGCTCAGCGGCAAGGGGTGGGAAGTCGGGACCAACCTTGTCGGAGGTCTGGCGGGCGCGACGGTCGGTACCGCCGCGGGCAAGGTCGCGACCAAACTGGGCGGTGGGGACATCGTCAGCGGGATAGCCGGCGGTGCGGCGGGAGGGATGTCGGGAGACTACCTGGACTCCGTGCGCAAGGGGGAAGACTTCGACATCCGGCAGAGCATCGTCACCGGTATCACCGGAGGCGCAGCTGGTGGAATCGGCGGTGGGGCAAGGGCGGTCGACAGAGGCTTCGACGACATGGCTCGGGGCCTGAGAAACGAAAATGACTTCTCGTACATCGGGGATCGTCCGGAACACCAGCAGTCCGGAATCGACGCGGCCTTCGGAGCCTCCACTCCCATTGCGGGGGGCGTTTCCGCTAACACTGCCAAGGACGGGTTCGAAGACGTGGACAAGAGCGCGGAGGGGGCTCAGAAGGCGGGTAAGCGGGGCGTAGAGGGCGACCACAAGACGGCAACCGACCGGATTCGCGAGGACTTCGGGTGAACGGCGAAGCCACCCGTCCCGTGAACTTCGCGTCTGCCGAGAGAGTCGGCCGCTGGGCTGCCAGGGTCGGCTTCGTGTCTGGCACCGTCGTGTTCACGCTCTGGTTCTTCAGCTCCGAGCCGGCCCTGCGACGCCAGACGATCCTCGTCGCTCTTGCTTGTGCCCTGCTCAGTGTTGCCACGATCGCTCTGTACCAGCGAAAGGTCGGTGGCCGACAGCCATTCAGTGCGGTGGCAGCGGCCGAGTTCACTGGAACCGAGGCAGATACAGCGCGAAGCTGGTCAAACTCCGAGTCGGCCCCCTTGCCTCGCCGTATCCCCTCAAGGCGGCGACAGTTGTGGTGTTCCCTCGTCGGCCCTGTCGGCGTCTGGAGCCTCTTTGTGGGGTTGATTGCCATGGCATGGGGATCGCCGCAGAGGCCTGCCTTGGTGGAGCAGATTCACTCGGCCGGGGCGGTGTTCGCGAATGTTCAGGTCGACAAAGTCAGCGGTGTTCGTTTCCACAACCCGAGTAGGGGCGAGTCGTACTACACAGCGACGACTGTTGTTCAGCTACCGGACCTGAAGGGTGGGGAACCAGCACAGGCGACGGTAACCACGAAGTCTCCCGATCGACTGACGCCTGGAGACCGGGTGTCGGTACTCTATGCCCCAAGCCAACCTCGCCTGGGGGCTGTGGCAGGAGACAAGGGCGATCTGGAAGACGATCTGCGTGGCACTACTTTTCCAGTTCGCTTGGTCTGGCTGCTTCTTGGTGGATGGGGGATCGGGCTCTCCGTAATCGTGGTGTCGGTATACACCGAGCAAGGTTTTCGCACCTTTTCTCGTCTGACAATCAACGATCGTGCCATTCGAGGGAGGGTCTCTCATGCTGCTCAATTTCATGAGGCCTCTAGCGAACCGGGAAAGAATGCTTCACCGTCGCGAAGCCTGAGTGTCGAGACAGTCGCCGGTCATGCGCACTTTCTCGTGGACCTCACAGAACAGGATCTGCCCGAATCGGTGAAGGGAAAGCAGGCCTGGCTGTGCTGGGACGGGCACCGGGGTACGGGCGGTGGCCGTTTCTCACCTCGTGTGACTCCTGCGGCTCTGATTTCTGATCAGGGCTGGGTGATGCATGGAATGCTCACCGTCACCGAAGGGCGGTTGTTGACGGGCGGCAGTACTCCGGTCCACAAACTGACTGACGCAGCGGGCGACGGTCGGCCGCTCCGTCTGTGGGATCCGCATTCCAAGTGGTCCCTTTTCGTGAGTCGGTCGACCTTGGGCCTCTTGGTGCTGATCATTGGTGGTGCAGCCCTGATGACATTCGACGTTGCATCGGGATGGCGCTGGACAGTAGGAATTGCCGGCCCCCTGGCCTCGGCACTGTTGGCAGGTTCCTTTTTGATGGACTCGAAGCCGCCGCAGGGAACGACACCAGATGCTCGGCGAGTATAACAATGCAGGGAGACTCCGAGGAGCGGCGAGCGAGGCTGGCCGGTGGGCTTGCCGAACAAGAGTGCGGTCGAGCCGAAAACGCAATTTGGCCGTAACTTGCGGTCATGGCTACCGCGAGGCCCCCAGACGGCGCCTATTGCCATGAGGACCCCACCGAGCACGAATCCCTGCCGGGCGGATCCGCGGCCGTAGTGGATGACTGTGGCCGTGGGGGCGGGACTGTGTGGGGGGTACGTCGGACATGATCCAGGAGTCTATGCAGGGTCCTGAAGCGCTGGCCTACCGAACGTCCCCAAGGCCGATGTCCCGCTCAACTGCAGTTCGAGTTCAACACCGTCGAAGTTGTGAGCGAGCTCGGTATTGCGCTCGAGGAGGCCCTGCAGGGGGCGGTATGGGTCACGTCGCGTGCGGCGGATGCTGATGGCGTGGGGCGACTGGGAATGCCGCGGCGTGGGTCGCAGTCGAGGGACTGCGACCCACGCCGGGGCTGGTCGACTCCAGCTGACGCAACCGTCTGACTTACGCGGCACCGAGCTCGCACCAAATGTACTTACCTCGGTTGCCGTTTCTGACCAGCGGCTGCCACCCCCATACGCAGAGCAGGCACTTACCAGCGCGAGACCGCGGCCTTCCTCCGCGTCGACCAAGTCGCACAACTTCGACGGAGGTTCGGGCGGCTCGGGGTCGGCGTCCCAGGCACCGATGCGCAGTGCGCCGTCGAGCCACCGCAGGCGTAGGGCAGCGGGCCCTTGGTGTGGCGTACGGCGTTGGAGGCCAGTTCGGTGGCGAGGAGTTCGGCGGTGTCGACGAGGTGGATCAAGCCGTGCATCGTGAGGATCAGCCGGACCGTACGGCGACAGACGGTGACGGCGCGTGGGTCGTTCGGGATGTATGGGGAGTACTCCCAGGGTTCGCTTTCAGGCATGACGCTTGTCCCAGTGTGCATCGTGTTCATCAGGGCCACGCCGAGAGGCCCCCACATGTCGCAGCGACACCACGGCCCTCATGATGTCTCCGTCGTCGCCGACGTCCCCGTTGGAGTGCACCGGGCTGGCCAGCTGATTGGAGTTCTTACCGGCGCGGTTCAGTGCGGCCGGATCGTCGACCCCGCTGAACCCCGTGCTTCGCACGCCACCGGTGCCGCCGCTCGACATGGTTTGGGTTCCAGCGCCCGTCGGTGCCGAGGAGCACGCACCAGGCTCGGGGTCGAGATCGCGTACGTCCGCGGGCTGGTCGGGCCCGGCGATGGGTGAACTCGCCGGTCTGGGGCCGGGAGTGAAGCCTGCGGGCGCCGGCATGGGGCGTAGGTCCTCGGTGTAAAGGCCGCCCGGATCGGGATGGGTGCCGGGAGTGGGGTCCATGTCCCGCACGTCCCGGTCCGTGTCGGGCTGTGGCAGTTGGGATGCGGTGCGAGGATCCGGGCCCATGTTGGGTGTGGATACAGGGCGTACGTCCCTTGTCAGAACTCATCGCACGTCAACAAAAAGCATAATCGAATCCCCGGCAGCGTAGTCACCTGCGCATCCCGTTGACCGTGGAGATCCGGTGGCACTCGGGGTCTTGGCGCTGCTGCCGCTGGGATGCGCGACATGCGGGGTCCAGGAAGGAGTGTGCTGCTCCCCCGCCCGCAGCCCTTTACAACTTCTGATCACACTTTCTGCACTAAAGCCCCATGGCTGCAAGTACGGCCGCCTTAACCAAGGTCATAAGGTGTTGTGTGACTTAAGGGGAGGGTAAGCAGGGCCGTGCGAGTGCCGCTCAGAGAGCCTGCACGCATCGCCCGCTGAGGCCTGGGTGAGTCACCCGTCCTCCGTCACGTGTGGCCGAACCGCATCGTGCTGCCCCTCATCAGGATGTCCGCGAGAGGTTGTCATGTCCTATTCGACGCCACCAGGAGGGCCGGGGAACGCCGGCCCGTATGGGGCACCGGTCCAGCAGCAAGGGTGGTATCAGCCACCGCCGCCACCGCCTCCGCCGCCTGGCAACTCCGGCGAGGGCAAGGGGCTGAAGCGTGTCGTCATCGGTCTGCTGGTCCTTGCTGTGGTGGCCCTCTTCGGTGTCGGTGGGCTGGCTCTCTATCAGGCGGTCGGTGGGGGCTCGCTGCCAGGTGCCCGGGGAGGCGGCGATGAAGAGCAGCAGATCCTGAGCTCGGATGAGATCGAGACGTTGCTCAACGGCCGTACGACTGCCTTGAAGAGCGGAGACGAAGAGGAGTTCCTGAAGCCCTTCGACGGCGCGGCGAAGGACAAGCAGCGCAAGATCTTCAAGAACCTCCGGAAGATTCCCTTCGCGGAGAGCAAGTACATGGTCCTCAATCAGACGGGCGACGGCTCGAACGAGTGGGGCTCTGATGTGAAGCTCACGCTCGATGTCGCCTTCGTGCATCAGATCAAGGGCGTTGATGTCCGGCCGGTCTCCGAGTGGTATCGGTGGACGGTCGAGAAGGAGTCCGAGTCGGCTGAGCCACGCATCAGCGAAGTGGGGGGATCTCCGGGCGCGGCCGCCTTGGCCAACGCGGTCTATTATCCGGCCCCTTGGGACCTCTACGACGACATGTACGTCAAGCGCCAGGCGCACACCGTCACGATCTCGGCCAGGAAGAACAGCGCCGCGGCCGACCGTTTCGCGCCCATCGTCGAGGACAGCGCCAAGAAGGATCTCGAGCTGTGGGGATCGAATACCGCATCGGTTCCGAACACGCCTGAGGGATTCCTCGTCGTACTCGAACCAGACCGGAAGACGTACACGAAGCTGTACAACAACAACGGTGACGACGTGGGATGGGACGCCGGACAGAGCGTGCCCATGCCCGCCTTCAACGTTGGTTCCAGCGGCGACAAGGACCGGCTTGAGTACGGTGGTGCGCGCATCAAGATGGACACCTCTACGAGCCGATTCACTTCATCGACATGGCAGGCGGGTGTCGGAGACATCTCCCGCCACGAGATCGCTCACGCTCTTGTTCAGCCGCAGGACCCTGGCGCATACGGCGACGATGAGAAAACGAGTATTCGTGCTTGGGCTGTCGAAGGATTTGCAGAGTACGTTTCCTACCGGTTCGACCGGGCTCGAGGTGACGCGCGGGTGCGTCGTGATCTGGCTGGCGAGGAATTCAGCGGCCAGCTGCCTGGTCAGGACTTCGAGTTGGAATACAACTCGGTCAGTGCGAACTACGCCCTCAGCTATCTGGTCATGCGTTTCATTGCGGAGAAGGGTGGCGAGGAAGCGCTCTTCGAGTTCGTCGTGGACCACTACAGGCAGCCTACGAAGCTCGATCAGCAACTGCAGAAGGCAGTTGGCATGAACGAGAGTGAATTCGAGACCGCGTGGGCCCAGTACGTCAGGAGCAGCATCTGATGAGCGTCAACGGACCTGTGCCGGGCACCGGCCCCTACGGGCAGCAGCCTCCTCCGCCGCAGCAGCCCCCCATGCCACCCCAGCAGGGCCCCCTGCCGCCGCAGGGGTACGGCTACCCGCAACAGCCGCCCGCAACGCCACCGGGACAGCCGGGCTACGGCTACCCCCAGCAGCCGGCGCCTCCGCAGTACTCCATGGCTCCTCAGGCGACCTACGGTCAGCCAGGCCATCCACAGCAGTACCCCGGGGCGCCCGTTCCGTCTCAGCAGCCGCGGAAGAAGAAGACCGGGCTGATCGTGCTGCTCGTTGTCGCACTCGTGGTGCTCAGTGGGGCCGGAGGGGCGGCGTGGTACCTGATGGCGAGCTCTGCCACAAAGCCGCTGTGGAGTGTCCCGTCGAAGGCGGAATGGGGCCTGGGCGAAAAGGAAGTGGACGGCACCTGGTTCACCGACAAAGCGGTGATTCAGACGCTGTCCGGTGGTGTGAAGGCCTATGCGCTCGATAGCGGCAAGCAGCTTTGGGCGACACCGCTGCCGGGTGCGGGTAACCAGGCGTGCGTGGCTCCGTCTGGTTCTGATGGCGGGATCGGAATCGTCGCCTATGGCGCCTCGGGCATGGGTGGGGCAGGGGCCAGGGGTAAGTGCGACCATGTGGCCGCATTCGACCTCAACTCCGGCAAGGTGTTGTGGCACCGGGCCTTCAAGGTGAAGGACGAGTTCAACACGGGCGAGGGGCTTTGGGTGGCTCGCTCCGGCGAGGCCGTGGTGATCCGGGCGGACAAGGAGCATGTAGCTCTGAAGGTGGCCGATGGCAGCACGGCCTGGGACACGCAGCGGTTGGAGGACGGCAGCAAGGTCTGGGACCCGCAGGAGCTGCATGGGAGCGGCTGCTCAGCCGGTTGGTACACCGGTGGCAAGAACCTGATTCGGGTGCGCGCGTGCACCGACGAGCCCAGTGACAAGGACTGGGACGAGGTGTCGCTGATCGACCCCGGTACTGGCAAGGCGGAGTGGACCAAGCGCTTTGCTGACGGAGAGGCAGAGAGCGTGGTTTCCACGTCTCCCCTCGTCGTCAGTGGTGAGGAAGCCGGCGTTTACGCGCTCGATGAGAAGACTGGCGAGAAGCGCGGCGGCAAGTTCCAAGGGAATCCGGAAAAGTACCTTCTTGGGCTTGAGGAGAATGGCAGTCCGATGCGCCAGTCTGCTGGGTTCGGAAACATCTTCCTCATGGGCGGCTATGACCCTGACGGGGGCGCCGGCAGTCCCAGGTCGTTGGTTGCCTACGACCTTGACAGTGGCAAGGAGCTGTGGCGGTCAAAGGCATCACCCAAGATGGAGTACATCCCGCTGCGGGAGACCGGTGGCGAGCGTCTGCTGGTGTACGTCACCGAGGCCACGGAGAGGCCGAAACTGGTGGAGTTCAACCCCAAGGACGGTGCGATGACGACACTCGTCGAGTATCCGGAAGAGGTGGACAAGAACATGGGTGTCGGTGCGTGGCCGTTCTGGCACAAGGACGTGCTCTACGTCACCTCGGTCGGTGCCGGCCTCGGCGGGGATTCCCCCGCCCTCGTCGCATTGCCCACGACCGCTTCCTAGGCATTGACTCTGCGGCGGGCAGACCGTGATGGTCAGCTCGCCGCAGGGCGTCACAGCAGGGACACCGGCCCCGGCGCCCCCCTTCCAGGGAACGCGCCGGGGCTTTCCTCACGCGAAGAACGCCACCAGCAAGCTGACGACGAGGCCGACCACGCCGACCCCGACCAGCACCAGGCACGTCCGGAACAGACCCTGACTCGGTGTCCGACCGAAGGGGAAGCCGGTGACGGTGGCGAAGATGCCGGTGGTGAGGGCGATCAGGGCGCCGAAGAACCACGCGCAGCCCACCGCGATGGCGTAGACCCAGCCCTGGTCCAGCTTGTAGGAGGTGTCGCCGGTCTTGAGGGCCTCGATGACGTAGCCGCGCTGGTGCAGCGCGTCGCTCTTGAGTTCGGCGTTGAGGTCCTTGACGGTGCCGTCGTCGGAGGTGAACGTGCCGTAGCACCACCTGGTCTTGGTCTTCTTGCGTGAACTGCTCGACGTGCTCGAGCGGTACTTGTAGTCGACGGTGCAGGTGTCGACGGTCAGCTTGCCGGGTGTGGACGTGGCGTAGGTGTAGGGGCCGAGGTAGGCGCCGAGAGCCATGAGGACGACGCCTACGAGGATCAGGCCGGCGCCGATGAGGCGGCTCAGGTTCGAGCGGTCTTCCGGTGCGGCGGCGTTCGGCGCGGCGTTCCCGTGCACTTGGGTCATTGAGGGTTCCTCAGGAGGGATGCGAGGGAGGCGAGGGAGGCAGGAGGGGACAAAGGGGGGTACAGGTCACAGGACGAGGGCGCAGACGAGTGCTGCCAGGACGCCCACGGTGACGAGGCCGCCCAGCACGGGGCCGGTGACGGTCCGGGCCGGCAGGCGCTGCCAAGAGGCCGTGAAGCCGGGGCCGTTGCGGGTGCCGAAGCCGGTGAGGAGGCAGTAGATGCCGAAGGACAGCAGGGAGAGGCAGAACGCGAGGATCGCGGCGTCGTCTCCGGGGTCCCGGTCCTGAGGCTGCTGGAAGGTGTCGTCCACCTGGGCCACGGGGATTTTCGCGCCGGATTCGAAACGTGACGATGTTTCCACCACCACGTCCGGGTAGGCGGTCTTGCCGTTTTTGCCGTCCTGCGCGCTCCAGCTTCCCGTGCAGCTGAACTTGAGTTCCGTGGAACGCCTGTGCGTGCCGTAATGGGTCTTCGTGTGTGTTTCGCATGAAGAAATCGTGAGGGTTCCTTCGGTACCCTCCCCGGCGAGTTCACTGCGTAGTTCAGGAATGGTCACCGCGGCGACGACAACGGCCACGAGAAGCAGCCCGAGTCCGAGGAGCCTTCCCTTCCAGAGGCTCCCCGTGCTGCCGTAATGCGGCTGTGTTGTGACCACTTTTGGTGTCCCCTTGAACGACTTGACGATCTCTTGACTTACGGGTTTGGCAGGGCGGTGCGCGAGGAGTCTAAGGTATCGGTCTGTCGTCCAATATGAACTACGGCAAACGGGAGTTCGGGGGAGCGCCATGGGGTTCGACGCCTTCGATGTGGACACGCATGTACTCCGGCGGCAGGGAGGGAAGTTCACCGACCTCGGGACTGATTTCGCGAGTGCATCCAAGCGGTTTCAGGACAGTCTCGAAGGCCTCGGAGAGCCCTGGGCGGACGCGGACTTCGGAGAAATCTTCGGTGAGGTCTACACGCCGATTCGCGACGGAATCTTCACATCGATGGACAGCCTCGCCGAACGGCTTGAGAAGATCGGGCACAACCTGCAGGACATGGCGCGCAGCTACGACGAGTCGGAAACGTCGAACAGCGGCCTCATGAACGGCCTCACCGGTCAACTCTAACCAAATTCAATTAAATTCGGGGGCAATTGGCATGGCGCTCACACTGCCCGGTGAGCTCGTCTGGGTGCTCGACCTCCTCGGCTACAGCTGGCCCGAGGCCGACGAAGAAGCCCTGCACCAGGTCGCCGAGACCTGGCGGGCTTTCGGCGAGCAACTCGAGGAGATCCAGCGGGAGGGCGAGGGCCTCGCCCGTACCGTCGTCGCCCACAACTTCGGTACGGCCGTCGACGGGTTCAGCAAGGACTGGGGCGCCTACACCGGCGCGAACGGTGAGGACAGCTACCTGCCGGACGCGAAGACCGCCTGCGAAGTCATCGCCTTCGCCTTCGACGCGGCCGCGTTGGCCGTGCTCACGGCGAAGCTGTCCGTGATCGCCCAGCTCGTCGCCCTGGCCATCGAGATCATCGCGGCGCAGGCGGCGGCTCCCTTCACCTTCGGGCTGTCCGAGATCGGTGCACTCGGGGCGACACAGGCCACGCGGTTGATCGTCCGGGAGCTGCTGGACAGGCTGAAGAAGGAGGTCATGGAGGCGATCACCAAGGCCATGGAGCACGCCACCATGGACGCCCTCAAGAAGATCGCCAAGGAGCAGCTCGAGAAGATCACCAAGGAGAAGGTCAAGCAGTTCGCCAAGGACCAGCTCAAGCAGCAGGCCAAGCAGTTCGTCCAGGAGAAGGTCGTCGACGCGGCCAAGGACAAGGCCAAGGAAGCCGCCATCGGAATGGCGCAGAACATCGGCCAGCAGAGCGTCGAGGCCTACTTCGACGCACGGTCCGGCATCGACCTCGGCGAGACGGCGGACGTCGCCAGGACGGCGGCCGGCGAATACGTGGACGGCCTCAAGAACGAGGTCACCGGGGGCGAGGGATCCACCTTCGCCGACTACGTGGACCCCACCACGCATGTGAACAACGCCGTGGACGCCGCGACGGAACGTGTCACCGGGGCGGCCGGGGATCGCGTGCAGCATGGGGTCGACGCGCTGTCCGGACACGGCGCCGACACCACACACGGGTCCGACGCGGCTGCCGACACTGCCTCCGCGCCGGCGGGCTCGGGCTCCTCCGGTTCGTCCGGCACCTCAGGCACGACGCAGGGGTCCAACAGGCCCGCGGCCGCGACCTCCACCGCGGGGTCCCGCTCCTCGAACACCACGGGCGGCGCACAGGAGTGGGCTCGCAGCGAGTTCGGATGACGCCGCCGCTGCTCTCCACCAATGACAGTTACGACAGCGAGCGGCAGGAAGGACGTGCCGGACCCGTGACCGCCGACCGGGAGATCCAGGACGAGGAACTCATGGGGGTCGCCCAGGACCCCGAGCAGGCCCTGCGGCTGCGCCGCTCCCTGCGCACCATCGCCGGCGCGACGTCGCTCGACCCGGCACTGCGCGAGATGGCGCGTGAGGTGCTGAGCGGGCACGTCGACATCAAGGACGCGTTCCAGGACCCGCGGTACGCCGAGGCCGTCTACCAGCGGATGCACGAGATCCGCCGGGCGGCCGACGACCAGACGTACGCGGAACGCCGGCAGTCCAAGGCGCAGTTCGCGGAATGGGACGTACGGCAGCAGGCCGAGCTGGACCGGGAGCGTGCCGAGCGGGATGCGCCGGTGCACGGCTCCGGCCGGGAAGCGCGGCGGACCCAGCGCTGAGGCAGCGGGGCCGGGAGCCGGTGGCCATACATTTCACGGTTCTCCTCGAAATCTCCATGGCAACAGGTCGTACGGCCAATGGGTTGGTGCTCACGCCGAGTTGACACCACTGAGGGGGTTTCCTGTGTCGGTGGTGTGTTGATGCATGCGCAGGCGCGTTGGTAGGTTCACGCCGGTCGAGACCGCCGACCCTCCCTATGAGGTACCCCTTGGACAGCGCCCGTGACAGTTCCGACAAGCGCGTGGACGACTCCGAATTCCTGGAGATGACCCAGCAGGATCCCGCTCAGGCCAAGATTCTTCGGCAGTCCCTGGAGCATCTCGCCTCGGGGCTGGGTGGCGATGCGCTCAAGGAAATGGCGCAAGAGGTCCTCTCCGGACGTATGGGGCTGCGCGAGGCGGCCAATGTGTCGGCGTACGCCGAGCAGGCAGTGGAAACGGCGGCGCCGCTCGCCGAGAAGTGGGCCTCCATGTCCGACCGTGAGCGGGACGAGCTCGCCGCGGAGGGAGAGCGCCGGCTTGCGGAGGAGCGGCGGCAGCTCGATGAGGAGCGGCGTGCTGAGTCCGAGAACCGGTCCGCTGCGAAGTCGCGTCACGACGGGCGTGGCTGGTCCTTGTACTGAGCGGTCGTATCCGGTGATGCAGGTGATGGGGGAGCTTTGAACTTTCATGTAGAGCCGGGCGCGATCGACGGCTTCGCGAAGCTGGTGGGGCGCGCCGCGGACGCCAGTGCGCAGGCCGCCACGTTCGTCGGCACCAACGCCCAGATCGACAATTCCGTCGGCGGAGCGGCCTGGGACCTGGTCGCGGGTGACCACGACAGCTATGTGAGCGAGGCCAAGAAGGCTCTGGACAAGGTCAAGAGCGTTCTGGAGGCGTCCCAGAAGGAACTGACGGGCACAGCCAAGTACTACCGGGAAACGGACACCGACCAGGCGGCCAAACTCGACGCCACCTACCCGGGCTCCAAGGTGTCGGGCGGCGATTCCGGCGGCGATCCGCAGGACTTCTCCGACGCCAGTGACGCCGTCGACACGTTGAAGGCGCCGAGCGACCCCACCAACCCCCTCGCCAAGTACGCGTCCGGCCATGCCGACGAATACAAGATGAGCCCGGTGCAGAAGACGCTCGGCAGCGTCCTCGACCTGGGCAGCCCCTCGGCGATGGCCGTGGAGGCGTCCAAGCTGCTCTTCGACTTCGATCCCTTCGCCGAATGCACGAACTGGGTGTTCGGGGACTGGAACAAGTACAACGACTGCGCCGACGTATGGGGCAATCTCGCGTCGTTCTGCGATGCGGTGGCCGCCAATGTGCGCAAGGGGAACCAGAACGTCGGTCTCAGCTGGGACGGCAACGCCGCCAATGCCGCCACCGTGTACTTCGACGAGTTCGCCAAGAAGCTGGACGAGATCAAGGAGACCTTCAAGTCCCTGCAGAGCTGTTACTCGCAGGCGGCGCAGATGGCGTTCCAGTTTGCGGAATTCCTCAAGTCGTTCCTGGTGATGTTCTGCGACCTGCTCGTCATCTGGCTGGTCAACCTGCTCGCGGCGCAGGCCGTCAACGCGATCCCCGTCGGCGGGCAGGTCGCCTCGGCGGCCATGTTCGCGCTGGCCGCTGCCGAGGCCATTCGGCTCATGCAATTGTGGGCCGAGGCGGCCAAGGCGTTCGACACGTTCGCGGCGGCGCTCAGCGCGCTCGGCGTGGTGATGTCCACGGCCGTGAACGGGTTCTCGGCGGCGGACGGGTTCCCCCAGGTGGGGACCGGTGCTTATGATCACGCCGCGGTGTAGCGGAGAAGGCGGACCGAATTCATGGGTTTCCTGGGCGGAGTCGACGACCTGGAGCGTTTCCTCACGCGCTCGTGCTACTTGAGCATCGGGTCCGTCCCGGTCAGCTGGGCCCTCATGGTCTTCCTCGTAGCAGATTCCGGGTGGCATTTCAGCTATCTGCTGGGCGCCGTCCTCCCACTGATCGCCGCTTACTTGGGGATCCGCGGCAAACGGGAAATTCGTACGGGGATGTCGGCTACGGCATTCGGACTCGCTTTCGTGTCGCTGCCGTTGATGATTGCACTGGGGTATCTCGCAGGCATGTAGCGCGATCCGCTTCCCGCCCGCTTGCCGCCCCGCTGTCCCGGCGCCTGCCGACGGGCTGGTCCTGGCGGAGGGCTAAGCTCGGCCGCCATGACCACGCATGGCGGTGAGGCGGCGAACGGGCCGGACGGCACGGGCGGCACGGGCGGCACGGGCGGGCAGTCGGAGTACTCCGGTTCCGGCGTGAGCGCGGACGAACTGCGGGTGCAGTTCCAGGCCCAGGGGCGGCCGGGAGTTGTGGAGAGCCGGCAACGCGATGCGACGCGGGCACGTTGGACGTACGCGGCGTTGGCCGGGCTGGTTGCCGTCGTCTGCCTCGTCCTCATCGCCGTACGCCTTGGCAGGGGTGACGCGGTGGGTGCCTGGGCCGCCCTGTATGCCGTGGGTGTGGCCCTCAGCGGGTGGGGTTTCGTGCTCGCGCGGATCGGGCGTACCCGTTGGGCCATGGCCGTGACCTGTATCGGGGCGGCTTTGGCGGGGCTCGGCGACAGCCCCGCCTTCCACTGAGACGCACGTGTTGCTGAGACGGACTTGATGAGAAGTCAGGCTCGACCGCGCTTGTTGCCCACGAGGTAGGCGAGTCCCCAGGCGGCGGCCGCCGCAAGGACGAGGCCGAGCGGGGAGAACCAGTCGACTCCGCCGGAGGATTCGTCGTTCCACCAGGCCTTGGCCGGGAGGAGGGCGTCGTACCTCAACAGGTCCCAGAGGGTACCGAGCGATTGACTCTCGGCGACGATGAGCGGCCAGGCGTTGGTGTAGCCGAAGAAGGCGCCGAGTGCGGCGATGACGGTCCCCCAGGCCCAGGCGCCCGTGTGCCGGTGACCGACTGACCCGACCAAGGCGCCGACGATCGCTCCGTTGATCAGGGCGTGGCCCAGGTAGAGGGTGTTGGCCACGGTGACCGTCTGGTCTTTGTACGTGGCCAGGATCAGGCCGCTGTAGAGCAGCGAGACGACGACCGAGACGAAGAACCCGAGGAAGACCGCACCGACCGGGTGACCGCTGGCATTCGGCCGTTGCCCGAAGGGCGGCGCCTGGTACGGCGGAGCCGGGTACATGGGGGGCTGGCCGGGCATGTGGGGCTGCTGGCCCGGCATCGGCGGCTGCCCGCCCTGCATCGGCGGTTGGCCGGGAGCGGGGGGCGCTCCGAACGCCGGTGGCTGCTGCGGCGGCGGGGCGGGCTGGGCGTACGGGTTGTAGGCGTTCGGCGCTTGCTGCGCGTGCTGCGGTGGCTGTGGCTGCGGCTGTGCTTGTGGCGGGTGAGGCGGCTGCTGGGGTGGTTGTGGGGGTTGCGGGGGCGGTTGGAAGGGGGGCTGGCTCATCGGTTTCCCACGGAGTGAATTGGTAGGAACAGCAAGTTATCAGTGAGATCAGGAGGGGGTCGTCGGAGCCGGAGCGGGCTGCGTGAAGGGTGCCCGTCAGCCCTTGCCTGCCCGCTCGTCAGTCCTTTGAGCCGTATGCGCGCGGCGAGAAAGCGTGGGCAGCCCCATACGTCGGCGGACCGGGCGGCCTCGGGTGCCGGGAACGAGTCGGGTGCGTACAGGTGCCGGAGGTGGGCCGCGGACCCGCGCTGATCCCAGCGCTTGAGGCGCTCGTCGGGGTGGTCGCCGTCGTGCGGGCAGCTGTCGGTTGAGAGCGCCGTAGGGTCGACTGTGCGAAGCAGTTCGCGGATCTCGCGGCCGACGCCGTAGGACGGGTCGCGGAGTCGGGTGATCCAGAGGGCGAGGAGCAGCAGGACCAGTCGCTCGTGCACGTCATCCGTCGCGGGCTGCCGGCGGGCGGCCCACACCGCGATGTTCTCAGGCCCCTCGTCGAAGTCGTCGCCGTCGATGACGCACTGGGTCAACTTGTCGACATCGAGGGTTCCGTCGGGCCGTACGTACGTCTCGTCCAGGGCGCCGGTGTCGCGTACTCCGAACTTCGACGCGTGCGCGGCGCGCAGCTCGGTCAGCGCCTCGTCGGCGAGACAGCGCAGATAGCGCGGGCACAGCCACGCATCGGGCGGATACTCGTCGAGCGTGTCCCGGAGCTCGGCACGGCCTCCGGGGCTGGGCAAGTGGAAGCCGATCTCGGCGGTGTCGGCCGACTCGAACCCGGGGTCCGGATGCTCGTCGTCGCTGTGGGTGCAGGCCGCGGGGTCCCCGAGCTTCGGCAGCACCGACTCCAAGCCGTCGATCATCGCGTCGAAGACCGAGCGTTCCGTGATCCGGGAGACGGCGTACCAGCAGCTGGCGTGCTGAGTGATGACGTAGCCCGCTCGAGCGCCTTTGGTGGCGAGCCAGGTGGCGCCGCCCGCGTTGCACTCGAGGACCGCGGCTTTGCCGTCGGCCGAGAAGGGCCTGATCATGTCGGCGGTGACGCGAGCGATGCCGGCGATGTCGGCCGGGCACAGATCGGTGTCTCGGCGGGGGCGGCGTTCCGGCTCATCGGCGAACAGATATCCGGTAGGCAGTCCGATCCAGGCCGGGTCGTCCTCGGCCAGCTCGCCGAACTCCTCCTCGTACGGGTGTGTTTCGTGCGCGCAGCTGTGCTCGCCGAAGGCCCCCGCGGCGGCCGGCAGAGCCTCTACGGCCGCACGCTCGGCGTCGGGCGTGGGCTGCCCCGCGAGGTACGGCACCATCTCCGCCAGTCCGGCGACCCACAGGTGCGGTCTCGCGCAGGTCAGCGGGGGTGGGGGCGATGTCGGGGTTCTCAGGCGTGTGGATCATCTTTCCTGACGACGCGGTATGGGCTACGGCGGTTGCTGGGAGCGCTTGTCCCGCGAGGCCCGGGCGGTTGAGGCAGGGCACGTCGAATGGCGGCGCTGGGGCCGCGGCTTGACCTGCGCGAACCGGCGTCGTCAAGATCTCCGGAGCCGGCCGGCGCACGAGCACGGTGCAAAGGCACGGTGCAGAGGCACGACACAGAGGCACGACGCAGAGGAACGGAACAGCATTGAAGACGGACGCGAGCGGCGGGCGGAACCTGCGGAAGGCCGGAACGGGACTTCCCGGAAGGGGAGTTCCGGGTTTGGCCGCTGCCGCGAAACGGAGCGTCGGCAGCCGGATAGGGATCGGAGTGCTCGGCATTCTCACCTTGCTCTTCGGCCTGATCCTCGTCGGCGTGGGCTACGAGGAAGGCCCCAGGAAGGTGTCCGGCGGCACGCAAGGGACGATCACCGTCGAGCGTTGCGGCAAGGACATCATCGGGGACGACGTGGAGTGCTCCGGCACCTTCCGCTCCGACGATGGCAAGGTCCGTTCCGACGTGGAGGACTTCGAGCCCGGTGAGGACCACGGCAAGGGCGAGAAGGTCGAGGCGGTGGGATACGACTCGGATTGGTACAGGCGTGGCACCTTCGCGGAGTTCTACGTCGAGGCTGTCAAGGTCTGGTGCGTCGCTGCCGCCATGTTCGGCGTGGCGCTCTTCCCGCTGAGCGCCGCCTTCCGCCGCGGGAACCGCCCCATGCGGCGCGGGACGTTCATCACTGGTCTCAGCCTGCTCTTCGGAGGGCTGCTGGGCTGTGGCCTCTGTGCCCTGGTGAACTCCGTGCTCTTTTAGTGATCCCAGCAAGCGGCTGCGGGGGCTGCTGTCAGTGCTGGGTGCGACGATGACCGCATGATCGAGGAGCTGGACGCCGTACTGGCGGACCCCGCACGGCTGTTGACCACCGACCGCGCTGCGGTGCGCGACCACATCGCCGCCGCGAAGGACACCGACGGCGTGGGACGAGAAGTTTTCCTGCAGGCCGAGGCGATCTTCGGCGGCGCGGAGGTGACGCCCGCCGAGTTCGCCTCCTGGCTGCACTTCGCGGCGAAGGCGACCGGCCATGAGGAGTACGCCGAGCAGATAGCGAAGGCCGAGCCGGGGATGCCGTGGCGAACGGTGTGGGCGTGGTGGCGACCCGCGAACTGGTTCATGGCCCACCCGAGCCTGAACGGCGACTACTACCAGGTCCACCGCCGTCTGTACGAAGGCCGGGAGCTCGTCGACGTGGTCGACCACCGCGGCCCGCTCTGGCTCGACGCGGAGACGGGGCGGAGGGTGAAGGTCAGGGACGAAGCAGCGCTGTCGGAAGCGCCCTTGCCACCCGAAGTGCTTGCTGCACCCGGGCTGGGCGACTGGGCGCTGACCGCACCGGAGAGCTGGGAGGGGGCGGTTGCGTTCGCCGCCGAGGGCGGCAGGACCCGGTATCTCGTCGAGAGCGCGCATGGCATCGCGGTGCTCGAGACGGACGCCGATGTGCTGCGGGACTGGCCGCGCGGCAGGATCGACCGCACGTCGTCCGAAGCCCCGCCGCTCGGCCTCGAACCGGTGCTCCGGCGGCCGACGGGCCCGCTCAACGCGGCCCGGGTCGACGACTCCTTCGGGGAGCGGCACGTGATTCGGATACCCGAGAGCGCTCTGCCCGAAGGGCTCGAACACAGGGGTAGCCGACGGCACTTGCGCGACATCGGCCTGCCCAAATGGTGGGTGTGCTATTGGGTCGAGTACGAGACCCACCCGGCCGACGCCATGCGTTCCCCGGCCGAAAGCGACCTGTCCGAGAACGGCCTGCCCGCCGGCGTGGCCGCCGCGGACCTGATCGCCTTCGGCGCGTGCGAGTACGGCGAGCTGTATCTGCACCGCCGCGACGGAACCGTGCACATCTGTAGCCAGCTGGACGGACCGACGAAGCGCACACTGGTGCCGCTCGCACCCGACCTCGACGTCTTCACCCGCATCCTCGAGGCCGTCTACCGCTACAGCAACGCGTGCTGGCATCCCTATTCGGTGGAGGGGGACCAGGAAGCGGTGGCACAGGCGTTCACAGATGAGGTGGAGGAGCTGGCTCCGGGCCTGTTCGATCCGGAGGCGCCCAGCGGGATGGTGTGGAGCTGGCTCTACGCGGGGATCACCGAGCTGGGTGTGGATGGCTTCTAGCGCGGGCACTACGCGTCGGCGTCAGAGGGGAAGTCGCCGACGCGGCCGCGTTCCAGCAGGCACTTGGGGATGTAGTCGGGCTCCATCTCCAGGAGCGGCCAGATTGCTGCGATATACGTTCAACGCCAGCCATGGCTGGGCCAGTTGATTGTCCTGATCACGTGGCCAGAGCGGCTCCGACTGTCCTGGCTCCGGAATTCCGTCACTCCATGGCCCGGCGATGAGGTCACCCGACTCCACGTCCCACAGCCGGACCCGCCTGTCCCACTGCCCCTTCCCTCCTATGGCGTTACGTCCGCCCACTTCGACTTCGGTGATCTCTCTCAGAGATCCGGCACGGAGGTACGCCTTGCACCAGCCGTACGGAGGGCGCCAATGCGCCCAGCGTGTGCGCCACGGAAATTCGATCCCCGAGTCCTCCAGCGCCTGTGCGGATGACGAATCGCCGCGCGCGGTGGCCATGAGGTGGAGCCACGCCGCCCATTCAGGCTGACTGACGGAACCAACGCCTGCCACCCCCAGTGCGGCCGCGTCGCCGATGAGAGTCTCGTTGGGGATCGCCCCGGCCGGTTGATTCGCCGCGTCGAGGAGCGCTACAGGGTCGAGATGAGCGACCAGGCGCCCTTCACCCTGTACTTCATCAAGTCTGTGGGCCTGCAGCGCATGAGCGGGCAACGCATGAGCGATGTAGTGCTCGACGGGGCCGCTTGCCGCCCAGCCATCCGAGGGGGACAACTGCTCTGCCAAAGAAAGCAGCTGACTGGTGAATCGTGCGTGAATTTGGCTCCTGTCCGAAGGGGCCGTCTCCTCCCGTAGCGCATCGGCGATCCGCTCGTCCACGAACCGGACCCGACCTTCGGTCGCCTCGACGATGCCGGGCAACTCCCGGGGCAGGGCGGCCAGGGCGTCCTCATCGATGCCTTCGGCACCGAAGGCCTGTGCCAACGCCGACCAGACCCGGAATGGCGTCCAGCGCAATTCGGCGAACGCGAGAGCGCGCAGAGCCGGCTGGCTACGTGCGGCACCAAGGCCTGGAGGTGGGCTCACCGATGCTTCCATATGGAGGGTCAGCCAGTCCCGCAGCCAACGATCCTCCGGGCGCGATTCGACGATCGCCTTGGCCCCCCATCCATCACCAGCGGGCCCAGAACGCGCTTGATGAATCGGCTGGGCTGGATGGATCGACGTGTACGGCCGGCCCGTTGCGAGTTGGCGATGATCAGAGGCCTGCTGCCCACTCCCGCACGCTTGAGCTCCCGTACCCAATCCACGCGGCGGGACCACAGGTCGGGCACCTCGAAAGCGTCGAGCACCTTCCACAGGATCTCCTCGGCAGTGAGCCCGGTGGCGTCCACCCACACAGGGTCGGGAAGTGCGTCCCGCAGCCGCAGCAGGGCCTCGGTCCTTCCGTCCCGGGATCCCCAAGGAGTTCCACCGATCGCTCAGGGCCACCGTCGTGCCACCACGACTGGATTCGCAAGACGCACTGGTCGGCGGATGCTGCGGCTTGGGTGGGATTTGGTGCCATGACGTCCTCTCAAGGTGCGAGAATTCCGTGCTCCAGGCAGCCTGTCTGCGCTTTTCCTGTTCCTGTTCGGCGATCTTCGGCATCATCTCCGGCCAGCGGCCGGCCAACTCCTCGCCGGTTTCGACGTTCTGCAGCCGGAGAGCGAGCCCTGGCAGCCACCAGACCATGTAGCCGTCCACCGATGGGGGCCCGGCCCTCGGTCGCGTGGGTCATGGCTTCGGTTCTCAGCAGGTGTGGTCCCGCGGCGCCCGTGTCACAGCGATTCCGGGTCGTCCAGGTGTCCGTCCAGCGCACCTTGCCAGTTGAACGATGCGGCGGCTTCGGGGTCGATCTCCTTCGCCCATGCCTTCACGCTCCAGTGAGCGTCGAACTTCTCGGCGCTCCCGCGAGGGAAGTCACTCAAGGGCAGGAGACGGTACAGGCCGACCAGGGTCATGAATTGGGACAGACTGCTCCCGAGGAGTTCGGCTCCGGCGACCGAGGCGAGCAGAACGCGGCCGCTTCGACCCTCCAGGATGATGGGTTCGGAGAGCCAATGGCCGAGAAGGTAGGCGGGTTCGGAGGATTCCGAACGTTCGACAGGTGCGAGCCCGGCTTCGTCCACGGCCACGGTGGTCAAGAAGGCCGGCGCGCTTCCGTCGAGCTCAGGGAAGCCGACTTCGGAGAGCAACGCACCGGCCTCTGCCTCGGTCAAGGCGGCGGGCAGGGAGGCGACGGGGAGGCGGCGCAGAGCCTGGTCGCCGAATGCGGTGGCAAACCACTCGGCGAGCGCTTCGCGCTGTCCGGAGACGGGGGCGGGCATAGGCCATACGGCCGTGGAGCGGAAGGACGGGACGAGGGAGCGCCGCCAAGGGCCCGGCCCAAGCGTCAGCTCTTCGGGGCGCAGGACATCGAACGCGTAGAGGCCTTTCGGCCCGTACGCCACCCAGCGATCCCCGTCCACCGCTTCTGCCCCGCAGTGAGGGAGCAGGTGCCCCGGCCACTCGGGACACGCCGGGTCGGGGGAGGGGATGTGGCGGCGGGTGTCGAGCGCACTTCCGGCTGTCCGTTCCACGGCTCCCTCAGAAGTGATGAACTGCTGGACCACCCGAGGTGCCAGCAACTCCCTGCCGTCCGACAGCCGCCATACGCGTTCCAGGGCTTCTGTATCGCCCAACTCGACGTCGTACTCGTCCTCTTTGTCGAAGAAACCCTCGCATTGGCTTGCCGCGACGGGCGTGCCGGCGTACGTGCCGATGTCCACCCCGTCCACGGAACCGGCGAGTTCGGGCAGGTCGCCCAGGACGCCGTAGGGGCGCCACTTGGACCATGTGGTGCGCCAGGCGAGCGGTACCGGACTTGCGGCCTCCAATTCGTCGGCCCAGTCACGGCGCCCACGGTTCACGGCTGCCCAGTGCAGCCAGGCCAGCCACTCGCTCTGTGAGTCGGCGGTAACGCCGTCGCCGTCCAGGTAGTGGGCGTCGCCGGCGACGCCGCCCACCGGCGGGCCTCCGGGCCATGCCAGCCTGATCGCGTGCTGCAGCGAGACGCGATCGGCAAACGCGGCCAACAACGGCTCATCATCGATGAGTCGGGGCAGCGTTCCGGAGAGTGCCGCATGGACGGCGAGTGCGCGATTCGCGTACGCCACGACCCGCGCGTCGGCCGTGCCTTCTGCTGTCTGCCGGGCCTCGGCGAGGAGCGCATCGGTCAACGATCGCTGCTCGGCACGGTTGAGGGGCGCGGCCTCGCGGAGCAGGTGCTTGAGGGCGTCCGTCCACAGCCTCACGGTCGTTGCGCCGTCCCCGTCCCGTTCCAGGCGCAACACGGTGGACAGTTCCTGTCCGCTGTTGCGCAAGTCGGCCTCTGCGCTCCGTCCACCTAGCGCGGTGTCCAGGGATGCCCAAACCTGAAGCGGGATTTCACGCAACTCGGCCGCGGCCAGAGCGCGCAATGCGCGATGCTCCATGAGCAGGGCGGCCGGGTCGGGGCCTTCGGCCTCCGCTTCCAACAGAATCTGGTTCGCGCCGTCGGCCCGGGCTGGGCCGCTCGGCCCGCCGAGTTCGAGGACGGGCAGCACACGGCCCTGACCCCGGCTACTGAACTGCGCGGCGACACGCCGGATGTCGTATGCCTCTTCCGTTGAGGAGAAGAGACGGCCCGCCCATTGCACGTTGGTCAGGAACACAATGCCCCCTGTGCGCATCCCCGCGAGCGCATCCTCCAGTGGATCCCGCAGGGGCCGCTGCCTGACCTCGAGACCGAAGTGGGTGAGAAGCCGGTCGAGCACTTGCTCTGCGGTCAGGCCACGGCAGTCCAGGAGGAGCGAATCGGGCAACTCCTCGTGCAGGCCTGCCAGGAGGGCCGACTTCCCCACCCCCGGCGATCCGCGCAGCGACAGCATCGGCGTGGCCTTCGGAGGGTCGAGCAGCCAGTTCAGGATTTCCAGCTCTGCATCCTCGCTCAACACTCTCATCACCTCTGTCCGGCCTGACCGATCAGGTTACGTCGGCGCTGGTGGCGAGACTCATCCAGCTGGGCAGGGCCGGTGCTGGTGAGCTGCCATGGGAGGCAGGCATGTTCGAGGACGTGCACTTGGGGCATGGCGACGAATGCCCTCGCGGACATATGGTGCCTGCGCGATGACCCTGGGGTCCGCGGCCGGCGCCGGGAGGTCGAGAGACGCTGAGCCGGGAACGGCGGGGCTGTTGTGGGGCCCGACGTCCGAGATCCGTGGACGCCTACAGGTAGATGAATTCGTCGGTATCCGTGACGTGCCCCCAGTTTCTGGTGGCTGCCGCGGCTGGGTCGATGCCCGCAAGCCAGGACTTGAGCTCGTCGATGAGATCCTCCCCGTCGAGGCCGCCGCTCGTGTGGTAGGCCAGCATGTACGTCCACTGCAGGCACACCATCGCGGTGAACTGGGCCAGGGAGGAGCCGGCCAGGGGGTCGCCGGGCCGGTCGTCGTCGACCGCGCCCTTCCTGGACTGCCGTAGTACCCGGCCGGTGGGACCGTCGAGGAGCAGGATGCCGCCGATCCAGGTGCCCAGTTCGTAGAACGGGCCGTCTCCCACCGGCGTTTCGAACTCCTTGGTGCCTTCCCAGGTGTGCTCGGCGAAGCCGGTGCCGGCCAGGTTGTGGGTGCTGAGACTGAGGAAGTTGCCGACGGCAGGGAAACCGACCTCGGTGAGGAAACGACGGGTCGGCTCGTGCGTCAGGCCGACGGGCAGTTGCTCCTCGGTCAGGAGAGGTGCGATGTCCGCATCGAACACGTCGAGTACGAGGTCGCGGGTGGGGCGGCAGGCGGTCTCGTCGAACGGGCGCGGCGTGACCTTTGTGTGCCGACTGAAGGCAGGGAGTGCGGGCAGCGGGGTGGCTTCGATGTAGTCCGGGTCGGGCTTGATCGCATAGATCCCTCGGTTTCCGCCGAGCACGACCAGATCGCCGGCGCAGACCACATCCTTGACCTTGGGCGCTTGGATCACGCGCAGTGTGGAGGGATCGTCGACGGCTGCCGCGCGGACCAGGTTCCACGAGGCCTCGGCCCTCCAACGGGCCGGCGCCGGGCGTGTGGCCGGGGCTTCCTCGATGAACGGCCCCTTGGCCCCGAGGAATTGCCCCGTGGCTGCGAGGAGCCGGCCGGTGGCAGCGTGCCAGGTCTGCTCGAGACGGTCCGCGGTGCGGCTGGTCACGGTGGTGCCGTCCGCTTCGGCCTGCAACGCTTCGACGACGTCGATCTGGGGTGGGCGGGGACGGACCCGGCCGGGGGCTCGCCAGTGCGTCCAGACGGTCCGCCAGGGCAGCGGACCGGCGGATTCGATCAAGGCGTCGGCCCGCTCCGTATCACCCTGGCTGAGCGCCACGAGATGCAGCAGTGAGACCCACTCGGCCTGTGAGGAGGGCGCCAGACCGAGGTTGTCGAGGTAATACAGATCCGCGGCGAAACTGCCCGCGGGAATGCTGTCGGGGAAGGCCATGCGGAGTGTGTTGAGCAGGGCGGTGTGGGTGCACTTGACCAGCGTGCGGGGATCCGCGAGGAGTTCCTCGAAGCGGCCCGCGGCCGCGGCGTGGGCGGGCAGGGCACGGGTCAGATAGTCGTGGAGCGGGGCGCCGTCGGTGCAGGCGAACAGGCGGTCCACGACGGCCTGTTGAAAAGCTTGGAAGGTGTCGGCAGGGACTTCTTCGCGAAGAACTCGGGCATCGCGTTCGTGGGTGAACCCGACCGGCAGTTCGCCTGAGAGGTCGACCGTGACGAAAGGCGACTCCTCGCCGATTGCCCGCAGTTCCGCGACGTCGAAGTCGGTGCCGAACGCGGAGCAGAGCGCCTGCCACTCCTCGAAGCGCACCCGGTGCGGCTCGGACAGGGCCAGGGCCGTCATGGCTGTGCGCTGACGCGGTGACAGCGAGGTGGGGGACAGGCGGACGACGTCGTCGTTGGGGGTGAGCAGGATGGGGTTCCGGTTGCGGGGGCTGAGGTCGTGTACCTCACTGTCGACTTCGACGATGAATTTGATGCCGGTTTTCTTGGATTTGCGTCCGAATTGGCCCACGATGCCGCCCGTGGCGACCCGTAGGGGCTCGTCCGTGGACCGCGTTTTTCCCGCCCATTGCGTATTCGTCACGAGGACGATGTGGCTCAAGTCCTGTTCTGCAACGCGGGTATAGAGAGCGAAGGAACTCCGGTGATCACCATATGGAAGGTTGATCGCCCGCATCACGCGATCCGCTACTTCTTCCACAGTGCACCCCGCAGCATCGACGAGCAAAGCGCCCGGGGTGTTGTCGGCGAAATGCTGAAGGAGTCGACTCTTCCCAGCGCCCGAGGGGCCGTCGAGGTACAGGAAACCCTTTGTGGGTGAAAGGCGCCCCAGCTGCGCGCGGATCTGGTCGTAGGCTTCCTGCGGGCCGAGCTGAGAATTCATGGTGACTGTGTTCCTTTTCCTGCTGGTCATCCCTCAGGGGTGGATTCGCCCTTCAAGCCCCCGTCTTTCATGGCGCGGATCCAAACCTTACCAATCTCGTTGAGATTCTCGATCAGATCGTTTTCGAACTGTTGCTTGAAGGTGATGTCCGGGTCGAGCGCATCCGGGTCCACAATCTCTGCCTCCTTGCGGTATCCCGTCCCGTAGAAAACGTCCACGCCCGGCATTCTCTCCGAAAGCAACCTCGCACAGTTCGCGTAGCCTCCGCCCCTGCCGCATGGCTCACGGTCGGTGTACATGCTCAGCGGCTCGTATTGCGCATTTTCTTCGCGTTGCTCGTTGAGTTTGTCCAAGTAATCCAGGATGTTCTTCTCTGAATGCTTGTTGTCAGTTCCTGGGTAAGAACTGTCGACGACGTAGCTTATTTGTTTGCTTACCGGATCGTAGACCTCGACCGTGGCGTAATTGCGTCCGGTGAAGTCGGGGCGGTGCTCTCCTGCGTCATTGATACTTGCGGCAACTCCACCCAGGTCATTTATGAGTGCTGCCGTGATTTCCTCGTCTCGCCGCGATGGTGCCCAGTTCGCCTTGGCATGCTTCGCGACCGCTGGCTTTGGATAGCCGTCCAGCGGCTCCGGGCTCGCGCTCACGGCGTGGGACTCATGGAATTTCAGGCTCAGACGAGCCAGCGACGCGACCACCGCACCCCGTTCCCCGGGGTGCATGTCCCCGAAGCCCGGGAGAATCCGTACCAGATCGTCATGCCGCAGAATTCTCGGCTCGTGATCGGGGTCGTCGGGGCGCGGCGGACTACAGGACTGCAGGGCGTCGACGAGCGGAACCCGCGTACCGGTTCCGTCTTCGGTCGGAACCGGGTTCAGCCAGTTGTTCAGCTGCTGGTGGACCGGGTCCATGTCGAGCTGCCGGACATTGTTCGTTTGCCGCACGTTCTGCTGGTCCGGCATGGGATTCATGCCGTAGTGCGAAGAGTCGACTGTCTCCGGCTCAGTGAGTCGAGGGTGTTCCCTGCGCTGCGGATCGTCCCTGGGGTGAGGTTTCTCGTCGGTGTTGTCGGGATCGGATTCCTGTGGTGCCCCCGCTGGATCCTCAGCCGGTCGACGATCGGTGGTGCCGGCTGTGTCGGGTGCCTGTCGGTCGGAGTCCGGCGTGGATCGGCCGGCGTTTCCTGTCCCGTCGGGCGTCACAGGCTGCCGATTCGAGTCCAGCGGAATCGCGAAGACCCCGTTGTCACCGCTATGCAGGGGCTTCGAGCTCTGCTGCCCCGTCTGCGCATCGATGTATGTGATCTTGCCGTTGTGGTTGACGGCGTTCCACGCGTGCGCCCGCCCGTTGGAGTCCTGCGTGATGATCACGGCCTGTGAGCCGTGGCCGCTGTTGCGGAGGGTGTTCTCCAGGCGGTTGAAGGCGTCGCGCCCGTTGCCCATGTCGCTGAAGCGGGCGCCCAGCGTGTTCTCGATGCGGTCGCGGCCACCCTTCTCGCCGCGGTCCGAGGGGGTGCCGTCGGCGTCCGTGTCGGGGGTGCGGCTGGCAGCGGCGGTCGGGTTGCCGGCGTATGTGTCCACCGTGGACAGGGCCACGTCGACACAGTTGTTGTTGCGGCCGGGAGCGTCTCGGCCTTCGCCGTTGATGCGCTCGACCCAGTTGCCGTCCGCCGGGTCCGGCGGTCGGGTCGGATCGCCGTTCTCGTCTCGGGGGACCGAGTTCTCGAGGGCGTCCTGCTCAGCCCGGGTGGGATCGATGACGCCGCCCGGGGGAGTGGTGTTGCGGGTCTCCGAGGCCGGGGTCGGGGGCTCCTTCGGCTTCGGGCTGTCCGAGTTCTGCTGGTTGGGGCTGTTGGGGGTGGAGTCCGGGTTCTGTGGAGTGGAGTGGTGGGGCTGGTTGTTCGGCGCCGGGGTCACGTGGTGGATCGGAACCGGGGTGACCTGGGGCTGCTGTTGTTGGTTCGGGGTGTTTGCCGGGGACTGCTGGGTGTGGGGCTGCGTACCCGGCTGGTTTGGGGTGTTCGGGGTGCTAGGAGTGTTCGGTGTGTTGCCTGCGGGATGGTGGGGTGGCCTGGTGGGCGTTGAGCCGACACTGGGTTGGTTCGGAGTACTGGGTGTCCCGGGTGTGCCCTGAGCAGTGGAGTGGGTGCCGGGACCGGGCTGAGGCGACGAGTTCGGGGTGCCGCTGTTCGGCGTAGAGGCGCGCCCGGGGCCGGTGCCGGTCGAGGGCGTCGACGCAGGGGTGCTGGTGGACGGCGACGGGGTCCTGGTGGGGGTCGACTGGCTCGGGTTCTGGCCCGGGCTGGTCGTGCTCGGGTTCTGGCCCGGGGTGGTGGTACGGGTGCCGGTGCTCGGGTCCGAGGTGTTACGGGGCGATGTGCGGTCGCCCGGCGTGGTGCCAGGGGTGTTGGCGGGCGTGGAACGGTCGCCCGGGGTCGTGTTCCCCGGGGTGGTGCGGGGCGCCGTTCCGTCGCCCGGTGTCGTGCTCCCAGGAGTGCGCTGAGTCGGTATGCGCCCGTCGGGCGTGCTGGACGTGCCGGGCGTCCGTCCGTCCGCCGTACCGGGTATTCGACCGTCCGGTGTGGGGGTCGGCGTGCTCCGAGGCGTCGTCGGCGACGTGGGGCTCGGCGTGGACGCCGGGCCGGTCCCCGTTGTGGAGGGTGTGGTCGGCGTGCCGGGGGAGGGGTTCCGGGCCGGGCCCGAGTTCGGCGTCGGGCTCGTCGAGGACGGGGTGCCGCCCGAGCCGCTCGGGGCATGCTGCGTGCCTGTGCCCGGAGCCGCGCCCCCGGTGGAGGGCGCTGTGGGCGACGTAGGTATGCCCGAACCGCCGTCCGGACGGCCGCCGGTGCCGGTGGCAGACGAGTCGGCCGTCGTCGGCACCGCGTTGGACTGCGTGGGCGCACTCGCGGCCAGCCCGTCGATCTGGGTGCCGATCGAGCCGCCCCCCGGCGACGACGACGTACCGCCGGACGACGAGGGGGTGGGCGCGGACTGCACTGTCGGTGAGGAGAGGCCGGACACGGGGGAGCCGCCGCCGGAATGCGAAGGGCCGGACGTGCTCGGAGTGCCGGACGAACCGTTGGAGTCCGCACCACCGGGCGAGGTTCCGCCGGGCGAGGGGTCGTCGAAGTCCGACAGGGACGGCCCTGCAGATGGCGTCGGCCTTGAGTACGGGCTGTCCGAAGAGGACGGGCTTCCGGAATCGGACCCGGGTCCGGGCCCGGACCCGGGGTCGGGGCCGGCACCCACATCGGGGGCGCCGATGTCGTTACCGCCGGTGTCGGCGGATATCCCGCCGCCTATGTTCACGCCCGGGCCGTTGCTCGCACGCGTCGACGTGGAGGAGTCCGACCCCGACGAACTCGAGTCGGAGGAGGATGAGTTGGAGGACGAGGAGTTGTCCGACGATGAGTTGGAACCGTCCGACCCGGATTCGCCGCTGCCGTCGGAGCTGCCGCTCCCGCTGTTCCCACCATCGCTGCCGACATCGCCCCCCGACGGCCCGTCATACCCCTCGATACGGCTGTCGACCGCATGCCGGGCCCGGCTGCCGGCCTTCTCGCCCAGGCTGTCGCGGACGCCTTCGAGGAAGGTCTGCGGGCTCTGCCTGAGGGCGTCGAGGCCTGCCTCGCCGCCGGCCTTGATGGTGGCGCCGATGTTGTAGCCCTCCTGGGCGCCGAAGCCGACGTTCACCGTCTGCCGGATGAGGTCGGTGATCATCGCCTCGACCGCCGAGATCGCGGGCTCCTTCATCGTCTCGATGAGCGCGTCGATCAAGGCCTGTTTGAGCTCGTCCAGGAGGCGTCGGACGATCAGCCGGGTGACCTGGGTGGCGCCGAGGCCGGCGACCTCGGACAGACCGAAGGTGAAGGGCGCGGCGGCGTGGGCGGCGGCGATCTCGATGACCAGGGCGATCAGCTGGGCGATCACCGCCCACTTGGCGAACTCGACGAGGTAGGCGCAAGCCTCCAGCACGTTCGCGATGAGGAAGGCGGCGTCGGCGGCGTTGCGGAGGTAGCCGTCCTGGCCGCCTCCGCCGTCGAACTTCTCGTAGGTCTTGCGGAACTTGTCGATCGATTCACCGGCGTTGTGCTCGAGCACCTGGCCGGCGCTGGTGTTCGCCTTGGTGTGCAGATCGGTGACGGTCTCGCCGAACTGCCGCCACACGGCGGCGCAGTCTCTGAGCTTGTCCTCGTTCGCCGTGGGCCACTTGTAGCCCAGCATCTCGAGAACCCACTCGAGCTCGTCCGGCAACATCATCGCCACAGCAGAAAGCACCCCCGTCAGACAGCTCGGCTGTACAACTCCCTCATCCGTCAAGGGAAAACACACAGGAGTACAGCCGCCCGCAAAGTTTACGGAATCACCCGCAGGCAACCTCAGGGGCTAGCTGTCACAAATCTGTTGCAGGACCCCACCGTTGGCCGGAGTGGTGCGGTGCGGAGTGGTGCGGTGCTGGACCGTTCACCGCGTACCGCCCCGAGTCCGCTCCTTGTGCCCCTTCACGTCGGGCCGGCCGATGTGCCCCTCCGCCCGCTCGGACTCGCCGAGCCAGAGGTGCGGGACGTACTGCTGGACCGCCGCGATCACCTCCTGCCGGCAGCCGGTGGGGAAGGGGACGCGGTAGCGCAGGCGGGGCAGGTTGGGGTGCAGCGGCTCCTCGTCGCGGACCAGGGTCCACAGGACCGGGTCGTCCCGATCGATGGGACCGGTGGCGAAGAGTTCCAGGGAGTAGACCGTCTGACGGCCGAACTTGCTCCAGTAGAGGCCGACGCCGGCGAGGGTCTGCCACGGGATGACGTTCCGCAGCTTTCCGCTGTCGATCCACAGACCGGTGTTGTCGACGAGGATCCTCGTCCTGCGGTTGGCCCAGTTGGCGAGGAAGAGGAATACGCCGACCACGCCCAGCACCACCATGAACCCAAGGCCCGCGAACCCGGCCGGAGAGGATTCGCCCTTCTGGTTCCCGGTGGCAATCACGACCGCACCGAAGACACCGACGGCGCCCATCGCGATGAGGAGGACGGAGCAGGGGAGTCCCACCATGGCACCGCGGCGGCCGGTCCGTATGACCGTGGCGTCCGGCGCGGGGGAGGGCGTGTGCGAAGGCAACATGGTGCGTGAGCTTAGCGAATTCACCTACGCTGCCACGTCATGACGACGGACGGCCGGGAACACGGCGGGGAACAGCTTCAGGGTCAGGTACAGATGCAGGTGCGAGGCGACGAGGGCGAGTCGGCCCTGCCCGGCGCGGACGAGGTCAGGGCGAGTTTCCGGGGGCAATCGGATCCGGGGTTCGCGAGACAGCGGTCGCAGCAGGCGCGGAGCGCTCGCGGTGGCCTCATGGCTGCCGGGGCGCTGGTGGCGACCGTCTGCCTCATCGTGATCGTGGGACGACTCAACGGCGGTACGCCGACGGGAGTGGGAACCGCGGTGTACGGCCTGGCCCTCGCCTCCGCCGCTCTCAGCGTGGAGTTGGCACGGCGCGCACGCACCCGCTGGGCCATGATGGCGATCATTCTCGGGGCGGCGGGCGCGTCGCTGGCGGATGCGCTGCCCTGACCTGCGCCACCCTCATAGTCAGCCCGAACGGGCCGCCGCCCAGTGCTGTGGGCGGCGGCCCGTTCCCGGTTCAGCGCGCCGAAGGCCGGGCCGTCAGACCTTGGTGAAGCACATCGTGTAGTCGAAGCCCCGGCGGTCGTAGTGCTGGATGCCGTAGTCGTACTCCGCACTGCATTCCTGGCCCTGGCCGGGCAGCAGGGCACCCATCTTGTACTCGGCCTCGGGCGCGTCGCAGGCGACGATCGTGGGCACCGGGTGGCCCTGCGGGTCCGCGACCTTGACGCAGTCGCCGACCTCCGGTTCATGCGTCTTGGCCTCGTCGGCGGCCGCAGACGCCGACGCCTCTGCCTTCGCCTTGCCACCGGTGGGACTGGTGTTGTAGTCCCAGACCCAGTAGCCCACGGCGCCGAACACCGCCAGGACGATGACGGCGGACTTCACAGCGCGCAGCGCACCGCCCGGCTGCGGCCGCTGTGGCCCGCGCGGAGGCTGCGGTTGCTGCGGGTACCCGTACGGCTGCTGCTGCCCATAGGGAGGAGGCGGCTGCTGCTGCCCGTACGGCGGCTGGTTCTGGTACTGCGGTGGAGGCGTCGACATGCCTGGATACCCCGTGGTTGACTGAACGAAGAGAGATCAACGAGAAGTTGACCGGCGCAGACTACCCTCCGATGTCATCGGGAACCGCCACCGGGTGCTTCTCGGAGAACCGGGTGCCTGCCGGAAACCGGGCGCCCGTCAGAAGAAGTAGCTGACCAGAAACGACACCCCGGCCCCGACGAGCCCCACCCCGATCATCAGTGAAGACCCAGCCCCCGAAGAACGCCCCGAACCAGCGCAAAGCCCGGTCCATGCCGCCCTGGAGATACTCGGCGTCGGCCGCGTCGTCGGCCGTCGACGGCTCCGTCTGCTGCACGGCCAGCTCGGTACCTGCGGCATACCGTTTCCGGACCTGTACGGCGGCATGGGCATCCGTACTCCTGCCGTCCTCGGAGACGAACGTGCCCTCGCAGCGCACGGGCCGTCGGTTCTTACGGCTGCTGCGCGAGGCGTTGTTCGGATAGCTCACCTCGCACACGTTCACGGTCAGGGTGCCGCGCGTGCCCGCCCAGCCCGCCGCGTACGCCCCCTCGTACGCACCCCACCCACTCAGCGCGAGGCCCGCGAGCAGGAAGACCAGTCCTTCTCCCGTGTTCTGTCTCCCGTTCCGGTGGGCGCAGCATGGCACCCATGGGTTACAGGAGATACTGCGAGTGCTGAGAGGCGAGGAGAAACGAGGAGAAGCGACATGACCGGTCGACCCGAGAACTCACCGAACCCGCACGGCTCTTCGCCGGAACGCGGCGTACTCGACGAGGCACTGGAACCGGAGCAGATACGTTCCCTGAACTCCGCCCTGCGCAAGCTGACCGAGACCGATGGTGTCAGCAAGGACCTGCAGGAGGCGGCCAAGAGGATGCTCTCCGGCCGCCTCGCCCTGCGCGACGCCCTGGACGACCCCGCGGTGGCCCGTGCCGTGGGCGGAGGCCTGGCGTCTCTTCGCGGGCAGTGGGAGTCGCTGTCGGAGGAGGAACGCGACCGGATCAGGCACGGAGAGCCACTGGAGAGCGGAACCGCCTCCTCCGGTCCTTCCGACCCCAGCAGCTCCAAGGACCAGGCCGCGCAGTCCGGGAAGAAGAACCAGGGGCGCCACAGCGGCGGATTCTCGCTGTACTGATCACAGGCGACTGATCACGCGCTCGCCGTACGAGTCACGACTGGCGCTGCTTGCGGTACAACGCGATGGCCGTCTCCGTCGGGTAGTTGGGGACGGTGACGGTTTCACCGTCCTCCTTCGAGACCACGATCTTGCTGCCGCCGGGCGGAGCGGGCTGAGGCCGGCCGGCGGCGTCCGTGACAGGGGGGAACACCGCGTATACCAGGTAGCCGATGTCGAACTCCTCGACACGCAGCTCGGCAGGGGTGCCGTCCGGCAGCTTGGGATCCGCATACCGGCTGCGCACGATGGCGAGGGCCTGCTCGGCGGTCGTGGGCGGTGCGGGGTTGTCCGAAGTCACGGGTCCTTGCTCCTTGTCGGCTCAGTGGGGATGGTGCTGGGGCCCGGTCAGAACAACCCGTGCCACATCTGCTCGACGATCAGCGACCACCAGGTCTCCGAGTTGGCCGGCGCGGACGCATCGACGGCCGCCAACTGCTCCTGCAGCGCTGCCACTTCCCCGCCGGCGGCGACAGCGTCCATGCCCTGCATCCGCTGCCGTACCGCCGCGATCAGGGCCAGGGAACGGGCGAACGCGGCGACAGAGACATTGACGTAGCGAGCCTCGGCGGTGACCGGATCCACCGCCCACACCGCACCCAGACCGTCCGGCTGCCCGGAACCCGGCAGGCACTGCACCGCCACGACCGCGACCCCGTCGAAGCCGATCCGCACCAGATGCGCCAGGGCGCCGATCTTCTCCTCGCCGGCCGGGCTGCGCCGCTCGCGCAGATTCGTGGAGACGTCGGTGAACAGGCCGCCGGCCGGAGGCGCGTCGGGCCGGTCGGCGGTGAAGAACAGCGGGAGGTCGGCGGGCAGCCCGGCCCAGGTGAGCGTCGCCTTGGTGGCCTCCGGCAGCGGGCTGTCGGCGATGTCGTCGGCGTCGTAGCGGCGTACGCCGTCCTCGCCGAAGACCTCGACGAGATGGCGGCCGAGGGCCACGTCCCGCATCGGCTCGGCAGGCGTGACCTGCGCGGGGACCGGAACCCGGTGCGGGCGGGGCGGCGGCTGCTGTCCGGCCATCCGGTGCATCGTCTCGACCTGCTCGACCAGCGCCGCGACGCCCTCCGCACGGGCCTCGGGACGGGCTCCGTAGGTCTGTGAGCAGGAGAGCTGGGCGTTGCGGAAGGAGTTGAGGAGTTCGGCCGTGTAGCCGCCGGGGAGCAGGCTCGGGCGCAGGTCGGTGTGGATGGCCACCACATTGTCGGCGGGGACGTTCATCCGCCGCAGCTCGGCCCACGCCTGGTACTCGGCGGGGGGCAGGCCGGGGGCGGAGGTGCGGAAGAGCGTGGTCTCCTCGCCGTTCGCCGGGTCGACGTACGTGAAGACGGCGGTGTTGCCCGGGCCGGTGACCGGACGGGCACCCTCCGGTGAGCCCGCGCCCTGCGCCGCGCCGCCGTGCTTCTGCCGGTACATCTGCACGACCTCGTCGACCGGCACCGACGGCCAGACCGTCAGCTCGCCGGTACGCCGGTCCACGACCCCGCACGCGTTGCCGATCTCGGCGGGCGGCCGCCGCGCCCCGGTCACCGGGTCACGCTCGGGCTCCGCGGGCGCGGCCCACACGACCCAGCCCAGGTCGAACTCCTGCATCCGGACCTCGCGCCGCGGCTCCGCCGAGCCTTCCGGGTTGAGCCAACGGTCGGCAAGGGCGAGCGCCTGCTCCTGGCTGGTCACGGGGAGGCTCCTTCGGGAGTGGTCGGTCGATCGTGAGGAGGAAATGGGACGACGGCGCGGGGCTGCGTCGTACGCGACTACGAGGCTATCCCCGCGCCGGTCGGACGGATGCGGAGGGCCTTCGCTCCGCGCTCGGTGGCGACGACCAGGATGCCTTCGGGAGACAGGTCGGCGGCGGTGAAGGGCGTGTCGGAGATCAGCGCGGCGACGACCTCCTGACTCGCCCGGTCCCAGACCCGCAGGTAGTCCGCGCCACGGCTCAGCCCCAGCGGGGCGGCGGCCCGCTCGTCCTCGGAGGGGCGCAGAATCTGCGCGGGGTCGGTGTCGCCGAGCTGATCCGGCTGTACGAGCCCATGGACGAGCACTGCGGAACCGGGCCCGCCGCCGGCCCCCTCGCCGGACCCCCCGTCGGCCGACCCCGCGCCGGGCTCGCCGATCGGCCGCGCACCGGGCGTGCCCGCCGGTACGGCGAGGACGGCGACCGGGGTGGCCGGTCCCTCGGACCGGGGCAGACTGCCGACGGTCACGGCGCTGATCCCGGGGACGGGCAGGCTCCACAGCGTCTGCCACGGCAGCTCGATGCCGAGCCGACCATGGATGGCCTCGGCGTACTCGGGCAGCCCGTCCTCGGCGAACGCGGTCTCCAGCAGAGCGGCCCGCAGCGTGGCGGACGCCTGGGTGCGGGTCAGCAGAGGGGCCGTACGCAGGTACGCACGGGCCGGTGCGCCGAGCTCCTCGAACGGTACGGCCTCGACGGCGGCGCGCAGCGGCACCGGGTCGGCGTGGACGAACAGCCCGGGGTCGGTGAGGAGTTGGGGCAGCAGGCCCGCCTCCAGGGTGTGGCCCGCGATGTGGTCGCGCACATACGGGTCGGCCTTGCCCCAGTCCTGCTCCGGCACCGCCTCCAACAGTGCCATCGCGATCTGCGTCTGAGCCGCGCGGACGCTGGGCAGACCGGCGCGGACCTCCTCGCCGATGGCCGGGTGCGGCAGCCGCAGCAGCGTACGCCCGCCGTCCTCCTGCCCGCCCTCCGCCGCGTCCGCGGCCTGCTCCTCGGGCTGCACGAAGGGCCCGGCGAGCAGCATCCCGCCCGCGATCGCCTCGCTCATGTCCTGCCCAGCGACTGCGCTCACCAGCCGCGCCCAAAGGTGAACCGGTATCCCGTCGCCCTCGGCCAGGGCCAGCGGTGCCAGCAGCAGCCGTAGCGTCCGCGGGTCGGCACCGAGCCGCCGTGCATGCAGGTCGAGGGCCTCACCGACAGAGGTCGGCAGCAGGCTCTCGTCGGCGGGGTCGAAGCCCTCCGGAGCCATCAGGATGCAGGTGACGGCGAGTTCGACGACCAACGGACTCCCGGCCCGGCGACCGATGGCCGCTCCCAGGGCGAGGCGGGCGGCGGGATCGACGGTGAACGGCAGCTCGGGTGCCCCGAACTCCGGATTGAGCGCGGCCCGGGCGTGCAGCACCAGCCCTGCCGGGTCAGCCCACTCCGGCTCGTCGAGGTCGATGACCTGCACGGTGCCGCTCGGCAGCCCCGCGGCCAGCTCGGCGGCCAGCGGGCGCGGCACCTCGGCCAGCAGCCGGACCGTCTCGATGGCGGCCAGCGGGGCGAGCACCTCCCGTACGAGCCGTGCGGGCTCGCCCGCGGCCCGAACCGGACCGGCACGGTCGACATCCGGTACGACGACGGTCACCGGCTCGTCGAGAGCGGCCAGTTCGGCGTGGACACCCTCGACGCTGGTCGCGTTGAGGCCGTAGTGGTCGGCGAGCAGCCACAGCACCTGAGCCGCGGTCAACCCTTCGGCGGACGGCACCGCGGGGGCCGGCAGCTCCGGAGGCACCGTCGACGGGTCCATCTCGTCCAGCGGCAGGCGCTTGCGGTACTCCGGCTCGCACAGCATCAGGAACCCGGTGAGCAGCCGCGAACGCCCGCTGCCGGAGCCGCCGGTGAGCACGACCACGCGTGGAGCGCCGGGAGCGGCCCCGCGCCACGCGGCGAGCGCGCGCAGGGCGGCGACCCGGCCGCCTATGTGGGGGTGTGGGGCGTAGACATCGGTCGAATCGGTCATGGGATCCCGTCCTCCGCTGGCGCGGACGTGTGCGAAGGCTTCTGACTGTCGAGCGGTTCAGGCCATGGGCCGGTGCTGGCTTCAGGTGGGCAGGGCGCCCTTGAAGCGGGAGTTCGGTATGTCGGGGTGGGTGGTGGCGAGCCAGCCGTGGCCATGGGTGTCTTCCGCGAGCTGAGGGCCGGGTTCGACCGACAGGTTTTCGGCTGCCGTGGAGGCGTGGGGAACGCCTTCTGAAAAGGCTTCGGCTTCGTCCTCGTCGGCGTTCTCCATGTACCAGGCTTCGAACGGCAGTGGTTCTCCTTCGAACTGTGGGTGGGCGTAGGTGCTGTAGCTCCTCCGCGTGTGACCGTCGCGGGCGACGTACCAGTTCTCGGAGGCGTTATAGGGGTCGAGGACGTAGAAGTGGGCCTCACCGCAACGCACACTGAGCTCCCTGGCCAGCTCGAAACCGTCGAGTTCGTCCAGGAACGAGTTTCCCCACAGCATGTGCCAGCGTTTGATGCTCCCCTCTGCGTACGAATTCTCGAATGCCGGCGTGATGAATACCCGGTAGGCCCTGTGCGTCGCGCTCTGGGCGTCCCGGAATTCCAGGAAGTCGGTGGCCTGTGTAGCGGCGGCCACGCCCATCACTGTGGTGACCGGCCGAACGTCGTGCAGGCCGAGAGCCGATATGGCATCGTCGAGTCGATCCGCCGGGAAGGCCAGCCAGCGGCCCGCCTCGAAGGGGACTTTCACCGGGCGTTCGTCCAGGATCTTGATCCGCACGAGGCGTTCCACAGCATGCCGGTCGACATCGTCGAGCGCTTCCTGGCCGCCCATGTCGACCAGGATCTCAAGTGCTTTCCTGCGCAGCTGCCCAGGGCCCGTACGTCGGATTTCACGAAGGCGTGGCATCGCCTCGTCCCCCCAGCGTTCGATGATGGACTGGACGTCATGCCTCAGGTTCCTGGGATGCGTGTCGAGGGCGTAGGGCAGGAGCTGGTCGATCCCCTCCGCTCCGAGCGCGACGAGGGCGTCTTTCGCGGCCCTCCTAGCAGTGCGGTCCCTTGCGGAGAGGCTTTCCACGAGGGCCTCAACGGTGTCTGGCATGGGGCTCAGCCTGGTTCTGGTCCATAGAAGCGGTTGAGGCGGTCGCATGAGCGGCATCCGCCTGGAGGGCGACGACTGGGCCGAACTGCCGCCACACGGCGGCGCAGTCTCTGAGCTTGTCCTCGTTCGCCGTGGGCCACTTGTAGCCCAGCATCTCGAGAACCCACTCGAGCTCGTCCGGCAACATCATCGCCACAGCAGAAAGCACCCCCGTCAGACAGCTCGGCTGTACAACTCCCTCATCCGTCAAGGGAAAACACACAGGAGTACAGCCGCCCGCAAAGTTTACGGAATCACCCGCAGGCAACCTCAGGGGCTAGCTGTCACAAATCTGTTGCAGGACCCCACCGTTGGCCGGAGCCCTGCGGAGCAGCGCGGTGAAGACGCGCACTACGCTGCCTCACCAGGACGACGCATGACGGGGAACAGGCGGGGATGCGGGCACAGATGCACGGGCAGACCCAGGCGCAGAGATCGGAGCCGACGCCAGGCGGCGACGGTGAACCGTTCCGCCCCGGCGTGGACGACCTCAGGCGGCGTTTCCGAGGGCAACCGGATCCGGGATTCGCGAGGGCACGGTCACGGGAGGCCCGGAATGCCCGCGGCAGCGTCATGGCTGTCGCGGCGATCATGGCGGTGGTCTGCCTCTTCGTGATGGTCCAGTGCCTCACCAGCGCTTCTCGGACGGCGCTTTGGGCCGTCGCACCGGGCGTGGGCGCCGGTTTCTGCGCTCTCAGCGTGGAATTGGCACGGCGCGGACGCACCCGCTGGGCCATGGTGGCTGTGATGCTGGGGGTGGCCTGCGGGGTCCTGGGGGAAGGGCCCCGCTGACCCTGTTCCATCAGCTCGGCCAGGGTCTCGACCGTCTGTCGCGAGAACAGCCGCCGCCCGCTGTCGCGGACGACGGCCGGAAAGCCCTCGCGTACGACCAGCAGGGTCTGCTCGCGTACGACCAGCAGGGCCTACTCGACCGGCATGCCACCCTTGCCCGGCGCCGGCTCCAGATCGAACTCCCCGTCCCGCGCCCCGAGCACGAACGCCCGCCACTCCGCCTCGGTGTACCGCAGGACGGTGCCGGGGTCGAGAGACGACCGCATGGCCACCGCGCCCTCGGGCAGGTACGCGATCTCGACGCGCTCCTCGTGCTCCTCGGTGCCGGGCGCGCACTGCCACTCGACCCCGGAGATGTCGAGGGCGTACAGCTCGTCCCGCTCCCGTTCCTTGCGCGCCTTGATGTCCTCGGCCTGAGTCGCGACCTCGTTGTCCCGTGCCTCGGTCATGCTGCTGGGCCTCTTCCTGACGTGCGAACGACGTGTGTGTCTCACCCTACTTGTCGTCCGAGGCCCTCACATGTCCGTCGCGGATCAGAGGCTCTGGTGCGGCCGCAACCTTGCGTGCACGCCTCCGGAGGGAACCTGCACCTGACCGTCGTACTCGGCCATCGTCTCCTTCCAGATGGCTTCCTGCTCGGCCTCGTTCTGCTCGTGCGCCACGCCCATCTTTCCGAACGCGACCCCCATGCCGGCGATCCGCTCCGCCAGGCTGCCCATCGAGTCGTACATGCCGTCGCGCAGGCCCTCGTAGACGACGCCGAACTTCTCGCCGATGTCGTCGTCGCCCCACGGCGGGGTCTCGCCCTTCTCGAGGGCGCCCAGACCGGTCTGCAGGGCCGCGACGGCCTTGGCGAAGTCCACCCCGACGTTGAACATGTGGTAGCCCTCGGTCTTGAGGACCGCGGGATCGGAGTCCATGTAATCCGACGGCACAACTGCCCCCCGTGGCTCGTCCGTTCAGTGGCGACTTTTCTGTCGCAACGCCACCTTAGCGCCGGCACCCGTACGACACCCACCCCACACGGGCAACGGAGAGGGGCGGTACCCACGCGGGTACCGCCCCTCCGGCTGCAGCGGCCGATTCTCAGAACCGAGGCGGCAGCCACCCCGTCTGAATGAGCTGCCCACCGCGGCGCCGCGTGTGGAAGTACCCACGGCCGGGCGGCAGTTGCGTCGCCGTGATGTTGCCGAGGAGCGCGCCCTCCGATCGGTCGCCGGAGAGGACGACGCCCTGGGCGCCGAGCTCGCGCATGCGCTGCATCACGGGCTCGTACAGCGACCGGCTCGCACCGCCCGAGGCGCGGGCGATGATGATGCGCAGACCGATGTCACGGGCGAACGGCAGGTACTCCAGGAGCGGGGACAGCGGGTTCCCGCCCGTCGCCACCAGGTCGTAGTCGTCGACGATGACGAACGCGTCCGGGCTGTTGTACCAGCTGCGGTTGCGCAGCTGCTCGGGCGTGACGTCCGGGCCGGGCATCCGGCGGTTCATCGAGCCGGCCAGGCCCTCCAGCGTCTCCGTCAGGGCGGGCGCCGACGCGCAGTAGCGCGACAGGTGCGAGTCGGGCACTCCCTCCAGGTGGGCGCGACGGTAGTCACCCATGACGATCTTCGCCTGGTCCGGCGTGTAGCGCTCGGTGATCTGCTTGACGAGCAGCCGCAGCAGCGCGGACTTACCGGACTCGCTCTCACCGAACACGATGAACAGCGGGTCCGTCTCGAAGTCGACGAAGACCGGCGACAGCGACGACTCGTCGATACCGATGGCGATACCGCGGTCCGGGTGCTCGAAGCCCTTGGGCAGCCGGCCCGCCTCCAACATCGTGGGCAGCAGCCGGACGGCCGGAGCGTGGGCGCCCTGCCAGTTGTCGTTGATGCCGCGGATGAGGATCGACGTCGCCTCGGACAGGTCCTCCGTCTCCGAGGAGCCGTCGACCCGGGGCAGCGCCGCCATGAAGTGCAGCTTCTCCTGGGTCAGACCGCGGCCCGGCACGGTGGCCGGCACGTTCTGCGCGACCTTGCGGTCGATCTCCGACTCGGTCGGGTCACCGAGCCTGAGCTCGATGCGGTTCTGCAGCATGTCCTTGAGCGCGGGCCGCACCTCGGTGTAGCGGCTCGCCGTGAGGATCACGTGCACACCGAAGCCGAGACCGCGCGTCGCGATCTCCGTGACGGTGGATTCGAGCAGCTCGTAGTCCGTCTTGAATGTCGCCCAGCCGTCGATGACGAGGAAGACGTCGCCCCAGGGCTGGTCGGGCAGATGCCCCGCGTTGCGGCGCTGACGGTAGGTCTGGATCGAGTCGACGTTGTTGGCGCGGAAGTACTCCTCGCGCGCGTTGAGGATGCCCTCGACCTCGCTGACCGTACGGCGCACCTTCTCGGCGTCGAGACGGTTGGCGACCCCGCCGACGTGGGCGAGCTCCTCCATCGAGATCAGACCGCCACCACCGAAGTCCAGGCAGTAGAACTGCACTTCGGACGGGGTGTGGGTGAGCGCGAACGACGAGATGAGCGTGCGCAGCAGGGTCGACTTGCCGGACTGCGGACCACCGACGAACAGACCGTGACCCGCACCGCCGGAGAAGTCCCGGTACAGCACGTCACGCCGCTGCTCGAACGGCTTGTCCACCAGGCCGACCGGCACGTTGAGCCGGCCGAGCGCCGTGTAGTCCGGAGCGGTCAGACCGCGGTCCTGAGTGACGGCCAGCTGGGGGAGCAGCTGCTCCAGCGAGGGCGCCTCCTCCAGCGGGGGCAGCCACACCTGGTGGGCGGGCGGACCCTGGTTGACCATCCGGCTGACCAGGACGTCCAGGACGGTGTCGGCGAGCGCGTCGTCGACCCGGTTGTCGGGCTCCGGCTCCTCGATCACCGGCTGCGGGGGCAGCGCCACGTGCTCCGCCGAGAACAGGGCGGGGCGCAGCTGCGTCGAGCGGTGCACCCGGGACGGGCCCTCGCCGTGGTACGGCCCCGACACGTACGCCGCCTTGAAGCGGACCATGGTGTCGGTGTCGTAGCGCAGATAGCCGGAACCGGGGATCGACGGCAGGTGGTAGGCGTCCGGGACACCGATCGCCGTACGGGACTCGGCGGCGGAGAAGGTCCGCAGACCGATCCGGTACGACAGGTAGGTGTCCAGGCCGCGCAGCTTGCCCTCCTCCAGGCGCTGCGACGCCAGCAGCAGGTGAATGCCCAGGGAACGGCCGATACGACCGATCTGGATGAACATGTCGATGAAGTCCGGCTTGGCCGTGAGGAGTTCGGAGAACTCGTCGAGCACGATCACCAGCGAGGCCATCGGCTCCAGCGCGGCGCCCGCGGCCCGGGCCTTCTCGTAGTCGTGCAGGTTGGCGTAGTTGCCCGCCGAACGCAGCAGCTCCTGACGGCGCTGCGTCTCACCCATGATCGAGTCGCGCATACGGTCGACGAGGGTCAGGTCGTCGGCGAGGTTGGTGATGACGGCCGCGGTGTGCGGCATGTCCGCCATACCGGCGAAGGTCGCGCCACCCTTGAAGTCCGCGAGGATGAAGTTCAGCGTCTCCGAGGAGTGCGTGACCGCGAGACCGAGCACCAGCGTGCGCAGCACCTCGGACTTGCCGGAACCGGTGGCGCCGACGCACAGGCCGTGCGGGCCCATGCCCTCCTGCGAGGCCTCCTTGAGGTCCAGCATGACCGGCTCGCCGTTCTCGCCGACACCGATCGGCACGCGCAGCCGCTCGTGCAGCGTGCGCGGACGCCAGGTGCGGGAGACGTCGACCGTGCCCGCGTCGCCGATGCCCATGAGGTCGGTGAAGTCCAGGTTGGACAGGAGGGGTTCGCCCTCCTCCGCGGAGCCGACCCGGAAGGGGGCGAGCTGCCGGGCCAGGGACTCGGCCTGCGCCGGGTTCAGCAGGTCCGGCTTGCCGGTGTACGCGGACTCGTGGCCGACGAACAGCCGCATCCGGTCCGGCTTCGCGTAGATCGTCAGACCCGCGCGCAGCTCCTCCTCCAGTTCGCCCGGGGCGATCTCCAGGAAGGTGACGCCCTGGAGGCCCTCGGCGCTGGCGAGTTCGGAGTCCGGCGGCACGGTGCCGCCGTCGAGCACCACGATCAGGTGCGGCTGGTCGTAGACCGGGGTCGCCTCACGGTTCCAGCGCGGACGGTCGTCCAACTGGTCCGCCAGCGCCTCCTCCAGCTCGCCCAGGTCGTCGAAGAGAAGCCGGGCCGAACCCGCTCCGTCCTTGGCCTTCGGGTGCTGGCTGTGCGGCAGCCACTTGATCCAGTCCCAGTCCGCCGCCGCGGAGGGGTGTGCCACCACGGCGATCAGCAGGTCCTCGGGCGAGTGCAGCGTCGCCAGCTGGCCCAGCGCCGCGCGGGCGTTGCCGTAGACCGTGTCGGTCTCTCCGCAGATCGTCACGTGGTAGAAGGCGCGCAGCGAGACGGACACGGGCAGGTCCGACAGACTGCCGTGCGCGTCGAGGAAGGCCTTCATGGCGGCCGCCGTCAGCGGCTCCAGCTCCTCCTTGGGAGCCGTCTCCGGCGCGACGAGCGGGGTGTTGAGCTGCTGGACGCCACGGCCGATCCGTACGGAGGCGAAGTCCCCGTCGGTCGGGCGCCGCTCCCACAGCCGCTTGCCGTCCGCCGCCACAGCCCACAGCTGCTCCGGGTCGGGGTGCTGGAACAGCTGGCTCTGCCGCTGCAGTTCCGCGGTCTTGTGCACGTCCTTGCGGACCTGCTCGAGGTAGCGGAAGTAGTCGCGCCGGTCCTGGGCCATGCCCGCTCCGCCGCCCTGCTGCCGGGACTTGGCGAACTGGGCGATGGCCATGGCCAGTGTCGAGGCCAGCATCAGCCCGCCGACCAGCCGCATGTACGAGGGGAGACCCGGCATGAAGAAGAAGCCGACCGAACCCAGCATGCCCATCATGGGCAGCAGGTTCATCAGCATGCTCTCCTCGCCCTCGCGAGGAATCTCGGGCGGCGTCTCCAGTTTGACCTCGCCGTCCGGGACGGCCGGCGGCACTATCCGCGGTGGTCGTTTGATGATGACGACGCTCACCGATGCACTCATCCTTCGCGATTGATACGTCCTGGCACCGACGCCCCCGTTTGTACCGCGACGTGTTCTCGTTCGCGTAGGCGTCGTTCGCGCGCAGTGGTCGATCCTACTGATGCCCACGGTGCCCGAGGGAGGCAGGAGCATGGAGATGCGGAGCAGGTCCTGGGAGGAATGGGGGAGGTAGCGCCTGCGGCCGGTGCGGCAACGGATATGGTGGCGCTCCGCGTCGTACGAGCGGCGCGAGGAAGCCTTGTCTAGCAGGGGGAACACCAGGTGAGCACGGGGACTTCGACAGGTTTCTGCCGAATCACCATCGCAGCACCGGACAGCCGTGTCGACGTCGCGCTGCCCGAGGACTTGCCGATCCAGGACCTCTTTCCGGAGATCGTGAGGCTCTCGGGCCTGGTCCAGTCGGACTCCAGTCCCTCGGGCTATCACCTCGTGACCCGAGAGGGTCAGGTGCTCGACGCCAGCCGCTCGTTGCTCGAGCACCGGGTCAGGGACGGTGAGGTGCTGCTGCTGCGCACCTTCGCCGACTCACTGCCGCCGGCCGTGCACGACGACGTGGTGGACGCGATCGCGGCCGCGGTCAAGCAGGACACCCGCAGCTGGAACGACAACCTGATGCGGATCGCCGGTCTCGTCGCGGGATCGCTGCTGCTGGTCATGCTCGGTTTCGTCTTCTGGTTCGCGGACCCGATCCGGCACGACATGCACGGCCTCCAGGGCATCCTCGCCGGTGTGACCGCGCTCGCCCTGACGGCACTCGCCGGCGTACGGGCCCGGGTGTACGACGACCGCGGCTCCGCCGTCGCACTCGGCATCTCGGCGCTGCCGCACGCGCTCATCGCGGGCTCCGGCGCCATCCCCCAGGACGCGGGTGAAGGCCCCGGCCGGATCCAGTTCCTCGTCGGCTGCGTCGCCGTACTGCTCTTCTCCGTCGTCCTGATCATGCTGCTGCCGCAGGGCGACGCCCCGTTCGTGGCCGCCGCGCTGGCCGCCGCGATCGGCACGCTCGCCGTGTTCTGCGGTGTGCTGACCGTGGCGGAGCCCCGGGAGATCGCCGCCGGCACCGCGGTCGTCGCCCTGGCGGTCGTCGGCTTCCTGCCCGCCTGGTCGGCCCGCTTCGCCAAGCTGCCGATCGGCTTCCGCAACCCGGAGGACCTGGCCCGGGCCCGCCGCGAGGGCATCGAGGGCGACCTGGAGGCCGTCGACGTCCAGCGCATCATCGCCCAGACCAGCCGCGGCCACGAACTGCTGCTCGGCATGGTGGGCGGCTGCGCCGCCGTCATCATCGGCGCGGGCGGCGCGGTGCTCGGCTTCAGCGACAACGGCTGGGCCCAGCTGCTCGCCCTGTGCACCGGCCTCGCCGCCATGCTGCGGGCCCGCCTCTTCCGCTACACCGCGCAGGTCACCTGCCTGTTCGTGGCCGGTGTCGTCACGCTGGGCCTGCTGGTCCTCGGCCTCGCGATCTCGCCGCCCGCCGACGTCATCATGGAACTGCTCCAGGGCAACTCCGGCCCGGTCGACGTACGGACCCTGTGGCTCGGCGCCTCGGTCGGCGCCGGTGTGCTGCTGTTGATCGCGATCGCCCTGATCGTGCCGCAGAAGGGACTCTCCCCCTTCTGGGGCCGCATGCTCGACCTCGCCGACTCGCTGGTGCTGCTCTCCCTGGTCCCGATCTGCCTGGCCGTCCTCGACGTCTACGGCAAGGTCCGCGGCGGAGTCTGACCGGCGCGGGACCGCGCGAGGCCGCCTGTGAAGAGCGTGCTCGCGGGCTGGTACGCTGTGTGACGGCCGTTTGTGTACGCGCCCCCGGTCCATCTGGGGGCTGCGCCCAGCGGATCCCCGCCTCCCGAGTCACGGAAGCTCCCCTGAGAAGCAGACCAGGGGCACTCGGTGGCAACGATGAAGACTCACGAGGAGTACGCGTGTCGCTCGACGCCGCTACGAAGAAGCAGATCATGTCCGAGTTCGGTACCAAGGAGGGCGACACCGGCTCCCCCGAGGTCCAGGTCGCTCTGCTGTCCCGTCGGATCTCCGACCTGACGGAGCACCTCAAGACCCACAAGCACGACCACCACTCGCGCCGTGGCCTGCTGATCCTGGTCGGTCAGCGTCGCCGCCTTCTCCAGTACCTGGCGAAGAAGGACATCCAGCGCTTCCGTGCGCTGGTCGACCGCCTCGGCATCCGCCGTGGTGCGGCGGGCGCCAAGTAAGACGCCGTGAGGGGAGCGGTTCCCGGAGAGATCGGGAGCCGCTCCCTTTGCTGTACGTGCGGAACGTCAACCGTGCGTGCGGAAACATGCGGAGTGTCACACCCGCTTTGTAGTGTGGTAGCACAACGCAATACGGACGACACAGCACGACAAGAAGAAGAGGAGAAGCGCGCCTCGCCGCCGCCGGTCCTCGGTAGTGGCCCCCGGGGAATCGAGCCCCGGGTGCTTCGATCGAAGACCGGCCCGCACCGCACGGAGCGCTTCTCCACCACCGTCCCCCTGCCACACGGGCAGCGAGGGACGAAAGACGACAAGTAACGGAGAAAACGCTAGTGGAGAACGAGACCCACTACGCCGAGGCCGTCATCGACAACGGCTCCTTCGGCACCCGCACCATCCGCTTCGAGACGGGCCGCCTGGCCAAGCAGGCCGCCGGTTCCGCCGTGGCGTACCTGGACGACGACACCATGGTGCTGTCGGCCACCACCGCCTCCAAGCAGCCCAAGGACCAGCTCGACTTCTTCCCGCTGACGGTGGACGTCGAGGAGCGGATGTACGCCGCCGGCAAGATCCCCGGCAGCTTCTTCCGCCGTGAGGGCCGCCCCTCCGAGGACGCCATCCTCACCTGCCGCCTCATCGACCGCCCGCTGCGCCCGTCCTTCAAGAAGGGCCTGCGCAACGAGATCCAGGTCGTCGCCACGATCATGGCGCTCAACCCCGACCACCTGTACGACGTCGTGGCGATCAACGCCGCGTCCGCGTCCACGCAGCTGGCCGGTCTGCCCTTCTCCGGCCCGATCGGCGGCGTCCGCGTCGCGCTGATCCGCGGTCAGTGGGTGGCGTTCCCGACGCACACCGAGCTCGAGGACGCCGTCTTCGACATGGTGGTCGCGGGCCGCACCCTGGAGGACGGCGACGTCGCGATCATGATGGTCGAGGCCGAGGCCACCGAGGAGACCATCAAGCTGGTCGCCGGTGGCGCCGAGGCCCCGACCGAGGAGGTCGTCGCCGCCGGTCTGGAGGCCGCGAAGCCCTTCATCAAGGTCCTGTGCAAGGCCCAGGCCGACCTCGCCGCGAAGGCCGCGAAGCCGACCGGCGAGTTCCCGATCTTCCTGGACTACCAGGACGACGTGTTCGAGGCCCTGACGGCCGCCGTCAAGCCCGAGCTCGCCCAGGCGCTCACCATCGCCGGCAAGCAGGAGCGCGAGTCCGAGCTGGACCGCGTCAAGGCGCTCGCCGCCGAGAAGCTCCTGCCGGAGTTCGAGGGCCGCGAGAAGGAGATCTCCGCCGCGTACCGCTCGCTCACCAAGCAGCTGGTCCGTGAGCGCGTGATCAAGGAGAAGAAGCGCATCGACGGCCGCGGTGTCACCGACATCCGCACGCTGGCCGCCGAGGTCGAGGCCATCCCGCGGGTGCACGGCAGCGCGCTGTTCGAGCGTGGCGAGACCCAGATCCTGGGCGTCACCACCCTCAACATGCTCCGCATGGAGCAGCAGCTGGACACCCTCTCCCCGGTGACCCGCAAGCGCTACATGCACAACTACAACTTCCCGCCGTACTCCACCGGCGAGACCGGCCGCGTCGGCTCCCCGAAGCGCCGCGAGATCGGCCACGGCGCCCTCGCCGAGCGCGCCCTGATCCCGGTCCTGCCGACCCGCGAGGAGTTCCCCTACGCGATCCGTCAGGTGTCCGAGGCCCTCGGCTCCAACGGCTCGACGTCCATGGGCTCGGTCTGCGCCTCCACCATGTCGCTGCTGAACGCCGGTGTGCCGCTGAAGGCCCCCGTCGCCGGTATCGCCATGGGTCTGATCTCCCAGGAGATCGAGGGCGAGACGCACTACGTCACCCTCACCGACATCCTCGGTGCGGAGGACGCCTTCGGTGACATGGACTTCAAGGTGGCGGGTACCAAGGAGTTCGTGACCGCGCTCCAGCTCGACACCAAGCTGGACGGCATCCCGGCCTCGGTGCTGGCCGCCGCCCTGAAGCAGGCCCGTGACGCCCGCCTCCACATCCTCGACGTGATGATGGAAGCGATCGACACGCCGGACGAGATGTCCCCCAACGCGCCGCGGATCATCACCGTGAAGATCCCGGTCGACAAGATCGGCGAGGTCATCGGCCCCAAGGGCAAGATGATCAACCAGATCCAGGAGGACACGGGCGCCGAGATCACCATCGAGGACGACGGCACCATCTACATCGGTGCCGCCGACGGCCCGTCCGCCGAGGCCGCCCGTACGACGATCAACGGCATCGCCAACCCGACGATGCCCGAGGTCGGCGAGCGCTACCTCGGTACGGTCGTGAAGACGACGACGTTCGGCGCCTTCGTCTCCCTCCTGCCCGGCAAGGACGGTCTGCTGCACATCTCGCAGATCCGCAAGCTGGCCGGCGGCAAGCGCGTGGAGAACGTCGAGGACGTCCTCGGCGTGGGCCAGAAGGTCCAGGTCGAGATCGCCGAGATCGACTCCCGCGGCAAGCTCTCCCTCGTCCCCGTGATCGAGGGCGAAGAGGACGCTGACAAGAAGGACGACGCCGACCAGTGACGTCGAGTAGCTCCACGGCGACGGCCCGCACCTCTTCGGAGGCGCGGGCCGTCGCCCGTACCCAAACCCTCATCAAGGGCACAGGCGGCATCGGCACCGTCCGCAAGACCACCCTCCCCGGTGGCCTGCGCATCGTCACCGAGACCCTGCCCTCGGTCCGCTCCGCGACCTTCGGCATCTGGGCGCACGTCGGCTCCCGCGACGAGACGCCGGCGCTGAACGGCGCCACGCACTACCTGGAGCACCTGCTCTTCAAGGGCACCACCCGCAGGTCCGCCCTGGACATCTCCTCCGCCCTCGACGCCGTCGGCGGCGAGATGAACGCCTTCACGGCGAAGGAGTACACGTGCTACTACGCGCGCGTGCTCGACGCCGACCTGCCGCTCGCCATCGACGTCGTCTGCGACATGCTGACGGGCTCCCTGATCCTCGAAGAGGACGTCAACGTCGAGCGGGGCGCCATCCTCGAAGAGATCGCCATGACCGAGGACGACCCGGGCGACTGCGTGCACGACCTGTTCGCGCACACGATGTTCGGCGACAACCCCCTCGGCCGCCCGGTCCTGGGCACGGTCGACACGGTCAACGCCCTCACCGCCGACCGCATCCGCCGCTTCTACAAGAAGCACTACGACCCGACCCACCTCGTGGTCGCGTGCGCCGGCAACATCGACCACAACAAGGTCGTACGACAGGTCCGCGCCGCGTTCGAGAAGGCGGGCGCCTTCAAGAACGGCGACGCCGCCCCCATCGCGCCGCGCGCCGGCCGGCGCAGCATCCGCACCGCGGGCCGCGTCGAGCTGATCGGCCGCAAGACCGAGCAGGCTCATGTCGTCCTCGGCATGCCCGGCCTGTCCCGCACGGACGAGCGCCGCTGGGCGCTGGGCGTGCTGAACACCGCGCTCGGCGGGGGCATGTCGTCCCGGCTCTTCCAGGAGGTCCGCGAGAAGCGCGGCCTGGCCTACAGCGTCTACTCGTACACCTCGGGCTTCGCCGACTGCGGCCTGTTCGGCGTGTACGCGGGCTGCAGGCCGTCACAGGTGCACGACGTGCTGAAGATCTGCCGCGACGAACTCGACCACGTCGCCGAGCACGGCCTGCCCGACGACGAGATCGACCGCGCCATCGGCCAGCTCAAGGGCTCCACCGTCCTCGGCCTGGAGGACACCGGCGCGCTCATGAACCGCATCGGCAAGAGCGAACTGTGCTGGGGCGAGCAGATGTCCGTCGACGACATGCTGGCCCGGATAGCGGTGGTGACCCCGGACGACGTCCGCTCGGTCGCCCGCGCCATCCTGGGGCAGCGGCCCTCGCTGTCGGTCATCGGCCCGCTGAAGGACAAGCAGGCGTCCCGGCTGCAGGACGCCGTCGCCTGAGCCGCTCGGGGCTCGCCCCGTCCCCAACGGTCCCCATCCCTCCGGTCCCCATCCCTCCGGTTAAGGAAGCAAGAAGATGAGCAAGCTGCGCGTGGCGGTCCTCGGTGCCAAGGGCCGCATCGGCTCCGAGGCGGTTCGGGCGGTCGAGGCCGCCGAGGACATGGAGCTGGTCGCCGCCCTGAGCCGGGGCGACAAGCTGGAGACCCTGGCGGAGACGGGCGCCCAGGTCGCCGTCGAACTGACCACGCCGGACTCGGTGATGGCCAACCTCGACTACTGCGTGAACCACGGCATCCACGCGGTCGTCGGGACGACGGGCTGGACCGACGAGCGCCTCGCGCAGCTGAAGGGCTGGCTGGACGGCTCCCCGGAGACGGGCGTGCTCATCGCGCCGAACTTCTCCATCGGGGCCGTCCTGACCATGAAGTTCGCGCAGGTCGCCGCGCCCTACTTCGAGTCGGTGGAGGTGGTCGAGCTGCACCACCCCAAGAAGGTCGACGCCCCGTCCGGCACCGCCACGCGCACCGCCCAGCTCATCGCCGAGGCCCGCCGCGCCGCCGGTACGGCCCCGGCGCCGGACGCCACGACCACGGCGCTGGACGGCGCGCGCGGCGCGAACGTCGACGGCGTCCCGGTCCACGCGGTCCGCCTGCGCGGCCTGCTGGCCCATCAGGAGGTCCTGCTCGGCGGCGAGGGCGAGACCCTCACCATCCGCCACGACTCCCTCCACCACAGCAGCTTCATGCCGGGCATCCTGCTCGGCGCCCGCCGCGTGGTGAGCACTCCGGGCCTGACCTTCGGCCTGGAACACTTCCTGGACCTCGGCTGACACGAGGCCCCGGACCCATGCGCGCGAAACTCTCCTACGCCATAACGGCCGCCGTCCTGGTCGTCTACTTCGTCCTGGTCGGCAGCCGTGGCGTGATGCTCATCCAGTCCGGCACGGTCCTCACCGTCACCTTCGGTGTGGCGGTGCTGATCCTGCCGGTCATCGGCCTGTGGTTCCTGTGGAAGAACACCCAGTTCGTCCGCAGGGCCAACGCCCTCGCCGCCGAACTCGACGCCGAGGGCGGCCTGCCCGTGGACGAGTTGAAGCGCACCCCCGGCGGCCGTATCGACCGGGACTCGGCCGACGAGGTCTTCGCCAGGCGCAAGGCCGAGACGGAAGCGGCCCCCGGCGACTGGCGCAGCTGGTTCCGCCTCGCCATCGCCTACCACGACGCCCGCGACACCCCACGGGCCCGCAAGGCGATGCAGCGCGCGATCGCCCTGCACGACGGCAAGACGGTCGAGGCCTGACTCCCACGACGACGGTTCAGGCATACGCCGAAGGGGCCGGCCCGCACCCACTGCGGACCGGCCCCTTCGGCGTCGTATGCGTCGATCTCAGCCGCGCGTGCTCTCGGAGGCCCACGCCTCGACGGCGTCGGCGGCCCGGTCGAACGCCGTGACCCGCCCCAGGAAGTCCGCATTGTGCGTGGTCAGCAGCGTCGGCATGTCATCGGCCGGACGACCGCGCCGTACGAGCATCAGCGCCTGCCCCTGCACGGTCCGCGGCAACCCCAGCCAGCGCACCGGCTGCTGCACTGTCCGCACGGCGACGATCTGCTCCCAGGGCGCCGTACGCGTCACGAAGAAGCCCACTTGGCGCAGCCCGCGCGCGCTCACCCACACACCCATGCGCAGCAGCCGCAGGGCACCGGCGATCACGAGCAGCGCGACGCCGAAGACGACAGCCGCCTCGGTCACCGTGCCGGTCAGGGCGATGATGACCGCGGCGAACAGCACGTACGAGGCGAGGAGCAACCACAGTGCCGCCACGCCCACCCGCCAGGGACCGGGACGGTACGGGCGCCGCCAGCGGTCCCGGTCCTCGAAGGGCAGCGCGACGTCCTCGGCTGCCTCGAATGTGCGGTCGGCCGTCAGGAAGGGCAGGGGCACGGCTGGTCCTCACTCGATCCATGCGTGGGCTGTGCCCGGTGAGGCTATCGACCTGTGTCCCCACTCACCACCCTGAGGGGGCCGGATGGAGTCAGCGCCCCTGGGAGGCCTGTGACTGCTGGTGCTGCGCCGGGGTGTCGGTGGACAGCGCCGGCATACCGAGGACCAGCGAGCCCACGAGCCCGGCGACGATGGTGAGCCCCAGCAGCCAGCGCCCGGCTATCTGACCGGCGGACGCCCGCTCACGGGGCGGGGGAGTGACATTGCTGCGGAACCTGTCGGCTTCGGCGAGGAAGGCGAACGGGACGGGCTCGCGCCGACGGAACATCGGGGGTCCTTCTCCTTCGGGGATCGAACGAATCTCTGTCACCAACTCAGACGAGCGAGTGCCCCAAAAGGTGCCAGGTTTCCCCGAATTCGCAGAAGTTCGTCGAAGTTGGCCGAAGATGTCGCGGCCCGGCACCGAACGCCCCGTTGTCAGTGGCGGCCCGTAGAGTGGTCGCCGCCCGAGAGAAGTGATGGAAGGACCCTCCGAGCCGTGACCGACACCCCCGCCGACGACCTCAAGCCCAGCTTCCGCAGCGACGTCACCGTCGAGCTGGTCAAGCACAGCGCGGCCGACTCCGACGTGCTGTGGGCCGCCCGCGTCTCCACCGCCGGCGAGCAGTCCCTGGAGGAGCTGCAGAAGGACCCCGAGCGCTCCAAGGGCCTGATCAACTACCTCATGCGGGACCGGCACGGCAGCCCCTTCGAGCACAACTCGATGACCTTCTTCATCAGCGCCCCGATCTTCGTCTTCCGCGAGTTCATGCGGCACCGCGTGGGCTGGTCGTACAACGAGGAGAGCGGCCGCTACCGCGAGCTCCAGCCGGTCTTCTACGTCCCCGACGAGTCCCGCAAGCTCGTCCAGGAGGGCCGCCCGGGCAAGTACGTCTTCGTGGAGGGCACCCAGGCCCAGCAGGAGCTGGTCGGCCGGGTCATGGAGGACTCGTACCGGCAGTCGTACGAGGCCTACCAGGAGATGCTCGCCGCCGGCGTCGCCCGCGAGGTCGCCCGCTCGGTCCTCCCGGTCGGCCTGTTCTCCTCGATGTACGCCACCTGCAACGCCCGCTCCCTGATGCACTTCCTCGGCCTGCGCACCCAGCACGAGCTGGCCAAGGTGCCGTCCTTCCCGCAGCGGGAGATCGAAATGGTCGGCGAGAGGATGGAGGCGGAGTGGGCCAAGCTCATGCCTCTGACGTACGCCGCCTTCAATGCGAACGGCCGGGTGGCGCCCTAGCGAGGCTCCGTTCTCGAGCCGGGCACGGCTCCACGGATCAGCCTCATGAAGTGTCCGTATTGCGGCATTTAGAGAAGTTCATCTAGCCTGATCAAACGGACCCGGCACTGCTTGAACCCCCGAGCAGGCAGTGCCGGGCTCCATCTTTGTCAGGACTTTTCCGCACCCCCCGAGGGCAGACCAGGCCGTGCGCAACGAGTAGCGTGTAACCCATGGCTCCGACCTCCACTCCGCAGACCCCCTTCGGGCGGGTCCTCACCGCCATGATCACGCCCTTCACGGCGGACGGCGCACTCGACCTCGACGGCGCGCAGCGGCTCGCCACGCACCTGGTGGACGCAGGCAACGACGGCCTGATCATCAACGGCACCACCGGCGAGTCGCCCACCACCAGCGATGCGGAGAAATCGGACCTCGTACGAGCGGTACTGGAGGCGGTCGGCGACCGCGCCCACGTCGTGGCCGGCGTCGGCACCAACGACACCCACCACAGCCTCCAGCTCGCCCGCGCGGCGGAGCAGGTGGGCGCCCACGGCCTCCTGGTCGTCACGCCGTACTACAACAAGCCCCCGCAGGAGGGCCTGTACCGGCACTTCAAGGCCATCGCCGACGCCACCGAGCTGCCGGTCATGCTCTACGACATCCCCGGCCGCAGCGGCGTCCCGATCAGCACCGAGACGCTCGTCCGCCTCGCCGAGCACCCGCGCATCGTCGCCAACAAGGACGCCAAGGGCGACCTCGGCCGCGCCAGCTGGGCGATCGCCCGCTCCGGCCTCGCCTGGTACTCCGGCGACGACATGCTGAACCTGCCCCTGCTCTCGGTGGGCGCGGTCGGCTTCGTCTCGGTCGTCGGCCACGTCGTCACCCCCGACCTGCGGGCGCTCGTCGACGCGTACGTCTCGGGAGACGTACAGAAGGCCACCGAGATCCACCAGAAGCTGCTCCCGGTCTACACGGGCATGTTCCGCACCCAGGGCGTCATGACGACCAAGGCCGCACTCGCCCTCCAGGGCCAGCCCGCCGGCCCCCTGCGCGCCCCCATGGTCGAGTGCTCGGCCGAGGAGATCGAACAGCTCAAGATCGATCTTGCCGCAGGCGGGGTACAGCTTTAGCACCAGACTTCGCGCGCCAGGGCGTGCATCGGACTTCACAACTGAATAAGCGGGCCACCGGTGCCCGCACCCCACAACGACAACTGCTTCTGCACGAACGTCACGCGCGCCACGTGCCCGACCGGTACGTGGCGCGCGTGGTGAGGAGAGTCTTTTGAGTCATCCGCATCCTGAACTCAGCCCGCCCCCGCCGCTCCCCGAAGGCGGCCTGCGGGTCACCCCGCTCGGCGGCCTCGGCGAAATCGGCCGAAACATGACGGTCTTCGAGTACGGCGGCCGCCTGTTGATCGTCGACTGCGGAGTGCTCTTCCCCGAGGAGGAGCAGCCCGGAATCGACCTGATCCTGCCGGACTTCTCGTCCATCCGGGACCGCCTCGACGACATCGAGGGCATCGTCCTCACCCATGGCCACGAGGACCACATCGGCGGCGTCCCCTTCCTCCTCCGCGAGAAGCCGGACATCCCGCTGATCGGCTCCAAGCTGACCCTCGCCCTCATCGAGGCCAAGCTCCAGGAGCATCGCATCCGCCCGTACACCCTCGAGGTGGCGGAGGGTAACCGTGAGCGCATCGGCCCCTTCGACTGCGAGTTCGTCGCGGTCAACCACTCCATCCCGGACGCCCTGGCCGTCGCGATCCGCACCCCCGCCGGCATGGTGGTCCACACCGGCGACTTCAAGATGGACCAGCTCCCGCTGGACAACCGCCTCACGGACCTCCACGCGTTCGCACGGCTGAGCGAGGAAGGCATCGACCTCCTCCTCTCCGACTCCACGAACGCGGAGGTCCCGGGCTTCACCCCGCACGAGCGCGACATCTCCAACGTCCTGCGCCAGGTCTTCGCGGGCGCCCGCAAGCGCGTCATCGTGGCGAGCTTCGCCAGCCACGTCCACCGCATCCAGCAGATCCTGGACGCGGCCCACGAATACGGCCGCAGGGTCGCCTTCGTCGGCCGCTCGATGGTCCGCAACATGGGCATCGCACGCGACCTCGGCTACCTGAAGGTCCCACCGGGCCTGGTCGTGGACGTCAAGACGTTGGACGACCTCCCGGACCACGAGGTGGTCCTGGTCTGCACGGGCTCCCAGGGCGAGCCGATGGCGGCCCTGTCCCGGATGGCCAACCGCGACCACCAGATCCGCATCGTCGAGGGCGACACGGTGATCCTGGCGTCGTCGCTCATCCCCGGCAACGAGAACGCGGTCTACCGCGTCATCAACGGCCTGACCCGGTGGGGCGCGAACGTCGTCCACAAGGGCAACGCCAAGGTCCACGTCTCCGGCCACGCATCCGCGGGCGAGCTGCTGTACTTCTACAACATCTGCCGCCCGAAGAACCTGATGCCGGTGCACGGCGAATGGCGTCACCTGCGGGCCAACGCCGAACTGGGCGCCCTGACCGGCGTCCCGCACGACCGCATCGTCATCGCCGAGGACGGAGTGGCCGTCGACCTCGTCGAGGGCAAGGCCAAGATTTCCGGCAAGGTCCAGGCCGGATACGTCTACGTCGACGGCCTCTCGGTCGGCGACGTGGGCGAGCCGGCCCTGAAGGACCGCAAGATCCTCGGCGACGAGGGCATCATCTCGGTCTTCGTGGTGATGGACTCCTCCACCGGCAAGATCACAGGAGGCCCGCACATCCAGGCCCGCGGCTCCGGCATCGAGGACTCCGCCTTCAGTGACGTCATCCCGAAGATCACGGAGACCCTGGAGCGGTCGGCTCAGGACGGTGTGGTCGAACCGCACCAGTTGCAGCAGCTGGTGCGCCGGACTCTGGGCAAGTGGGTCTCGGACACCTATCGGCGCAGGCCGATGATCCTGCCTGTGGTGGTGGAGGTCTGACGGTCCGTCGGACACGCGACCGCGCGAACCAGGAGCGGGGCGCCTCGATTTGCATCGGGGCGCCCCGCTCCAGTACGTTTACGGCTCCGCCTGATCGGGAACCCGGCCACCTCGTGCGCCGGAACCAGTCCCCGGAGGGGGCGGGAATTCCGACTCAGAATCTCTGATAAAGTCGGAGCCGCCGGAAAGGGAAACGCGAGAGCGGGAACCTGGAAAGCGCCGAGGAAATCGGATCGGAAAAAGATCTGATAGAGTCGGAAACGCAAGACCGAA